>JBOHUH010000092.1:0-33720 GCA_050733915.1 Candidatus Dormibacteria bacterium | reverse complement strand
TTAACCGGGTAAGACCCCAGGCAGACCACCTGGTTGATAGGCCGCGGGTGTAAGGGCAGCAATGCCTTCAGCTGAGCGGTACTAATCGGTCGAGGGCTTGACCACTCTCTCCCACACTGTTCAGGGGTGTGCCTGCGGGCTGACCCCGAAGTTGACTGCCATCTCGCGCAGCTCTCTTGGCGAGCCGGTGACCTGCCGTTGCCCGTGTGGCCGGCGGTCGTCCGCTCGTCTTTTCGAGATCCGGTGACGATAGCGACGGGGAAACACCTGTTCCCATTCCGAACACAGCAGTTAAGCCCGTCTGCGCCGATGGTACTGCCCTGGAGACGGGGTGGGAGAGTAGGTCATCGCCGGGTCTCTTTTTTTTACTCAAGCACGCCGTTCGCGATCCGGACGGGATAGCAGTTCCAGCTGGTCGTCAGCGCCGTCGGGTGGGAACAGCCGCCAGAAGTAGAAACCAGCCACCCCGACCATCAGGAGGTTGTCAAAGCCAAACATCATGAGCCCGCCGAGATGCTGGTCGCCGACCGCGGACACGCCGAGCAAGGCGCTGCGGTGCGCGTAGACACCGTAAATGGCGGTGGGGAGCAGGGCCAAGGTCAGGCCGACCACCACCGCGGGCAGGGCACCGCAGGTGAGGTAGACGACCTCGCCGATGGCGCCGAGGTTCCAGCTCTCACCCTCTCGGTGGATCACGATGGCCCACCAGAAGCACAGCCCGATCACCAAGAAGGTGAAGTGCTGCAGCAGGTAGACGGCAGGGTTGCCCAGGGAATAGTCGAGCGGTCCCGGCAGGTGCCAGAGGATCAGGATCATGAAGTAGACGGTGACCGCGAGCACCGGCTGTACGAGGACCCGGATCACCGGTGCCGCGGGGCTGCGCAGCAGCCAGTCGACGGTGGCGTCGGGAAGGCCGCGGGTCAGCAGCGGCGGAGCTACCATCGCCAAGAGCAGGTGCTGGCCCATGTGGACGCTGAAGAGGAAGCGCTCGCCCACCACGTCCACCGGTGACTCCAATGCCAAAAGGACCACTACGACCCCGACCACCCAGGCCAGCGCCCGCCGATCGCGGCGGGCGCCCGGCATCCAGACGTAGAGCAGCACCGCCAGTCCACAGAGCGCCCAGATCGCCGGACTGAACTCCCAAAGCGCGAGCCAGTGCAGCCAGGGCCTCACGATGCGGCCCTACGGATCACGGATCCTTGGGGCTCGGACGTTCCTGAAGCGAGGCTTGCCTCTGGTGATAAAGGTCTACCTCGGCGTCGGCGCGGCGCTCGTCCTCTTGGAGCCACTGCAGCACGATGATGTCGAGCATGATCTCGGCGGGGATCGCCGCCGGCACCCAGGCTACCCCCGCGCCCCACTGCTGGTCGGTCAGGGCGGAGATCCCGCCCGGCCGGCTGGCGAGCAGATAGTACGGCGAGTACCAGGGGTGGCTTGAAAAGCCGAGGCTGAGCGCGATCACCCACATGACCGCGGTACCCAGCACCAGGTAGCCGGCGAGGGGCCAGGTGGTTAGTTGCCGGCGCAGGGGGTAGCTATCAACCGTTTGGGACCAGTAGACCAGCCCCCCCAGCAGGAGGGTCCCAAATTCAAATCCATGTAGAAACCAGTTGTTCAGCGTGACATCGAAGACAAACGGAATGTGCCACGTCCAGAAGGTCAGCGCCAGGGTGGCAACCCCAGTCGCGGGATGGCGGAGCAGGTGGCCGACGGTGCGGGGCACGAGCTGCCGACCCACAGCCTGAGCCCGTGGTGCGATCGCAGTCCGCCAGGTTCGGGGCAGCGCTTGCCACCAGGGAAGCAACGGTGCTCCGACCAGCAGGAGTGGAGCCGCGACCATCTGGAGCAGGCAGTGCTCCACCATGTGCATCCAAAACAGCCGGTAGCCCAGCTGGTTGATCGGTCCCTGGAGCGCGAGCAGGATGAGGAAGAGGGACACGTAGAAGGAGACCGCGCGCCAGTTCCCGATGCGGGGACTTCCGGGCTCGGGGTGACGGCTCATCTGGCGCCGACCGCGCCAGTAGAGGAAGGCCGCTGCCAGGACTGGGATCCACGCCCCAGGTTGGAAGGCGTAACCGTAAAGGTGGGTCCAGGCGGCGCCGTAGCTCACTGGAGCTTCGCCCTTCCCGGGCTGCAGCGCCGGTAATGGCCGGTGCCGCTCAGCAGCTGCAGGCGAGTACTCCCCGCCCCAACCCAGCCGACACCATCACTGACGGCAACGTGGATCGCATACCTCCCGCCAGGCTGAGCGGGCCAGCCTCGTTGGATACCTCCGGAGGAACCTCGAGTGTACTCGGAGGGCCACGGCCGCCCGCTGGTCCACCACTTCACCCGCCGGCGAGTTCGACTGCGGCCGATCCCGCGGCGGCTGCGCGGCGAGGCAGTGCCGCGAGGCCACCGCGAAGCTGGCCGCAGGCGGCGTTGGCGCGTTCGCCCCTGGAGAAGCGCAGGGTGGCCCGACTTCCCACCATCTCCGCGAATTGTCGACTGGCACGTTGGCTGGGAGCTGCCAGCTCGCTGTTGGGGATGGGGTTCATGGGGATCAGGTTCACGTGGGCTTGGATCCTGGCCGCAAGGTGGCGAAGGGCGGTCGCCTGCTCGGGCTGGTCGTTGACCCCGGCGATCAGCACGTATTCGAGGGTGACCCTTCGTCCGGTGGCACCACGGAAGCGGAGTGCCGCGGCTACCAGCTCGGCCAGGGGATAGCGCCGGTTGAGAGGTACCAGTTGGTCACGTAGCCGGTCGTCCGCGGCATGCAGCGAGATCGCTAAGCGCACCGGAAGCTGTTCGGTGCCGAGGCGGTCGATCTCGGGCACCAGGCCGCTGGTGGAGACCACCACGTTGCGAGGTGAGACTCCCCACTCATGGAGCAGGCGGATCGACTCGACCACCGGTCCGTAGTTGTGCATCGGCTCGCCCATGCCCATGAAGACCACGTTGGTGGGGAGCCCCCATCCCAGCTCCCGCCACCTATGGCCAGCCAGTCGGACCTGGTCGACGATCTCGGCAGCGCTGAGGTTGCGACGCAGTCCGAGTTGCCCGGTGGCGCAGAAGACGCAGCCTATGGCGCAGCCCACCTGACAGCTGACGCAGACCGTATTGCGGGGCCGGCCCCCGGTACTGGCGGGGTGTCGGATCAGGACGGTCTCCACCTGCTCGCCGTCGTGGCAGCGGAGCAACAACTTGCGGGTCAGGCCCCGGTCGGCGTGGGTCTCGGCTACCAACTCCAGGCTCTGGAAGCTGAGCCGCTCGGCCAACCGGCTCCGCAGCGAGAGCGGCAGCACACCCATCCCCGCGAAGGCCTCGGCGTGGCCACGCCAAGCCTGCTCGCGGATCTGGGTGGCCCGATAGCGCGGCTGACCCAGCTCACCCAGCAACTCCTCCAGCCCGACCCGGCTGGTGCCGCCCAGCTCGACCTCAGCCATCCTCAGCCGCGAATCAGACCCATGAACTCTGCTCGAGTTCGAGGGTCGCGGCGGAAGACACCGGTCATGGCACTGGTGATGGTCCGGTTGCCCGGCTTGTCCACACCCCGCATCATGGTGCAGAGGTGGTCCGCCTCGAGCACCACCGCGGCGCCTCGCGGATCCAGGTGGTGTTGGAGGGTGGCGGCGATCTCGCTGGTCATGCGCTCCTGGACCTGGAGGCGGCGGGCGAAGGCGTCGACCAGGCGGGGGATCTTGCTGAGGCCGATGAGCCGGCCCCGAGGCAGGTAGCCGACGTGGGCTACCCCGAAGAAAGGCAGCAGGTGGTGCTCGCAGAGGCTGTAGAAGCGGATGTCACGCACCACCACCAGCTCGTCGTAGGGCTCGTCGAAGACCGCCTGGGCCAGCAGCTGGTCGAGGTTCACCCGGTAGCCAGATGTAAGGAAGCTGAGGCTCTCGGCCACCCGGCGCGGGGTCTCTTGGAGCCCCTGCCGCTGGGGGTTCTCACCGAGCTCGGCGAGCAGGCGGACTACCAGCAGCTCCAGGCCCCCTTCGGAGTTCCCTCCGGGAGCGATCTGGAGCGGCTCTGGCGGTTGGGGGACTGAACTGGTGGCCATGGTCCTGGCGATTGTCGCAGCACCACCACTTTCGAAGTCCCCGCGGCTACCTGCTTCGCAGGCGCTCCCAAAGACGCCCAGCTGAGGCTGCTCCCTCGCGGAGGCAGGTGGCGACGCCAACTCCGTTGTACGCCGCTCCGGTGAGCTCGACGGTGAGGGGGAGTCGGGCCGCCGCCTCGCCGACCTGCGCCTTCCAGGCCAGATGCCCGACCTGGTATTGGGGCAGCGCCCCGTGCCAGCGCTCAACGCGGGCCTCCACCGGCAGGCGGAGCAGACCTAGGATGCGGCGCAACTCTCGGTGCACCGAGGCCACCAAGGTGGTGTCGTCGAGGGCCAGTGCCCACTCGTCGCCGAAGCTGCCCACCGAAGCCCGGAGCAGGATCCGTCCCGGCCTCCCCAGCCCCGGCCACTTGCGGTCGAGGAAGGTGCAGGCGGTGACCGTACGGCGGGGCCGCGGGAGGACCAGGAAGCCGCTGCCCGAGAGCGGCCGGAGAAGCGCGTCCTCGGGATAGGCGAGGGTGATGGTGCCGACCGACGCGTACTCCAGGTGACGCAGGAGAGAGGCCAGGCGCGCATCGACTGGCTCGAGCAGGGTGGCGGCCGCGGGAGCCGGCACGGCGAGGATGGCCCCTGAGAAGTCGGCGGGAGGCCCTCCCGGGGCGTGAACCTGGACCCCGCCGTTCGGGAGAGCTTGCAGGCGGCTGACCGGACGACCGAGCTCGAGGCTGCTCTCGGGAAGGCGGGCGCCCATCGCTTGGATCAGCTGGCCGAGCCCTCCCCGGAAGCTGAGAAACGGGGAGGGTCCTAGGCTGGGAGCCGCTGCGCGCCGGAGTCCCTGAAGTAGGCTGCTTCGGTCCTGCACGGCCCCCAGCAGCTGCGGTGCGACTGCCCCGGAGCTGAGACTCGCCGCAGGCCCGGCGTAGATGCCGCCGACGAGGGCGTCCACCAGACGCCGAAACACTGCCTTCCCAACCCGGTCGCTGAGGAACGGGCCGAGGGCGCCGTCGGGGTCGGCCGGGCCGCGGGGAAGCCGGGGTTCGAGGGCAGCCCGGGCAGCGCCGAGGAGGCCGACCGCCCGGACCACGTCGGGACGCCAGGGGTGGAGCGGAATGCCCAGCACCGAGTCCTTGGGGATCGCCACCAGTCGGCGACCGTTCCAGATCGCGGCGGAGGTGGTCGCGGGACGGACCACCTCGGGTCCCAAGCCAAGCACCTGGATCTGCTCCTCGACCTCCGCTCCGCGGCCCAGCAGGCTCTCCGCGCCCAGGTCTACGGGGCCACCGGAGAAGTCGCTGGTAAAAACCTTGCCCCCGGGGCGCTCGGCCGCCTCAAAAAGTCTTAGGGAGATCGGCTCCGACGCATCCGCCGCGAGACGCTCCAGCTCGACCGCAGCCGCCAGTCCGGAGGCTCCGGCGCCGATCACCGCCAGCTGGCGTGGAGCCCGGCTCAAGGGGTGGCGGCGAGCTCCGCCTGCACCAGGTCGGCGAGGGCCGCCACGAACTCTGGGTCGGCGTTAGGCATGGCCGTCCGCACCAGCCGTACCCCGAGCCGGGCTGCCTCGGTCCGCGCCTCCAGGTCCAAGTCGTAGAGGATTTCCAGGTGGTCGGCGGTGAACCCACAAGCGCAAACCAGGAACTCCCTGGTGCCGGCGCCGGCCTCCTCCCGGACCACGTCCAGAAGCTCCGGCCCGAGCCAGGGCTCACCGGTGCGGGCAACGCTCTGCCAGGCGACGGTCCAGCGCCGCAGGCCAGCCTCCTGGGCCACCGCAGTCGCGGTCTCGGCCAGCTGGTCGGGATACGGGTCGCCCATCTCACGAAGGCGCGCGGGCAGGCTGTGCGCAGTGAAGATCACCAGTGCGTCTCTCTCCCAGGGGGCGCCAAGCTCAGCGAGTTGGCGCCGCACCTGAGTCGCCAGCCAGCGTACGTAGCCGGGGAAGAGATGCCAGTCGGTGATGAAGTGGATCTGAGGCGGGCCCGCAGCTCCTGCCAAGGCGGCTCTGACCCGGCCCACGTAGTCGCCGACGCTCAACACCGAGTAGTGAGGGGCGAGGACTAAGGCCACCGCCTCGGCGACTCCGCTCGAGCGCAGCTCGGCCGCCGCGTCCTCCAGGAACGGCGCCGAATGCTTCATGCCCACCACGACCCGCCAGTGGGTGCCATCACGGCGCCGCAGCTCCTCCTCCAGGGCGCCCGCCTGGGCGGCCGTGATCTGCTGCAGCGGTGAGCTCCCTCCGATCGCCTGATAGCGTCGCACGAGCTCGGCGAGGGCGGGGGCCGCCGGGGGGCTGCCGCCGCGCATGTGGGTGAAGTAGGGCAGGATCTCGGAGGCGCTGCGAGGGCTGCCGTAAGCCATCAGCAGGACCGCCCGAGATCGCCCCGACTGGTTCAGATAGGTGGGGTCGGGGCTCGAGGTCGCGGCGGTCCCCAAGGTCGGCCTCCTTCCACCAAGTCAGGGCACCGAAGGGCACCCCTTGGCCCACTGTACCGAACGGGCAGCCCAGCACCTCGTTGCTACAGTTAGCCCGCTGTGGGGACCCCGTCTGAGATCGCCAGTGCTGCACTTTCACCGCCGCGGGCCCCGGCCGCGGGAGCGCCCGGTGCGGAACTCCTGGAGGGCGCTCACACCATCCTTGGCCTGGCGGAGCCGGAGATGCTGGCCGCACTCAAGCGGTGGCCCGCTCAGCTGGCCATCGACCTCTTCGCCGCCATGGCCCGGCTGCGGGCGTTCGACGAGCGGGCGGTGATCCTGCAACGCCAAGGCAGGATCGGTACCTACCCCACCTTCTACGGGGAGGAGGCGGTGCAGGCGGCCAGTGTCGGAGCGCTGGAGTCGCGGGACTGGCTCTTCCCCACCTACCGACAGACTGCGGTGGTGACCCTGCGCGGGTGCCCCCCCCTGGTCCCGCTGCTGATGTGGCGTGGCCACCCCGGGGGCTGGCATGACGTGATGGAGTACCGGACGGCGCCCATCTGCGTCCCGGTGGCGACCAATCTGCCCCACGCCGTGGGGGCAGCCTGGGGGGCTCGGCTGCGGGGCCAGGACCTGGTGACCTTGGGTTATGGCGGCGACGGGGCGACCTCCGCGGGCGACTTTCACGAAGCCTGCAACCTGGCCGCGGTGGTGGCCGCGCCAGTGATCTTCCTCATCCACAACAACCAGTGGGCGATCAGCACGCCCCTGCACAAGCAGACCCGGGTGCCTCGAATTGCCGACAAGGCGGCGGCCTACGGTATCCCCGGGGTCCGGGTCGACGCCTTTGACGTCTTCGCGTGCTACGAGGTGGTCCATGAGGCCGCCGCCCGCGCCAGGGCGGGGGGTGGGCCGACCCTGATCGAGGCCGTGGGATACCGGCTCGGTCCCCATGGCACCGCCGACGAGCCCTCCCTCTACCGTGACGAGCGGGCTGGCCGGCTCTGGGACCCCATGGAGCCGCTGCGCCGGACTCAGCTGGCGCTCACCGCCGCCGGGATCGCCGCCGAGGAGCAGCTGAGTCGGATCCGGGCCGATGCTGCCGCCGAGGTTCGCGACATCGGTGACGCCATCGAGGGGGTGCCACGGGTGAGCGTGGAGGAGATCGCTGCCACAGTCCACGCCGAAACTCCCTGGGGGCTGTCCCCAGATCGTCTGCGCGAGCCGCCGTGGATCGCCCCGAAGCCAGCCGGGGGGTGACTACCACGTCCGAGCTGAACATGGTCGAGGCCATCAGCCGGGGCCTGGGCCAGCTGCTCCAGGAAGACGAGCGGGCCCTGCTGCTCGGCGAGGACATCGGGGCCAACGGAGGCGTCTTCAGGGCCACCGCCGGACTACAGCAGCGCTTTGGCGAGGAACGGGTGGTCGACACCCCGCTGAGCGAGGCCGGCTTCGTCGGGGCGGCGATTGGAATGTGCCTGGTGGGCCT
This sequence comes from Candidatus Dormibacteria bacterium, assembly GCA_050733915.1. GTDB lineage: Bacteria > Chloroflexota > Dormibacteria > Aeolococcales > Bog-877 > Bog-877. The sequence continues at coordinate 25,777 of JBOHUH010000092.1, read as the reverse complement.
GCGCCCGGTGCTGGAGATCCAGTTCGACGCGTTCGTCTACCCCGCCTTCCAGCAGCTGGTGTCTCAGGCGGCCCGGTTCCGCTGGCGGACCAGAGGCGCCTACGGCCTGCCCATGGTGGTGCGGCTGCCCTACGGCGGAGGCACCCGAGCTCCCGAGCTCCATTCGGACTCCCCAGAGACCCTCTTCAGCCACATGCCCGGGCTGCGGGTGGTGGTGCCTTCCGACCCTCTCTCGGCGGGTGAGCTGCTCCTCGGCGCCGCCCTCTGCGAGGACCCGGTGGTCTTCCTCGAGCCCAAGCGGATGTACCGCAGGGGGCGCCAGAGCGTTCCCGCGAGATTCGATCCCGGGAGCCTTGACCAGGCGGTGACGGCACGGCCTGGGAGCGACCTCACGGTGCTCGCCTATGGGGCGATGCTGGAGGTGGCCCTGGGAGCGGCGGACCAGCTGGAGCGCGAGGGCTGCTCGGCGGGCGTTCTCGACCTGCGCTCCATCTACCCGTTGGATCGGGAGAGGATCTGCGCCGCCGCCGAGGAGACCGGCCGGGTGCTGGTGGTGCACGAGGCGGCCCGCCACTGCGGGGTGGGGGCCGAGGTGGCCGCCCTCCTCCAGGAGGAGGTCGCCGACCGGCTGCTGGCACCGACCCTGCGGGTCTCCGGAATGGAGATGCCCTTCCCGCTGGCCCAGAACGAGGACGACGCCCTGCCGTCGATCGGTCGGGTGGTGGCTGCCGCCCACGCCATGCTGGCCTACTGAGGCGCCTCGAGTGGCGGAGTTCCGGCTGCCCGACCTGGGCGAGGGGGTGACCGAGGGGGAGATGGTGGAGTGGCGGGTCCGCGAAGGCGACACGGTGAGCCGCGATCAGGTGCTCGGAGTGGTCGGCACCGACAAGGCCACCGTGGAGATCCCCTCGCCGTTCGCGGGGCGGGTGGAGGCGGTGCTGGTGGCGGAGGGAGCCAAGATCAGGGTGGGCGATCCGCTGCTCCGCGTGGGGGGTGAGGAGGCGCCGGTCACCGCCCTCGAGGCGCCGCCGGTGGAGCCGATGCCACGGCCCCCGGCTGCCCTTCCGGTTGAACCGGCCGCCAGCCGGGTCGGGGCACTGCCGGCGGTGCGCCACGTTGCTCGACAGCGCGGGATCGACCTGGAGGAGGTCCCTGGCAGCGGACCCGGGGGGCGGGTAAGGATGTCCGACCTGGAGCGCAGCGGCGAGGGCCGCCGGGTACCGCTGCGGGGCGCTGCCCGGGTGATGGCTGAGCAGGTGGCCGAGGCGCGCCACCACGTTCCCCAGGTCACCGTGGTCCTAGAGCTGGACGTGGAGCCGCTGGAGGCTGAGCTGGCCAAGGCCGTGGCGGGGTCAGGGGCGGTGCCAACTCTGCTGGGGTTGATCTGCCGGGGGGTGCTTGCGGAGTTGGCGGAGGCGCCGATCTTCAATGCCAGCCTGGATGAGTCAGCGTTGGAGTTGGTCTACCACCCCAAGGTGCAACTGGGGATCGCCGTGCAGACCGCCGAGGGGCTGCGGGTGGCGACGATCCGGGATGCCGACCAGCTGCCCGGCGCGGAGTTCCATGAGGAGCTGCGGCGGGTCGTGGATGCTGCCCGGTCGGGTACTCTCTCCGCGGCCGACCTGAGGGGCTCCACCTTCACCGTCTCCAGTGGCGGCCGCCTCGGTGGACTGCTGGCCACCCCCCTGGTGAACTGGCCCAACCTGGCGATCTTGGGGGTGCATGCCATCCAGGAGCGCGCGGTGGTCAGGGATGGGCAGGTGGTGGTGGGCCGGCGCGCCAACCTCTCGCTCTCGTTCGACCACCGGGTGATCGACGGGATGACCGCGTCCCAATTCCTCTACCGGTTGGTGGAGCGCCTCTCCGGTCCAGCCTGACGCTGGGGGCGGCTGACCTGGTGCCGAGACCGGGAGTTGAACCCGGACGAGCTTGCGCTCACTGCCCCCTCAAAGCAGCGTGTCTACCATTCCACCACCTCGGCGCGCGAGACTGATGTTAGCGGCAGCCGACCCTGGCGCTGGGTGGTCCGGTTGGCTCCGTAGCCCAGCCGCCCCAACCAACTGGCGGTCGGTCAGGGCGACTCCGACCCCGACTCATCGACTCCGGCGTTGACCGCGACCACCCCGGGGACGGCTGAGAGGTCACTCACCAAATCGGGTATCGAGCCCCGGCCGCTGATGATCATCAGCACGTCCACCGCCCGGGCCTCGCCGGGGTGGCGCCGCGCGGCGGGGCCGCCGTCATCGTCATCGGCTCCGGGGTCGCGCTCCACCGAGAGTTCCATCACCGTGAAGCCCCCCTGGGTGCAGAGCGAGATCACCCGGCGCAGCGCGCCGCTGGCGTGGCTGTAGCGGACCCGGATCTGGGTGGGTGCGCCACCCTGGCCCTGCAGGCGGTGCACCAGCGGGGTGTAGCCGTAGATGACCAGGAAGTGGCCCCCGGTGGCCGCCACCGCCAGCAGAGGAAGGCCCGCCCCGGCCGCGGCCCCGACCGCCGCGGTCAGCCAGACCACCGCGGCCGTGGTCAGCCCGCGGACGAGGTCGCGCCGGACGAAGATCAGACCTCCGCCGATGAAGCCGATGCCGGTGACGATCTGAGCCGCCACCCGGGAGGGGTCCAGGACAACTCGGCCTGGACTGAGCACGTCCGAGAAGCCGTACTTGCTGATCAGCATGAAGAGGCAGGCACCGAGCCCCACCAGGGCGTTGGTACGCATCCCGGCGGCCTTCTGGCGCAGCTCGCGCTCCAGCCCGATGGCGCTGCCCAGGAGCAATGCCAGCGCCAGTTCGCCAAACTGCAGCCAGCCCTCTCCAGACCCGAAACCGATGGCCAACTCCAAGTCTGAGTTCCCTCAACGTAAGAGCGGGGCGAGCCCCGACCGTGCCACTGGGCCAGGGGGAGGGCGCGCCTTGCCGAGAGCCATGGTAGGTGGGTCCGCCCCGCAGGCTGGGGACCCCCCGGCCAGCTGGGTCCAGCTGGCGTCGGCGGCGGATACTGGGGAAGTGGCCACTGCGCTGAGGCTGAGTTGCGTCGAGCTGGCGGTGCGGGTGCGCCAGGTGGCCTCGGCCGCTGCCGGGCTCGTGGTCGTCGACGGACCGGGCGGCGGTCGCAACGGGGCCTTCGCGCTCCGACCAGCGCGAGCGGTCAGTGGCGCCCAGCGCGTCCGCAGGGTGGCTGGCCCAGTTGATCGCCCTCGGGGCGCCACGGGTCCGACACGGCCCTGAGCTCGTGAGTGCCGGCTGACCCATCGCTGAAACGGCTGCGCCAGCTCTGTCTCAGCTTGCCCGAGGCCGCGGAGGACCCCCACGGTGTGGGCAACCCGTCCTTCAAGGTGGCCGGTCGGATCTTTGCCATGCACATGGTCAACCACCATGGCGACGGGGAGACGGCCTTTTGGTGCAAGGTGCCCCCCGGAGGTCAGGAGGCGCTGACTGCGAGCCAGCCGGAGACCTACTTCGTCCCACCGTACGTGGGGCGCTTTGGCTGGGTTGGAGTCCGTTTGCACCGCCCTCTGGACTGGGCGGAGGTCAGGGACCTGGTGGAGGACAGCTACCGCCTGGTGGCCCCGCGGAGGCTCGGCCGAAGGCTGGACAGCGGCTGAGCCCGTTGATGCGTCGCCGGTGCCGGCGACGCCCCCGGATCTCACGTGCGTTCCCCTGTGCTAGGCTGAGATCGTCTTCGGGGCAGGGTGAGAATCCCGACCGGCGGTGACAGCCCGCGAGCGCTACTGGGAGCCGATCCCAGAGTGCAGGATCCGGTGGAAATCCGGAGCCGACAGTCAGAGGCACGAGCAGGGCTCGGGTCTTGAGTCTGGATGGGAGAAGACGGGCCCGGGCGCCAATCGCCCGGTCCTTGCTCCCTGCCTCGTAGCAGGGAGCAAGAGTGAGCCAACCAGCTCCGGAGTGGAGGGGCGGCGATCCAGGTCCGATGGCGCGCGCCCTGACGCTGGCCAGCGGCGCCCGTTATCGGACCTCGCCCAATCCCACGGTGGGGGCGGTGCTGACCCGGGACGGGGAGGTCGTCGGCGAGGGTCACCACCTGGGACCCGGCTCGGCCCACGCCGAGGTGGTGGCCCTACAGCGTGCCGGGGAGCTGGCCCGGGGCGCAACTCTCTGGGTGACCCTTGAGCCCTGCTGCCACCAGGGTCGCACCGGGCCTTGCACCGAGCGCCTGCTGGCAGCCGGAGTCGCCGAGGTGCGTATCGCCACTCTAGATCCCAACCCCAGGGTCAACGGCCACGGCGCTGAGCTGCTCCGGGCGGCCGGGGTCGAGGTCAGGGTAGGCGAGCAGGAGCAGCGGGCCAAGGAGCTGATCCGCGAGTTTGCCTGCTGGGTGACCCAGGGCAGGCCGCTGGTCACCCTCAAGTTCGCCATGAGTCTGGACGGCAAGGTGGCCACCTCGGGCGGTCAGTCGCAGTGGATCACCTCCGAGCCAGCCCGGGAGCGGGCGCACCTGCTCCGCTCGCAGCACGACGCAGTGCTGGTGGGTTCGGGGACGGTCCTGGCGGACGATCCCAGGCTCACCGCCAGGGACGGGTCAAGGGAGCTGCGCCAACCGCTTCGCGCGGTGGTGGACACCAGGCTCCGGACGCCCCCGGGGGCCCGGCTTCTGCAAGCCTCGGGGGGGCCAGTGTGGGTGGCCACAGTGGCCGGAGCCGACCCGGCACGGTCGGGAGCCCTGACCCGGGCCGGTGCCGAGGTCGTGGAGCTGCCCGCGGGCTCAGGAGGGGTGGATATCGCCGAACTCCTGCGGCAGCTGGCCCGGCGGGAGGTGACCAGCCTCCTGGTGGAGGGCGGCCCGACCCTGCTGGGGTCCTTCCTGGAACAGCGACTGGGCGACCGGATCGCAGCCTTCCTGGCCCCCATCGTCCTCGGCGGTGTCGCCGCCCCCGGACCCTTCGCCGGCGCCGGAGTCGCCAGTCTAGGGGAGGGCTGGCGGGCCACCGGGCTCAGGGCCGAGCCGGTCGGCCGGGACCTCCTCTTGACGGCGGAGGTGTAGAAGATGTTCTCCGGGATCGTCCACGCCGTGGGACACGTCCGGCCCCGCTCGGCGGAGCTGCCCGAGACCCTCTCCATCGCCCATCCCGAGGGCTGGGGGGACCTGGCGGTGGGAGACAGCCTGGCCGTCAACGGCTGCTGCCTCACGGTGATCCGGCACGAGCCCGCGGGGGCCTTCGCCGAGGTGATGCCCGAGACCCGGCGTCGGACCAACCTGGGCCGGCTCTGCGAAGGCGACCCCGTGAACCTGGAGTCGGCCCTAGCACTGGGAGACCCGGTCGGCGGCCACCTGGTCAGCGGCCATGTCGACGCCACCGGGGAGGTCACCTTGGTCGAGGGTGAAGAGAACGCTCGCTGGCTCACCGTGAGGGTTCCCGAGTCGGTGGGTCGCTACTGCGTCGCCCAGGGCTCGATCGCCATCGACGGCTGTTCGCTGACGGTGGTCGACGCCGAGGATCTGGCCCAGGACGGCGCCCTGGTGCGAGTCTCGCTGGTGCCCCACACGGTGGCCTGCACGGTGGCGGGTGGGTATCGGGTGGGCACCATGGTCAATTTGGAGGCGGACTCGATCGCCAAGCTGGTGGAGCGGCTCCTGGGAGCCCGCCCCAGGCTGCCGGAGCGGACCCTGGGCGACGCTACCCAGTCGCCGGGGCGGGCCGTCTGAGATGGCTGTCGCCACCATCGAGCAGGCGCTCGCCGAGTTCGCCAAGGGCGGCTTCGTCATCGTGATCGATGACGAGGACCGAGAGAACGAGGGGGATCTCTTCCTGGCCGCCGAATTCAGCACCGCGGAGAAGGTCAACTTCATGATGGCCGAGGCCCGGGGACTGATCTGCGTCGCCATGGAGGCGCGGCGGCTGGACGAGCTGGAGCTGCCCCCGATGATGGAGCACAACACCTCCCGCTACCGCACCGCCTTCGCGGTCTCGGTCGATGCTGCCGGCGAAGGGGTGACCACGGGGATCAGCGCCCAGGACCGGGCCACCACCATCCGCTGCCTGGCGGACCCGGAGTTCCGGGCCGCGGACTTCGTCCGTCCCGGGCACATCTTCCCGCTTCGCGCCCGTCCCGGTGGAGTGTTGGAGCGCGCCGGTCACACCGAGGCCGTGATCGACCTCTGCCGGCTGGCGGGGCTGACCCTGGCCGGGGTGGTCTGCGAGATCGCCAATCGGGACGGGACCATGGCCCGGCGACCGCAGCTGGAGGACTTCGGCGCCCGGCATCGAATCCCCATCATCAGCATCGACGACCTCATCGCCTACCGACGCCGGCGGGAGCAACTGGTGGAGCGCGGCGCCGAGACGCTGATCCCCACCGAGCGGGGCACCTGGAAGGTGGTCGGATACCGGGACCGGATCACCGGAGCGGTCCATCTGGCGCTGATCTTCGGCGAGCCGACAGAGGAGCGGCCGGTACTGGTCCGGGTCCACAGCGAGTGCCTCACCGGCGACGTCTTCGGGTCCCAGCGCTGCGACTGCCAAGCGCAGCTGCAGCAGGCGCTGCGCCAGATCAGCGCTGCCGGTGAGGGGGTGGTGGTCTACCTGCGCCAGGAGGGCCGGGGCATCGGGTTGATGGACAAGCTTCGGGCCTATGCCCTGCAGGACCAGGGACTGGACACCGTCGAGGCCAACCTGGAGCTGGGCTTTCCCGCCGACAGCCGCGACTACCAGATCGGGAGCCAGATCCTCTCCGACCTGGGCCTGCGGCGGCTCCGGGTGATGAGCAACAACCCCCACAAGTACTACGGCCTGCAGGGCCACGGCCTGGAGATGGTCGAGCGCGTTCCCATCGAGATCCCGCCCAACCGCCACAACCAGCGCTACCTGGCCACCAAGCGGGACAAGCTAGGACACGTCCTGGAGCGGGTCGAGTCGGGGCCGGAGGGCCAGGGGTGAGGGTGGTCGAGGGCCGCCTCGACGGCCGTGGACTGCGGGTCGGCCTGGTCGCCTCCCGCTTCAACGAGGCGGTGGTCGAGCGCCTCGTCGAGGGCGCCCAGCGCTGCCTGCGCCAGCACGGCGTCGCGGACGGGGCGCTCGAGCTGGTCTGGGTCCCCGGGGCCATGGAGGTGCCGCTGGGGCTGGCGGAGCTGATCGAGGGGAACCGGGGCGACGCCCTGGTGGCCCTGGGCGCGGTGATCCGCGGCGAAACCGCGCATTTCGACCACGTTGCGAGGACGGTCAGCGACGGGGTCGCCGCGCTGGCTCGACTGCGCCGGGTCCCCATCGGCTTCGGCGTGCTCACCGTCAACTCGGTGGCCCAGGCTGAGGAGCGGGCGGGGGGCAAGCTGGGCAACAAGGGATTCGAGGCTGCCCAGGCCGCGATCGAGATGGTCTCGGTGCTGGAGCAGTTGCGGCGGGACGCTGGGGAGGAGTTGCGGGTGCCCCGGCCGGTGCTCAGCCGCTAGTCCGGAGCTGGCTCAGGCGGACTTGCTCGAGGTCCGCAGGCAACGGGTGCAGACCCGCATCCGCTGGGGCAGCCCGCCACCTCGCGGAGTGATCCGGGCAGTGACCAAGTTGGGCATGAAGCGGCGACGCGTGTGTACCTTGGAGTGGCTCACATTGCTGCCCGCCACCGGTCCTTTGCCGCAGATCTCGCACCGCTTCGCCATGGCGACCTCGAACAAGGCTGAATTTGGGGGCCCCTCCCTTGGGATCGGACCCCGAGTATGATTCCGGCCGCAGTTTACCAGCCACGCCGCGGCTGGCCCGTCGGGCGCCCTCGGCGCCACTAGAGGAGGGCTCACTTGCCCAGCAACCGGCCCCTGATGCAGACCTACGCGCTGGGTTCGGTGGAGGTCTCGCCTCAGGTGGTGGCGGCCCTGGCGGCGCGGGCCGCCGGCGACTGTTACGGGATCGTGGGGATGTCGGCGCGGGGCCTGCGCGACGGGCTGGCCGAGCTGCTCAACCGGGACAACGCTGAGCGCGGCATCGAACTCAGGGTCCAGGACGCGGGTCTGGGGGTCGACCTGTACGTGATCGTCGACCACGGGGTGAGGATTCTCGAGGTGGCCCACAACCTGATGAGCGCGGTCGCCTACAGCCTGGAACATCATCTGGGGCTGCGGGTGCTGCAGGTGAACGTCAACGTGCAGGGGGTCAGGCCACCCGAGGACCACGATGGCGGCGGCTGAGGCCGCCGCCGCAGCTGAGCCGACCATGGTCACCGGGAAGTCCCTGCGCCAAGGGCTGGAGCGGGCCCTGCGGCGGCTCGCCGAGCAGCGCGAGCAGATCAACGACCTCAACGTCTTCCCGGTCCCTGACGGCGACACCGGCAGCAACATGCACCTGACCCTGGGAGCCGCCTGCCGCGAGGTGGGCCGGCTGCCCCGCGAGGCGCCCTTGAGCGAGGTCGCCCGGGCGGCCGCCCACGGTGCCCTGATGGGAGCCAGGGGCAACTCCGGGGTGATCCTCTCCCAGGTGCTCAGGGGCTGGGCGGAACGCGCCAAGGGCGAGCCGGCGCTGGGCGCCGAGGCCCTGGGCCAGGCCTTCGCCGAGGCCTCCAAGGTGGCCTACTCGGCGGTCAAGCGCCCGGTCGAGGGGACCATCCTCTCGGTGGCACGCGACGTCGCTGAGGCCGCCCAGGCGGAAGTCCGGCGGGGGGGCGGCCTGACCCAGCTGGCCGAGGCGGTGGTGGCTGAAGCCTGGGCCTCCGTGGAGCGGACCCGGAACCAGATGGAGCTGCTCCGGGAGGCCGGGGTAGTCGACGCCGGCGGCTTTGGGCTGGCGGTGATCCTGACCGCCGTCGCGGAGCAGGTGGGGGGCCTTGCGCCGGAGAAGGGAGCCGAGGTGGGCCGGGAGGCCAACGGTGCCCAGCTCCGCGGCGCCGCCGCGGCGGTCTCCCCGGAGGGCGGCTTCGGCTACTGCACTGAGTTCGGCCTGGTGGGAGCCGACCTCGACCCCACCGAGGTCCGCACCCAGCTCGGTGACGACGCCCAGGACGACTCGGCGCTGGTGGTTGGCGAGCCCGGTTTGCTCCACGTCCATCTCCACACCGCCGAACCCTGGCAGTTGCTGAGCCGGGCCGCCCAGCTGGGCAAGATCGAGCGCCTCAAGGTGGAGGACATGACCGCCCAGCACCGCCAGGCGCAGGAGCGTGCCCGGCCCCCCCGGGCGGCCCCCACCCGGTCCGGGCTGGGGGTGGTGGCGGTGGCTCAGGGCGCGGGCTTCCGCGAGCTCCTTCTGGGCCTCGGGGCGGCTGCGGTGGTCGAGGGGGGGCAGAGCCAGCACCCCTCGACCGAACAGCTACTTCGGGGCATCGAGGATGCCGGCACCGAGGGGGTGCTCCTGCTGCCCAACAGTGCCAGCCTGGAGCTGGGCGCCGAGCAGGCGGGGCGGATCTGCGGGCCGGAGGCGGCGGTGGTCCCGTCTAAGAACCTGCCCCAGGGGATCGCCGCCCTGCTGGCCTTCGACCCGGGGTCACCTCTGGAGGTCAACCGGCACCGCATGGAACGCGCCATGGAGGGGGTTCACGCCATCGAGGTGACCCGGGCGGCGCGATCGACCCGGCTGGGCGACCGCGAGGTGCCCGAGGGCGCCTTCATGGGAGTCTTGGACGGGGAGCTGGCGAGCTCTGGAGGCGAGGTGGCGGAGGTGGTCCTGGAGGCTCTGGAGGCGCTTCCCCAGGGGGCGGTCGAGGTGATCACCCTCTACCGCGGCGCCGACGTGGAGGTTGAGCTCGACGCCGAGCTGGAGAAGCGCATCCGGGCCCGGTTCCCAGGGCTCGAGGTGGAGCGCCACGAGGGGGGGCAGCCCCTCTACCAATTCATCGTCTCGGCGGAGTGACGGGGAGCTCGGTTGAGCGTCCGGATCGTCACCGACAGCACCTGCGACCTGCCCCCGGAACGCCGCCAGGCGGCCGGGGTGGTGACGGTGCCGCTCCGGCTCCAGTTTGGCGGCCGCGAGTTCCGGGACCGAGTCGATCTGGACGATCGCCAGTTCCTCGATCGGCTCGCCCAGGCCAAGCGGCCTCCTCAGACCTCCCAGCCTCCGCCGGCGGACTTCGAGGCGGCATACCGCGGGCTTCTCCAGGGCCCCGACGATGAGGTGGTCTCGATCCACATCGCGGCGGCGCTGAGTGGGACGGTCAGCTCGGCGACGGTCGCCGCAGAGGCGGTCGACCGCAACCGGATCCACGTGGTTGACAGCCGGTCGGTGAGCCTGGGCACCGGGTTCCAGGTGCTGGCCGCGGTGGAGCTCGCCGAGCAGGGGCGTTCGGGTGGGGGGATAGTTGAGGAGTTGGCATCGATGCCTGCCCGGACGGGGATCCTCTGCCTGCTGGACACCTTGCGCTATCTCCAGATGGGCGGGCGGATCGGGAAGGTCCAGGCGCTGCTCGGGAGCGCCCTCTCGATCAAGCCGATGATCAGCCTCGGGGAGGATGGCGCGGTCGTCCCGCTGGGCAGGGTGAGGGCCCGGGCGGCCGGGATTCGCCGCCTCAGCGAGCTCCTGGTGGAGCACCGCCCTTTGGCCCGCTGCGGGGTCCTCTTCGTAGGTGATCCGGGAGATGCCCAGCGCTTGCTCCAGGACGCCCGGGGGACGTTCCCCGGGATGGACATCCTGCTCCAGCACGCCAGCCCGGTGCTCGGCAGTCACGCTGGCCCGGGGACTCTTGCCTACTGCTACCTTGAGTCCAGCTCCTAAGGGGGCTCCGGGCACTGCCCGAGGGCGCCGCGCGAGCCCATCCCCAGAGCGGTCCGGGGTCTCGCTGGACATCCCGCTGGCCCAGCTACCCCGTATCTCGCCCGCCCACCGCGAGGGGCTACGCCGGCTGGGTTGCCAGACCATCCGCGACCTGCTCTGGTACCTGCCCCGGCGGCACGACGATCAGCGGGAGCGCCGCGCGGTCTCAGAGCTGCAGGCGGGCCAGGCGAGCACCCTGGAGGTGGAGGTGCGCTCGCTCCGGGCGCGGCGCGCCCGCTACCGCCGGATGGAGCTCCTGGAGGGCGAGGTCGCCGACCAGACCGGGATGGTCGGGGTGGTCTGGTTCAACCAGCCCCACCTCCGCCACCTGCTCAAAGTGGGGGACCGGGTCACCCTGCACGGCAAGGCGGTGCGGGGTCGCCAGGGCGGCCTGCAGCTGCGCAATCCCGACGTGGAGCGTGAGCGCAAGTTGGTGAGCCAGTCCAGCGTCGGGGTCCTGGTGCCCACGTACCCCGAGACCTACGGGGTGAGCTCGCGCTGGCTCCGGGCCCAGGTGGCTCAACTGCTGCCCCTCGCCGAGGGGATCGAGGACCCACTCCCCGAGGACATCCGGCGCCGCGAGGAGCTGATCCCGCTGGGGGCGGCGCTGCACGACATCCACTTCCCGGAGGACCAGGCGGTGCTGGACCGGGCCCAGGAGCGCTTCGGTTTCGACCAGCTCTTCTACCCCCAGTTGGCGGCCCTGATGGCCCGACGGCAGCGGCTGCGCCGGGCGGGGGCGCGCAGCCCCTACAGCGTGGGTATCGCCCGCGAGTTCGTCGCCGCCCTGCCCTTCAGGCTCACCGACGACCAGCGCCGAGCCGCGCACGAGATTCTCACCGACATGGACCGGCCTTCGCCGATGAACCGCCTGCTCCAGGGGGACGTGGGGTCGGGCAAGACGGTGGTCGCCGCCATGGCGGCCCGGATGGCGATCGCGGCCCGGCACCAGGTGGTGCTGATGGCGCCCACTGAGATCCTCGCCCGGCAGCACTTCGAGACCCTGCGCGAGCTGCTCTCCCCGTTCCAGATCTGGCCCCGGCTGCTGGTGGGGAGCAGCACTGCCGCCCAGCGTCGCGAGATCCTCTCCGGGCTGGCGACCGGTTTGGAGCAACTGGTGGTGGGTACCCACGCCCTGATCGAGGATGAGGTCGAGCTGCCCACCCTGGGGCTGTGCCTGGTGGATGAGCAGCACCGCTTCGGGGTGGCCCAGAGGCTCCGCCTCCTGGAGAAGGCCAGGGTCAACCCCGATTTCCTCTCGATGACCGCCACCCCGATCCCCCGCTCCTTGTTCCGGACTCTCTACGGAGACCTCGACGTGAGCCAGATCCGGGGCATGCCCCCGGGTCGGATCCCGATCCAGACGAGACTGGTGGCGCCGGCGCAACGCCCCCTGGCCTACCAGTTCATCCGAGAGCAGGTTGGGGAGGGGCGCCAGGGATTCATCATCTGTCCCTTGGTCGAGGACTCCCCGGTGCGGCAGTCCCGCTCTGCCACCGCCGAGTTCGAGCGGCTGCGGAAGGAGGTGTTCCCCGACCTCCGCCTCACCCTGCTGCACGGCAAGATGGCGGCCCGGGAAAAGACCCAGCGGATGGCGGCCTTCGCCAAGGGTGAGGTCGACATCCTGGTGGCCACCAGCATCATCGAGGTGGGGGTGGACGTCCCCAATGCCGCGTTCATGGGTATCGAGGACGCCGAACGCTTCGGACTCGCCCAGCTGCACCAGTTCCGGGGCCGGATCGGCAGGGGTACGCATCCCTCGCACCTCTTGCTCTTCGCCGAGACCGAGGAGGAGCAGGGGCGGGCGAGGCTCCAGGCTCTGGTCGACCACCCAGACGGGTTTGAGCTGGCCGAGGTCGACCTCAAGCTGCGGGGTTCCGGGGATCCCTACGGGCTGCGCCAGCATGGCTTCCCCGAGATGCGGGTGGGCGACCTCCTGGACGAGGGGCTGCGCCGACGTGCCCGCTCCGCCGCTGAAGCCCTGCTGGACCGGGACCCCGAGCTTCGGACCGAGGCGCTGCGCCGGCAGATGCACCACTATCAGGTGGTTTTCGAGTTCGACTAGCGACTGAGAGCCAGGGTCGGCGCAGCAGGCTGTCATCCTTGCTGGGAAGTGCCCAGACAACCCGGCTACGGCAAGAACCCGCGCTCCGCACCCGGGGCCCGGCTCACCGGTGGCGAGGCCGCCGGGCGGCGCCTGCTCACGGAGTCGGCACCGGACCTTCGCCCGGCCACCGGACTGGTGCGGGCGGCTTGCTTCAACATCCTGGGCAACCGGGTGCTGGACGCTGACGTTCTCGACCTCTTTGCGGGGGTCGGCAGCTTGGGGCTGGAGGCGCTCTCCAGGGGCGCCCGCCGGGCCACCTTCGTCGAGATCGCCCGACCGCGGGTGGGGCTGGTTCAGGCCAATCTGGGCGCTCTGGGCTGGTCCGAGCGGGGCGAGGTGGTGGTCGGCGAGGCGCTCGCATGGCTGCGCCGGGAGGACGCCGCTCTGGCCAGGTTTGGGCTGGTGCTGCTCGACCCGCCTTTCCGGGAGCGCGGCCCGGAGCTGTTCCTGGCCGTGCTGCGGCAGCTGGGCCTGGTGGCACAGGCGGTGCCGGACTGGGACCCGGTGGTGGTTGGGGAGCACCACCGCAAGCTCTCGGTGCCGACCGCTGCCGGAGCGCTAAATTGCGTGCGTACCGCGAGGTACGGCACCTCGGTGCTCTCCTTCTACCGGAGGCCCACATGACCACCGCGGTCTATCCCGGCAGCTTCGACCCGATCCACAGTGGTCACCTCGACGTGATCGGGCGGGCCCGGGAGATCTTCGAGCGGGTGGTGGTCGGCGTCCTCGACAACGAGGGCAAGCGCTACCTCTTCTCGGCGGAGGAGAGGGCCGAGTTGGTGCGCCAGAGCTTGCCCCCGGGCACCGACATCGAGGTCCGCCACTTCTCCGGATTGGCGGTGGGATTCGCGGTGGCCGAGGGTGCCGGGGTGATCGTGCGTGGCCTGCGAGCCGTGTCGGATCTGGACAGCGAGTTCCAGATGGCCCTGATGAACCGTCGCCTCGAGCCCAAGGTCCACACCGTCTTCCTGACCACCGGGTTCTCCAACGTCTACCTCAGCTCCTCCTTGCTCAAGGACGTCTGCGCCCACGGGGGTAGCATCGAGGGGTTGGTGGCCCCGGTGGTGGAGCGAGCGCTCCAGGAGAAGCTCTCCCCCAAGGGCCAGCCGGCAGCCCGGATCAGCTGAGAGGAGGGACGATGGCCGACGATCGCGGCGAGTTCGAGCCCGAGCCCGACGGCATCTCGATCTTCGACGTTCTGGACCGGCTCGAGGCGCTGGTCAACCAGAGCCGGCGGCTGCCGCTCACCTCCAGTATCGTGGTCGGTGAGGAGGAGATCCTGGAGGCACTGGACCAGATCCGGGTCTCGCTCCCGGACGAGATCCGCGAGGCGCGGATGGTGCTGGAGTCGCGCGAGTCGCGACTCCGCGAGGCCGCGGAGCAGGCGGAGCAGACGCTGCTGGCCGCCCAGGAGCGCGCCGACCGGCTCACCGACGACCACGAGGTTACCCGCCGGGCCACCGCCGAGGCCGATCGGCTGCTCACCGAGGCGCGCGAGCGCAGCCGCAAGATGCGCCGGGACACCGACGACTATGTGCGCGATCGGATGGAGGAGTTGGAGGGCGAGTTGTCCTCGGCGCTGGCCCAGGTTCGCCGCGGCCTGGAGACCCTGCAGCAGGGCGAGGAAGGGGAGCCGAAGGCCAAGGGCAAGGGACGGCGGCGCTAGGGTCCGCCGGGGCGCCTGCTAGACTCCGATCCCGTCATGGCCCTACCCAAGGAGCGCGTCCCCAAGGCCCGCCGAGACCGGCGGCGCTCCCACCTCGCCATCTCGGGACCGGCCCTCTCCCCCTGCCCGCGCTGTCGCCAGCCCCGTCGCCCTCACACGGTCTGCCCCAACTGCGGACAGTACAAGGGGCGCGAGGTGGTCGCGACTGAGTAGCCCTGGGGGCGGCTCCCAGGCAGCCGGCCCCGGTTGAGCGGAGCCGGACTGGCCCTGCTTTTTCCCGGTCAGGGCGCTCAGGCGCCCGGGATGGGACGGGAACTGGTGGAGCGGGGATTCCAGGGGGGGCTTCTCGACCTCGCCGCGGCCGAAGGGGTCGACCTGAGGCGGCTCCTGGTGAGCGGCAGCGCCGAGGAGCTCCGATCCACCGAGGTGGCCCAGCCCGCGCTCTTCTATACCGGGGTGGCCCTGGCCGAGCTGCTGCTGGAGGGCGGGGTGCACCCCGTCGCCGCCGCCGGACACAGCTTGGGCGAGTATTGCGCCGTGGTGGCCGCGGGAGCGCTCAACGCCGCCGATGGGATGCGGCTGGTGCTGGCCCGGGGCCGGTTGATGGGCGCCGCTCCCGAGGGAACCATGGCGGCGGTCCTGGGGCTGGAAGTGGCGGCTCTCGAGGCGCTCTGCGACCGGGCGGCCCAGGGGGGGGGAGTGTGCGTCGTCGCCAACGACAACGCCCCGGGTCAGGTGGTGGTCTCGGGGAGCCCGGGGGCGGTGGAGGAATTGGGCCAGCTGGCCAGGGCGGCGGGAGCGCGCCGGGTGGTGCCGCTCAAGGTGGGGGGCGCCTTCCACTCCCCGCTGATGGAGCCGGCGGCCGAGGCCTTCGCCGGCGAGCTGGACCTCGTCGAGATCGTTGAGCCGCGCTTCCCGATTGCCAGCGGGGTCACCGGCGCTCTCTCCCGCACCGCTCCCGAGGTCCGCTCCGGGCTGCGCCGGCAGCTGGCGGGAAGGGTACGGTGGGCGGACGCGGTGCGGGTCTTGGGCGGCGCCGGCGGCGAGGGCTTCGTGGAGTGCGGCCCCGGCTCCACCCTCGCCGGGCTCTGCCGCCGGATCCTGCCCGCCGCCCGGGTCTGGTCGTTGGACTCCCCCGCAGCGGTGGCCCGGTACCTGGGGGCGACTGATGAGGCGGGGCAGCCGGCGGCGCCGGAGCCGACCGGGTAGGTCCTCCAGCCCCGCTTACAATGGCCCCCAGCTTGCCCCGGCACATCTATCCCAAAGTGGCTCAGGCGGTCCTCCCGGCCGTGGGTCCGTGAAGTCCTTCGTCCGCCGGCTTACCCGAGGCGGCACCGAGCCACCCCCCAGGTCGGGAAGTCGGGATCCGGCCACCGGCACGGCGGGCAGCGGAGCCGCAGCCCCAACCTTTACCGTATTGCCCGGCGAGCGCCTCAGCGGCGCCGGTGCCGACGGGGGAGAGACTCCGGGAGCAGCGGGGAGGGATCCCTCCGGGGCCGGCGGCTCGCCAGGCCCGGCAGCGGGGGCGACAGTCCCGGACCGAGGACAACAGGAAGAGCAGACGGCCGCAGGTCGGCCCACTAGGGGAAAAGATGGCAGACACGAGCTGGGAAGGGTTCAAGGCGATAGTGGTGGAGCAGCTGGGCGTCGAGCCGGATCAGGTGACGCCGGAAGCCAACTTCGTGGAGGATCTCAACGCCGACTCGCTGGACCTGGTGGAGCTGATCATGGCCTTCGAGGAGGCTTACGGGATGGAGATTCCGGACGAGGACGCCGAGAAGATCCAGACGGTGGGCCAGGCGTGGGATTACGTCAAAGAACATCTGGACCTGAGCAGCTAGCCGTCCCGGCCGCTCCCCAGAGCCCCAGTCGGCGGCGGCGCTCCCAGCTCAGCGCGGAGGAGCAGGCGGAGCAGGAGCGCGATGCCGACCGGCGCCTCGAGGAGCTCGAGGTCCGCCTGGGGATCAAGTTCAAGCGACGGGCATGGCTGGTCGAGTCGATGACCCACACCTCGTGGATCAACGAACGCGGTGCCGCTGGCCGGGACAACGAGCGTCTGGAGTACCTCGGCGACGCGGTCCTGGAGTTGGTAGCGGCGGAGTACCTGTTCAACCGCTTCCCCAACTACGACGAAGGTCAGTTGACCCAGATGCGCTCCTCTTTGGTCAGCACCGTGGCCCTGGCCGGGATCGGGGAGCAGCTGCGCCTGGGCGAGGCTCTGCGCCTGGGCCGGGGCGCGACCAAGTCGGGAGCCCGCCGGCTGACCTCGCTGCACGCCAACGCCTTCGAGGCCATCATCGGGGCCACCTTCCTCGACCAGGGCTACAAGAAGGCGGGGAGGATCTTCCTGTCGCGGATCGGCGACCTCAGTTCCTGGACCGACCCCAACTTCAAGGGACGCCTCCAGGCACTGGCCCAGGAGCGCTTCGGTGGTCCGCCGCTCTACCTCACCCTGGCGGACGGCAACGTCCGACCTCGGCAGTACGTGTCCCAGGTCTCCGTGGAGGGCGGGCCGGTCCTCGGCGAGGGTCGCGGCAGCACCAAGCAAGTGGCCGAGCAGGGCGCGGCCCGGGCCGCCATCGACGGCCTGGTGGCCCCGGCCCCCAAGCCGCGTCGGCGGCGCTCCCGCTCGACCCTGGCGGCCGCCGCGATCGCCGCTGAGATCGTTACCCCGGCGGCCTCGGCGGTGGTCGCCGCTGAGGTCACCCAGGTTCTGTCCGAGGGTTCGGTGGCTGAGCCGGTCGTCCCGCCAAGGCGGCGGCGTCGCCGCGCTCGCTCCTCCGGGGCCGGCCCGGAGGCCCTGGGCGTGGCGCCTCCCGAGGTGGTGGTGTCCCCGGAGGCGCCTCTCGCCGAGGGGCAACCCCAGGGCGTGCAGCCCAACGGCACCGCCGCCCCGAGGCGCCGCCGCCGCCGCTCCCGGGGTGGCGGCGGGGGCAGCAGCGAGGTGCCGGCCGCCGACCCCGGACAGGGCTCTGAGGAGGCGTTGGGCGCTTCCGTGGCGACGTCGGGTCCGAGCCAGCCGGCGGCGCCCGCACCGCCCCGGCCACGCCGGCGCTCTACCCGGGGAGGGTCGGGCGCCTCCGCCACGGTGGCTCCCGCCACCGCACCCCACGACCCGGAGTCTGGCCCTGCGGACCCGGTGGACCCCACCCAGCGCAAGCGCACCCACCGCGGTCGGCGCGGCGGCAGGCGGCGTTCAGGGAGACCGGCCGACCCCACTCCATGAGAGTCAGCCGTCTGCAACTCCAGGGGTTCAAGAGCTTCTCGGGCCGGGCCGAGTTGGAGCTGGGGCCAGGAATCACCGCGATCGTCGGCCCCAACGGCAGCGGCAAGTCCAACCTGGTCGACGCCATCCGACTGGTGCTGGGCGAGACCAGCGCCCGCGAGCTCCGCGGACAGCGCTTGGAACAGGTCATCTTCGCTGGGGGCGCCACCAAGGCACCGGTGGGGATGGCCGAGGTAAGCCTCGTCTTCGACAACGAGGACGGCCGGCTCCCGGTCGAGGATGTCGAGGTCTCGATCAGCCGGCGGGTGTTCCGCGACGGCAGCACCGAGTTTCGTCGCAACGGGCAGCGGGTCCGGCTGCGCGACCTGGGCAGGCTGCTCGATGCCACCGGCCTGGCCCAGGCGGGGTACGCAGTGATCGCGCAGAACGACATCGAGTCGATCATCCGGGCCACCCCGGCCCAGCGCCGCCATCTCATCGAGGAGGCGGCCGGGGTGCGCGGGGCTCAGGCCCTGATCGACGACGCCGAGGCGCGCCTGCGCTCCTCGGCGGAGTGGCTGGAGGGGTCGGTGGGCCGGCTGGCGGAACTGCTGCCGCGCATCGACTCGCTGCGCAGCGAGGCCGTCGCCGCCGAGGAGGCCGTCCGGGTCCGGAGGCGGCTGCAGGAGCTCAGAGGCAGCCTGGAGCGGGGCGCCTGGCTGAACGCCCTGGGGGAACTCCGCAAGCTGGAGCGCCAGCTGCAGGCGGGGGAGCGCCGGCTGCTCCAGCTGCGGGCGCGGGCCGAGGAGTTCCAGCCCACCTACCTTGCCGAGCGAGAGCGGCTGCAGGCGGCCGAGGCGGGCCGGCTCGAGACGGAGCGGCACTCCGGAGCCCTGGCCCTCGCCGCGCAGCAGGCCCTCAGCGAGGTCGAGCGCTGGGAGGAGCGCTCCGTTCAGGCGGCTGAGGCCCGCAGCACCGCCGCCCAGACCCTGGCCGAGGTTCTCGAGGATCTGGGGCCGCTCTCGGAGCCGGAGGGCTCCTTCCCCGGAGACCAGGACCACCTGGAGCGGGGACGGGCCCAGGTTCAGGTACTCGCCCAGGAGCTGGAGGCGCTGCGCGAGGAGCGCTCCCGCGCTCAGGCCGAGTTGGCCGCAGCAGCAGCCCGGGAACAGGAGCTGGAGCGCGCTGTGGCCACGCTGCGGCGGCGCCGCTCCGAGCTGGAGGCGAGGCTGGCCGGCACCGAGGCGTGGAGGAGTCAGGCGCTGGCCGCCAGCGCCGATGCCGAGCAGGCTCAGGCCAGCCTCCGGGGGTCCCTCCATGAGGCCTCCGAGACGGCCCGGGGGCAACACCAGGCGGCCGCCCGGGAGACCGCTGCTCTGGAGCGCGCAGAGAAGGTGGAGGTGAGTCGTAGCCAGCTGCTGCAACGGGCGGAGGAGACCCTCTCCCGAGCCACGGTTGCGGTGCGCGAGGCCGAGGCCCGGCTGGGTGCTCTGGTGGCCGCGATCGAGGCCCGCACTCAGGCCGCCCCGATTGCCGGTGCCGCCGCCACCGGCGGGGCGCGGCTGCGCCGGCTTGCGGAGGGGGTCCAGGCGGGACAGGCGGCCGACGCCCAGGCGGTAGAGGCGGGCCTGGGGATCTTCCTGCGAGCCCTGGTCGGGGAGGAGAGCTCGGCGCGCCGCGCCCTGGGGCTGGCCGGGGAGGTCGCCGAGGTGGTTTGCTGGCCGGTAGACCAGGAGCCAACGGTGGCCAACCCCCCCGAAGGCTGCCGTCCGCTGGCCACGACCCTGGTGGGGGACGCCGACACCCTGGCGGTGGTGGCCCGGGTGTCGCGACTGGCCTGCCTGGCCCAGGACCGCGCCGCGGCCAGCCGCTGGCTGGCGCGCTTCCCGGACGGCCGGGCGGTGCTCGCTGACGGCACCGTGCTGGGGACGGGGCTGGAGATCACCCCCGACCGATCTCAGGGAGAGCTCCGACTGGTGGAGCAGATGCGCGACGGGGAGCGGATGGTGCAGCGCCAGCGGGCCGAGCTGGCCCGCGCCCGGGAGGGGCTGGAGCGAGCCCGGGAGGCCCACCTTGAGCAGCGCGAGGAGGTGGACCGGCTGCGCCGCGTGGCCACCACAGGCCAGGCTCTGGCCGGAGGCGGCCAGGCGGAGGTGGAGCGCCGGCAGGCCGAATCGGCCCGCGCTGAGCAGACCATTTCCAGACTCCGGGAGGAGCTTCAGAGACGGGAGCGCCAGAGCGCTCTGGACCAAGCCGCCCTCCGGGCCCTGGAGACTGAGCTGGGGAGTCTTGGGGACACTGCTGCCGCGGCCCTTGCCACGGTCGGCGGTTGCCGCGAGAGGGTCGCCGCCGCAGAGGAGGAGGTGAGCACAGGGGGCCAACGCCTGGAGGACGCCCGGCTCAGCATTGCCGGGGCCGAGGCAGAGGCGCGCGGCTGGCAGCGCCGGGCCGCCGAGCTGGCCCAGCGACGCCAGCAGTTGCTGGCCCGGGAGAACAGCGCGACGGCGCGGATCCACGCCGCCGAGCAGGCCTCCCTGGAGGCGCTGGGGCGCCTCGGCGCGGCTCGGGCCGCCAGCGAGGCGGCTCAGGTGCAGCACCAGCACTCTCTCGCCCAGAGCGCCGAGGCCCTGGAGGGGGCGGGAGACCCGCTGCAACGCCTGGGTTCACTGGAGCGGACCCGGGCCGAGCTGGAGGCGGCGGTGCAGGCGGCGGCGGTCCAGGGGGAGGCCTGGCGTCGGGACGTGCTCGCCCAGGCCCGCGAGGTGGAGCGGCTGCGGGCGGAGGTGGTCGAGCCGTCCGAAGGCTGGGCCGAGGACCAGGCCGAGGCGCCGCCCCAGGATCCCGCCTGGGCGGCCGCCGAGATCGGCCGTGCCGAGCGCCGCCTGAAGGCGCTGGGACTGATCAACGAGCTGGCACCGAGACAGTTGGCCGAGATCCTGGAGCGCACCGAAGGGCTGCGCGCGGCCCACCAGGACTCCCTGGCGGCGCGAGGTCACCTGGAGGTGGTTCTGGCCGAGCTGCAGCAGCGGAGCGGGCGGCGCTTCCGGGCCACCCTGGGAGAGGTGACACAGGAGTTCGAGACGGTCTGGGTGGAGCTCTTCGGCGGCGGCAGAGCCACCCTTGAGCCGACCCCCGGCGAGAACGGTTTGGGGGGAGGGGTGGACATGGTGGTCCAACCTCAGGGCAAGCGCCCCATCCCCATGCCACTGCTCTCGGGTGGGGAGCGCTCGCTTACCGCCCTGGCGCTGGTGCTGGCGCTCCAGAAGGTTTCGCCCAGCCCCTTCTACGTGTTCGACGAGGTGGACGCCGCCCTGGACGAGGCCAACATCCTCAACTTCGCCGCCCTGATCCAGCGCCGCTCCGCCAGCAGCCAGTTCCTGGTGGTGACCCACAGCCTCACCACCATGGCCCGGGCCTCGACCCTCTACGGGGTGACCCAGGACGGTGCGGGCTCCAGCCGGATCCTCTCGGTACGGCTCACCGCCGACGGCCAGACCGTGTCGGAGGCGGAGCAGATGGAGCTTGAGGGTGTCGTCGCCCGTGGCTGAGGTCGAGACCCCTCGCCGAGGCCGCTGGTGGCGCCGGATCCCGGGCAAGCTGGACCGGGTCGGCAGCGGCCTGGGCCAGCAGCTGCGGGCCCGTTTCAGCCTGAGGCGGGGCGTCGGGGAGGACGTCTACGAAGAGATCTTCGAGCTGCTGCTGGCCAGCGACTGCGGGGTGGAGATCGCCGAGGCGCTGGTGGAGGGGGCCCGGGAGCGCGCCGGCGAGCAGAAGCTGCGTGACTCGGAGGGGTTGCTGGCGGCCCTGCGGGAGGTGATGGCGGCGCGGCTGGCCGGCCTCGACCGGGCCCTCTCACTGAGCGGCGGGCCCGCAGTGTGGCTGGTGGCCGGGGTGAACGGGGCGGGCAAGACCACCACCATCGCCAAGCTGGCGGCCCGGCTTCAGGCCCAGGGGGTGAAGCCCCTGATTGCCGCCGGGGACACCTTCCGGGCCGCCGCCATCGAACAGCTCCGCAGCCTCGCCGAGCGCAGCTCCACGGAGATGGTCGCCCACCAGCTTGGCTCGGACCCGGGGGCAGTCGTCTTCGACGCCATCGTGGCGGCCCGGGCCCGGGGTCGCGACCTGGTCCTGGTCGACACCGCGGGGCGGCTGCATACCCGGCACAACCTGATGCAGGAGTTGGCCAAGGTGCGCCGGGTGATCGGCGCCCAGGAGGTGGGGCAGCCGATCGAGACCCTGCTGGTCCTCGACGCCTACGTGGGAGCCAACGCCCTGAGCCAGGCCCGCACCTTCGCCGAGGTGGCCGGGGCCACCGGGATCGTGCTGACCAAGCTGGATGGCAGCGCCCGGGCCGGTTACGTGTTCCAGGTGGAGCAGGAGCTGGGGGTGCCGGTCAAGCTGGTGGGGGTGGGGGAGGGTCTCGACGACCTTGCCGACTTCGACCCCGGCGCCTATCTCGATGCCCTCCTGGGTGCGGCGGGTGCCGCCGAGGGCGGCTGAGGCGCTCAGTTCCCGCTTGATCCTGGGGCGCCCAGCCGAGTAGGGTGTCAAGGCTTTGACCTTGACACCAAGCGCGCTTGACCGGCTGGCCCGGGTGCGGCTGCTCGACCTCTACCGCCCGGTGCTGACCGAGCGCCAGCAGGAGGCGCTGCGGCTGCACCTCGAGGAGGACTGGTCGGTGAGCGAGCTGGCCCGGGCCCTCGGGACGTCGCGAGCCGCCGCCCACGACCTGGTGCGCCGTGGCTTGGAGCGGATGCAGCTGCTGGAGGGGCAGCTGGGGGCCTGCCAGCGGCTGGAGGCCGCCGAGCGGGAGCGGGACCGTCTGCGCCAGCGGGTGCGCCGCCTGGAGCGCCGCCTGGGGCCGACGGCGGCCGTGGGGACAGGGGCCTAGATGTTCGACACCCTGACCGACCGCCTGGGGGGGGCCTTCAAGCGCTTCACCGACAAGGGCCGGCTGACCGAGGCCGACGTCGAGGCGGGGCTGCGCGAGGTACGCCTGGCGCTGCTGGAGGCGGACGTCAACTACAAGGTGGCGCGGGACTTCATCGACCGGGTTCGGGGGCGGGCCGTGGGTGGCGAGGTGCTGGAGAGCCTTACCCCGGGGCAGCAGGTGATCAAGATCGTGTACGAGGAACTGGTGGGGCTGCTGGGTGGCGAGGACGCTCGCCTCACCTACCAGCCCGAGCCCCCGACCACGGTGATGCTGATGGGGCTGCAGGGGTCAGGCAAGACCACCTCGGCGGTGAAGCTGGGGCTGCTCACGCGAGAGGACGGCCACCGTCCCCTCCTGGTGGCCGCCGACCTGCAGCGCCCCGCGGCGGTGGAGCAGTTGCAGCAGCTGGCCAGAGAGCAGCAGTTGGAGGTCCTGGTGGCCTCGCGCCAGCACGGGCTGGCCAAGGGGGTGGCCCAGGCGGTGGGCGAGGCCCGCAGCCGGGGGGCCGACGTGGTGATCGTCGACACCGCCGGGCGGCAGCACCTGGACCAGCCCCTGATGGACGAGCTGGAGGGGATCCGGCGGGCCACCAGGTTCCACCTCGGCCTCCTGGTGGTGGACGCCATGACCGGCCAGGAGGCGGTCAGGGTGGCGGGGGCCTTCAACGAGGGGGTCGGGGTGGACGGGGTGGTGCTGACCAAACTCGACGGCGACGCCCGGGGCGGGGCCGCGCTCTCGATGCGGGCGGCCGTCGGGCTCCAGGTCTGGTACTGCGGGGTGGGCGAGCGAAGCCGGGACCTAGAGGCCTTCCACCCGGAGCGGATGGCCCGGCGCATCCTGGGCATGGGTGACGTCCTCACCCTGGTGGAGCGGGCGGGCCAGGAGATCAGCGCCGAGGACGCGCAGCGGGTCGAGGCCAGGATCAAAGAGGGTCGGTTGGGCCTCGACGACTTCATCGTCCAGATGCGCCAGCTGCGCCGGATCGGTCCCCTGGAGTCGATCCTGGGGATGATGCCCGGAGGCCATGAGCTGCTGCGCCAGCAGGGGGGCAGCCTGCCCGATGAGGTCCAGATGAGCCGGATCGAGGCGATCCTGCTCTCGATGACCAAGGAGGAGCGGCGCCGGCCCGCCCTGATCGACGCCTCGCGGCGGCGCCGGATCGCGGCGGGGAGCGGGACCAGCCCGGTCGAGGTCTCGCGGCTGCTCAAGAGCTTCGCCCGGATGCAGGGGTTGATGCGGGGCTTCTCCGGAGCCGGAGGGCGCCGCCGGATGGCCGCGGAGTTGATGCAGGGGCTGCCTCTGGGGGTGGCGCAGCGGCGGGGAGCCCGGCGGAGCACCCCATGAGCACTTGGAATTTGTCCAGCCAACAAGGGGATTTTTAGTGGCAGTGAAGATTCGGCTCAAGCGCATGGGCGCCAAGAAGCGGCCCTTCTACCGAGTAGTGGTGGCGGACGCCCGCTCGCCTCGAGACGGCCGCTTCATCGAGTCGCTGGGCTTCTATGACCCGCTCAAGAGCCCCAAGGTGTTCCAGGTGGATGACGAGCGGATCAGGCACTGGATGGCCACCGGCGCCCGTCCCTCCGACGCCGTCCGCGAGCTCCTGGAGCGTCAGGGGACGCTGCCCCAGAGCGCCCGGCCGGCGCGCACCAAGACGGGTCCCAAGCACCCCGCCAGGGCGGGCCAGGGGGCGGCCCCGGCCGCCGCTGCGAGCCCGACCGCACCAACTGAGGCGGTCCCCGAGGAGGCCGCGGACGCGGTCTTGCCTGAGCCCGTCGGAGAGTCGGCGCCAGAGGCGGGTGCGGCCACTCCGGCCGACGCGCCCGAGCCCGCTGCCGAGCCCGCCGCCGCCGAGGCACCTGACGCGGAGGTGGCGACCGCGGAGCCCGATGAGGCGGAGGCGGGCCAGACCGCAGATGGGCCGGAGCCAGAACCAGAGGAGCCGGGTTCCCCGGAGCCGGAGAACCCCGAAGATGCCGCTCCCGCCGAGGGATGAGGCGGTGCCGGACTACCGCGAGCTGGTGCTCTTCATGGTCCAGCAGCTGGTCAGCCGCCCGGAGGCGGTCCAGGTTGGGGTGGAGCGCGAGGGTCAGCGGGTCACGGTCCGGGTCAGCACCGCTCCGGAGGACCTGGGGAAGCTGATCGGGCGCGGGGGCCGGCACATCGACGCCGTGAGGATGGTCGTGCGCGCAGCCTCCCTGCGCCCCCGCGACCGGGTCTACGTCGAGGTCCAGGATTGAGCGGCGCCCCCAGCTGGGTGAGGGTGGCCCGGCTCCTCCGACCCCACGGCCTGAGCGGCGAGCTCGGGGTCGAGCTGCTGGGCGGCGAGCCGGGCCGACTCCGGCCCGGGATGGCCCTGCGCGGCCCAGGGGGGGAGTTGGTGCTGGACTCCGTCAGGGGGGACGGCGGCCAGCTCATCTGCGGATTCCGGGGGGTGGCCGACCGGGATGCCGCCGCCCAGCTGAGCGGCGGCTACCTGGAGGTGGAGGGCTCGGACTTGCGGCAGCTGCCTGCCGGCGAGTACTTCCACTTCCAGTTGGTAGGCCTAGAGGTAGAGGATCCCTCCGGTCAGGCGCGAGGCCAGGTGGTGGATGTCGAGCCCTACCCCGCCCACGACATCTACCTGATCCGCAGCAACGACGCCGAGCTGCGAGTGCCGGCGGTGCGCGAGGCGGTGCTGGGGGTCGACCTGGAGCGGCGCCGGATCACCGTGGCGGAGCGCTACCTGGAGGACTGGGTTGATGCGGTTTGACGTGGTCACTCTCTTCCCCCTGGTCTTCCCCGGCCCCCTCGCGGCGGGGGTGGTGGGCCGGGCCCTGGAGCGGGGGCTGTTCGAGGTCCAGGCCCACGACCTGCGCCCGTTCGGGCTGGGGGCGCATCGCCAGGTGGACGACATCCCTTATGGGGGCGGGCCGGGGATGGTGCTGCGCCCCGAGCCTCTCTTCGGGGCGGTCCGCTCGGTCCGTGACCTGCCAGGGCTGGCGCCGGCCCGGGGGATCCTGCTCTCAGCCCACGGCCGGAGCCTCAGCGCCGGGCTGGTCGAGGAGCTGGCCGGCGAGCCGCGGTTGCTGCTGGTCTGTGGCCGCTACGAGGGGGTGGACGAGCGGGTCAGCGAGGGATTGGGGCTGGAGGAGGTCTCGGTGGGCGACTTCGTGGTCAGCGGCGGAGAGCTACCGGCGATGATCCTGATCGAG
>JBOHUH010000091.1:0-8949 GCA_050733915.1 Candidatus Dormibacteria bacterium | reverse complement strand
CCAGTGGACACGCGGCGAGGGAGGAACTCCGATTTCTGCTCGAGGTGGTCCGACCCCGGTACTTCATCCCGATCCACGGCGAGGCGCGTCACCTGGCCGCCCACGCGGCTCTGGCGCTGGGGGCGGGGCTCGGCCCGGACCAACTGGCAGTCATCCGCAACGGCGCCGTCGTCGAGGTGGCGGCGGACCGACTGCGGATGGCCGGCAGCGTCAGGGTCGGCGCCACCCTGGTCGACTCGGCGGGGAAGCGTCTCCAGAGAACCGGTGAGGGCCAGCGCCAGCTGGTGGTTTCGCTGCGGGTCACCCCCGCCCCACATCGCCTGGTCGGGGACCCGGAGTTGACGCTTCTGGGTACGGCCATTCCAGACGAGGTGGCGAAGGTCGCGCGGGTGGAAGTCGCGCTGGCCCGGTCTGCTCACGGCCGGCGCGCCTTCGCTGATCTCGGTGGCTTGGGTCAGGAGGTCGCGTCGGTAGTCCAGGCCCACCTGGAGGCCAGCGGGTCATGGCGGCCGGAGTTGGTGACCCTGGTCAGCGTCGACTGACCCTGAAGTGAGACGGAGGCGGCTGGCCACGATCGGTGGCGCCGGCGCCGGGGTGGTAGCGGTGCTGTTGGGGGCCGGGGTGGGTCTGCAGCTCAGCCGGCCGGTTCCCCGTCCCAGGGTGCAGCAGACGCTTCCGCGCACCTACACCGTGCCCGGCCATCCGACGGGACTGCCGTGGCCCCGGGTGGGCCAAGCCGCCATCTACCTCGACGGCTTCGGCTGGCTGGGCTCCACCGCGCCGGAGCCGGCGGTGCCGATCGCCAGCGTCACCAAGGTGATGACCGCGCTGGTGGTGCTCCGGGATCACCCGCTCCAGGTGGGGGAGTCCGGTCCCTCGGTGACGGTGTCGGTCGCCGACGCCCAGCTCTACCGCAGCGAAGGCGCGGCCGGGGACTCAGTGGTCCCGGTGGTGGCGGGCGAGTCCCTCACCGAACTCCAGCTCCTGGAGGGCCTGCTGGTGCCCTCGGGAGACAACCTGGCGGTGCTCTTGGCCGACTGGGTGTCCGGGTCTGAGTCGGCATTCGTCACCCGGATGAACCGTCTCGCCGATTCCCTGGGCTTGGCCCAGACGCACTTCACCGACAGCAGCGGCCTGGACCCGGCCAGCGTCAGCTCGGCCCGCAACCTGGTGACGCTGGCGCGGTTCGCCATGCGTAGCCCGGTCTTCGCGGCGGTGGTGGCCATGCCCGGGGTGGACTTGCCGGTGGTCGGCGGGGTCCGCAACTACAACCGCCTGCTGGGCAGCGACGGGGTGGTCGGAGTCAAGACTGGCTGGACCAGCAGCGCGGGGGGCTGCCTGCTGGTGGTGCAGCGGAGATGGCTGCTGGGGCGCCGGCGCGAGCTGGTGGCAGCGGTGCTGGGGCAGCCGGGTGGGTCACTCAGCGCACTGGTCGGTGCGGCCGGCGCGGCCAGCTCGCTTCTCAGCGCGGGGGGAAGCGAGCTGCGCCGGGTGCGGTTGCCAGCGCGGGGGAACGCGGTGGGGGTGGTGAGACCTGCCTGGGCCGCGGGGATCCCAGTGAAGGTCGAGTCGCCACTCGAGCTGGTGGCTCCGGCCGGATCCCGGCTGGGTGTGCAGCTGCGGCTGGGGGCGGTGCGACCCCCGCTCCGACGCGGTGCCCGGGTGGGAACCCTATGGCTGCGGCGGACCTTAGGAACGCGGGTCCGGGCGCGGGCCATCCTTGCCCGGCGGCTCCCCGCACCGTCGCTCTGGTGGCGACTCACCGCCCGTCTCTGAAGCGAGCGGATGTGCGGTGCCGCTGCTAGACTGCGGCCAGCGGGTGGCATTACCGCTTCAGATCCACTCCACCACCCATGACAACGCTCTCATAGTTGGCAAAGACCAAGCGGCGCGTAGCGTCGAGGCCTCGGGCGGCCAGCCCCAGGCGCCGGTCTGCTGCGTCCCGATCCAACCCCCAGCTGGCCCCGGCGCTGCGCCTCTCAGCCTCCCAGCGCCGCGAGCTCGCCGGCATCGGGGCCATCGTGGTGGGTCTGATCTGGATGATCCTGCTGGCCTTTCCCCAGGCCAAGGTGGCCTTCGACTTCGGGCAGGCGATCTCGTCTCTGGTCGGGGTGGGAGGCTGGATCATCGGGGTGGCACTGGTGGCGGGCGGAGTTGCCACCCTGGCTTCCGGTGCCGCGGAGCGGGGCGGTGGTGGCCAGGTGATCACCTCTCTTGGCATCTCCACGGTGGCGGCAATTTCGGTGGCCGCGACCGTGCGCTCGGGCAGCGGAGGCGCCCTGGGGGCCGCGATCGGGCCCCGACTCGCCGCCTTCGTGGGTACACCAGCAACCCTGATTGCCCTCGCCGGGGTGGCCGTGGCGGGCCTCATCGTGGGGTTGGAGATCTACCCTTCGCGGATCTCGGCCCGGGTCTGGACCAGGATGGAGGACGCCGCCTCGCGGGTCTTCGCCCCGCGCACGGGCATGGGAGCTAGGGGCCCCGGAGCCACGCTGCCCCCGGCGGTGCATCCCGGCGGCGGTGAGGGAGGATCGTCCCACCCGAGCCCCCGGGATGAGCCGGAGGAGGTCGCCCCCGACGCCTTCCAGCGGATCTTCGAAGGATTGGAGGAGCCCGAGGTTGACCCGCTGGCGGTGGAGGCGGCCGCCGAGGCGGTCCAGGTCGCGGGCACCCCGGTGACCCCGGCGGTGCCCGCCAACGCGGTAGCGCCGGGGCGGGAGCCCCAGGAGGACATGGAAGACGAGCCCGAGCCGAGCTGGGTCCTCCCCAGCGTTGATCTGCTGGACTCGGCGAGTGGCAAGCGGGAGCGACTGAGGGACGAGATCCGCAGCCGGATCCGCACCATTGAGTCGACCCTGGGCAACTTCGGCGTGCAGTGCAAGGTCATGGGGGTGAACGCCGGTCCCACGGTGACCCAGTACGAGTTGCAGCCGGCACCGGGGGTGCCGGTGCGGAAGGTGCTGGCGTACCAGCCCGACCTCTCCATGGCCCTGGCGGCGCCGATCCGGATCCAGGCGCCCATCCCCGGGAAGTCGGCGATCGGGATCGAGGTCCCCAACAAGGCGGCCCAGCTCGTGACCCTCAAGGAGGTGGTCCAGGCGCCCAACTTCAACGCGGTCAAGAGCCACCTGGCGGTGGCCCTGGGGGCGGACGTCAGCGGACACCCGGTCCTGGGTGACCTGGCGGCGATGCCGCACCTGCTCATCGCCGGGACCACCGGCTCCGGCAAGAGCGTCTGCATCAACGCAGTCTTGGCCGGGCTCCTGCTCCAGTCGACCCCCCACGACCTCCGACTCATCCTCGTCGATCCCAAGCGGGTGGAGCTGAGCACCTTTTCTGGGCTGCCGCACCTGCTGGTGCCGGTGGTGGTCGACTCCGACCCGGCGGTGGCGGCGCTGCGCTGGGCGGTGATGGAGATGGAGCAGCGCTACAAGCTCTTTGCCGGCCACGGCGCCCGCAACATCACCAACTTCAACGACCGGGCGCCTCACCTGGGGCTCCAGACGCTACCCAAGATCGTGATCGTGATCGACGAGCTGGCCGACCTGATGATGGTCGCGGCCAACGAGATCGAGGATCTCATCTGTCGTATTGCTCAGCTGGCCCGGGCGGTGGGGATCCACCTCATCGTTGCCACCCAGCGACCCTCGGCCGACATCATCACCGGCCTGATCAAGGCCAACATCCCCTCCCGGATCGCCTTCGCGGTCAGCAGCGGGGTGGACTCCCGGGTGATCCTCGACGAGATGGGTGCGGAGAAGCTGCTGGGGCGAGGTGACATGCTCTACCACCCGATCGACGCCGGCAAGGCGGCCCGGCTCCAGGGCGCCTACGTGTCCGACCGTGAGCTGGACCAGCTGATCGGATGGTGGAAGGCCCAAGGTCGGCCGCACTACCAGGAGGAGATCCTCCAGGCCGCCGCCCTGGCCCCCGCCCAGGGAGACCCTGCCCTCCGCCGCGACCCGCTCTTCGAGCGTGCGGGCAGGATCGTGATCGGGGAGCAGCGAGGTGCCGCCTCTCTGCTCCAGCGCAAGCTCAACGTCGGCTACACCAGGGCGGCCCGGCTGATCGACCAGCTCTCCGATGCCCGGGTGGTCGGCCCCTACGAGGGCAGCAAGTCCCGGGAGGTGCTGATGACCCTCGCCGAGCTGGAGCAGTTACTGGACGCCAGCGAGGAGGACGAGTAGCCGCTAGGCTTGGGTCGTGGCCGCCAGCGAGCACTCCTTCGACGTGGTCTCCGACTTCGATCGCCAGGAGTTGGTCAACGCCGTGGACCAGGCCAAGCGGGAGATCGCCACCCGCTACGACTTCAAGGACGTCACCGCGGAACTGGAGTTGCAGGAAAAGGAGATCGTGATCCTGGCCGCCTCGGAGAATCGCGCCGACGCGGTGCTCGATGTCCTGAAAAGCAAGCTGGTGAGGCGCCAGCTCTCGCTCAAGATCCTCGACCCCGGCAAGCCGGAGCCCGCCGCCAGAGGCAACGTTCGCCAGGCGATCCAGCTGCGCAAGGGGATTGCCGAGGAGACCGCCCGTGATCTCACCAAGCGGATCCGGGCCAGTCATGCCAAGGTTCAGGTGCGCATCCAGGGCGACGAGTTGCGGGTCTCCAGCAAGGACAAGGATGCCCTCCAGGCGGTGATCGGCGAGCTCCGGGAGCTCGATCTGCCAGTCCCTCTCCAGTACACCAACTACCGATGACGGTGAGGGGGACCCAGGCTCCCCCTCGGCCCTCTGCAGAGGTCGCCGAGCCCCTGGGGGCGACCTGGCGGGGCTTCGCCAACCTGATCACCCTCAGCCGGCTGGCCCTGATCCCGGTGATCCTCTTCTGCTTGGAGTCCGGCTTCGGCGGCAGCCACCAGATCGCCGCCGGGCTGTTTGCGCTGGGGGCCGCCACCGACAGCCTGGACGGGATGGTGGCCCGCCGGCGCCAGGAGGTGAGCCGGCTGGGCATCTTCCTCGACCCGCTGGCTGACAAGCTGCTGGTGATCGCGGCCATCTTCCCCTTGGTGGGCGAGGGGGTGCTGCCCGCCTGGGCCGGGTTCCTGATCGTCGCCCGGGAGGTCGCGGTGGTGGTTCTGCGGGCTCGCGGCACCAGGTCGGGGATCTCGATCAGCGCCAACCGGGTCGCCAAGCTGAAGACCCTGACCCAGGATGCCATGGTGGTGGTGCTGGTCCTCCAGACCCCCTATCCGGGGCTGTCGCCTGCCTCCGGTTGGCTGGTGGCGGCGGCGGTGACCTTCACCCTCTGGAGCGGGGGCGTCTACCTCTGGCGATTTCGCTCTCTCCTGGGCTGGCGATGAGCGCCTCCGACCTCAGTGACCTGGCCCTGGCCTTCCCCGAGTTGGAGCGGGTGGCTCAGCTGGCCCGCAGGGACCCGGTGCGCACCATGGCTACCGCGGAGTCCTGCACCGGGGGACTGCTGGCGGCGGCGCTGACCGCGCTCCCGGGGAGCTCGACCTTCATGCGCGGTGGAGTGGTCGCCTACGCCAACCAGCTCAAGTGGGAGCTCCTGGGGGTGCCCGAGGGCCAGCTGAGCCGCCACGGCGCGGTGAGCTCCGAGGTGGCGCAGGCGATGGCGCTGGGGGTGCGGAGCCGCCTGGGGAGCAATCTGGGCGTGGCCACCACCGGGGTGGCCGGCCCCGGGGCGTCCGAGGCCAAGCCCGCGGGCCTGGTCTACGTGGCCCTGGCGCACGGCGGCGGCGTCTTGGTGCGGCGACTGGACCGGGACCTGGGCTGCCATCGCAACCGGGTGAACGCCGTCAGGGTCGCCTTGGAACTGGTCCTGGAGGTTCTCAGCTGAGCCTTCGGACGCCCCTTCACGAGCCTGCCAGAGGACCTTCCCCTGCGAGGCGGAAAGCGGTACAATGGCGAACACTTGTTCTAGCGAACACCCAGTCGTCTCGGCAATGGTCACAGCTCGCGGCCCGGCCGCGAAGACACACCGGAGGTCACCCAGATGAGCGGTACACTCGAACTCGCGGGACGGGTTGTGGGCGACCCGGGTAGCCGGGACGCCAAGGAGCTTGCGCGAGTGGCCAACGAGAAGGACCGAGCGTTGGGGGCGGCGCTGAGCCAGATCGAGCGCAGCTACGGCAAGGGCACGATCATGCGCCTCGGCGACGGGGCGGGGGCGAGAGGGATAGAGGTGATCTCGACCGGCGCCCTGACTCTGGACCTGGCCCTCGGGGTGGGCGGCATCCCGCGGGGTCGGATCGTGGAGATCTTCGGGCCCGAGTCATCGGGTAAGACCAGCCTCAGCCTCCATGTGGTGGCCGAGGCCCAGAAGGCTGGCGGGGTGGCGGCCTTCATCGACGCCGAGCACGCACTCGACCCCAGCTACGCGGCCCGGATCGGGGTCAACACCGACGAGCTGCTGATCTCCCAACCCGACACTGGCGAGCAGGCGCTGGAGATCGTGGAGG
This sequence comes from Candidatus Dormibacteria bacterium, assembly GCA_050733915.1. Taxonomy (GTDB): domain Bacteria; phylum Chloroflexota; class Dormibacteria; order Aeolococcales; family Bog-877; genus Bog-877. The sequence continues at coordinate 2,527 of JBOHUH010000091.1, read as the reverse complement.
TGCTGGTGCGGAGCCAGGCGGTGGACGTGGTGGTGGTGGACTCGGTCGCCGCCCTGGTCCCCAAGGCCGAAATTGACGGGGAGATGGGCGACACCCATGTCGGGTTGCAGGCGCGGCTGATGTCCCAGGCGATGCGCAAGCTCACTGGCGCGATCAGCCGCTCCAACTGCGTCGTAATCTTCATCAACCAACTCCGAGAGAAGGTTGTGGTGATGTTTGGCAATCCGGAGGTCACCAGCGGGGGGAGGGCGCTCAAGTTCTACGCCTCGGTGCGGCTGGACATCCGCAAGATCGACTCGCTGAAGCAGGGGCTCGATGTGGTGGGCGGCCGGGTCCGGGTGCGGGTGGTCAAGAACAAGGTGGCTCCACCGTTCCGTTCCGCCGAGCTCGACCTGCTCTACAACGAGGGCATCTCCTACGAAGGGAGCGTCCTCGACGGCGCCATCGAGGCCGGGATCGTGGACAAGAGCGGCGCGTGGTTCAGCTACGGCGAGACCCGGCTCGGGCAGGGCCGCGACCATGTTCGGGAGATGCTTCGGAGCAATCCCGAGCTGACTCGGGAGATCGCCAACAAGGTGCGCCAGGCGGTGATTGGGGAGGCGGTGCCGCCGGCGGCCGCCGAGGCTGAGTCAGAGGCCGAGCCGGCGGCGGCGATCGGCTAGCGGGTGCGGGGCGGCCAGGGCTCTCTTCGGGGACCCGGGCAGGCGGTAGAATCGGTCCCAATTCCAACTAATTTCCTACTCCTCCGCGGCTTCGTGAGGGGTTGAAGTCGGGGAGGGGCCGCTCCGGTCCCCTGCTCGGCACTGCGAGGTCCAGGCCGTGAGTGCAGCAATGGACGTGTTGCTGGTCGTGCTAGCCCTGCTCGCCTTGGGGGGCCTGACGTTCGGACTGATGGCCTCCCGGCAGGGACGGCGTGGCCAGGTGGACCTCACCAGCGCTCGGGCCGCCATCGAGGCGGACCGGAAGGCGGCGGAGCTGGAGGCCAAGGCGGAGGCGCTGCGACTTCGCACCGAGCTGGAGGAGGAGCTGCGCGAGCGGCGCAGCGAGGTTTCCCGGCTGGAGCAGCGCATCGGGCAGCGCGAGGAGCAGCTCGACCGCCAGCAGCAGGACCTCCTGCAGCGCAGCGACGGCCTGGCTACGGAACGCGGCCAGCTGGAGACGGCCCGGGGCGAGCTCGCCGAGGTGCGCCAGGCCGCGGAACGGGAGGTCGAGCGGGTCGGCGGGCTGACCAGGGACGAGGCCCGCAAGGAGGTGCTCCAGGGACTGGACCGGGAGCTGATCACCGAGAAGGCGGAGATGATCCGCAACTCGGTCGCCGCGGCGCGGGCCGAGGCGGACGAGCGCTCCCGGGAGGTGCTGGTCACCACTATCCAGCGCCACGCCGCCGACCAGACAGGGGAGACGTCGGTCTCGGTGGTACCTCTGCCCAACGACGAGGTCAAGGGGCGGATCATTGGCCGCGAGGGACGAAACATCCGGGCGCTTGAGGCCGCGCTCGGGGTGGACCTGATCATCGACGACACCCCGGAGACGGTGGTGCTGAGCGGCTTTGATCCGGTGCGTCGGGAGGTGGCCCGGGTCACTCTGGGCAAGCTGCTCAGCGACGGCCGGATCCACCCGACCAGGATCGAGGAGGTGGTGGTCAAGTCCCGCGAGGAGGTGACCTCACGCATCGTGGAGGAGGGTCAGCAGGCCCTTTTCGAGCTGGGACTGCAGAACGTTCACCCGGAGCTGGTGCGGCTGGTGGGCACCCTGCGCTTTCGCTACAGCTACGGGCAGAACGTGCTGGCCCACGTCAAGGAGGTCGGCTACCTGGCCGGGATGATCGCCGCTGAGATCGGCGCCGATGAGCACCTCGCCAAGGAGGCGGGGATGTTTCACGACATCGGCAAGGCGGTTGACCACGAGGTGGAGGGCTCCCACGCGATCATCGGAGGGGAGATCCTGCGCCGCCTGGGACGGCATCCCGAGGTGATCGACGCCGTCCGGTGCCACCACTACGACGTCGAGCCGACCACGATCATGGCCTTCGTGATCCTCAGCGCGGACGCCATCTCGGCGTCCCGCCCGGGCGCCCGCCGGGAGACGCTGGCCAGCTACATCAAGCGGCTGGAGAAGCTGGAGGAGATCGCGAACGCCTTCGAGGGGGTGGAGCGGTCCTTCGCCATCCAGGCCGGTCGCGAGGTCAGGATCATGGTCAAGCCAGACCGGATCAACGACGACGCGGCGGTTGTCCTGGCGCGGGAGGTGGCCCGGCGGATCGAGGGGGAGATGAGCTACCCCGGGACCATCAAGGTCACGGTAGTCCGGGAGACCCGCTCGGTCGACTACGCCAAGTAGGGCTACTCCCAGATCGCGGCGCTGCTGTCCCAAAGCTGTCACAAGCGTGCCGCAATGAGGGAGAACGCATCCTGAACTCAGAATCGCCGGGGTAGACTGCGCTGGTCCGTTGGAAGGGACGACTCTGGCGAGGGACTGATCTTTGCGATTCGTTAGCCGTATCTTGAACTGGCTGCTCCCCCGATCG
>JBOHUH010000090.1:0-10811 GCA_050733915.1 Candidatus Dormibacteria bacterium | reverse complement strand
CATTCATACAGTGCAGGTCAGATCCTCTACGTTCACTGCCGGTGCGAGGATTGCCAGGGCCTGAGATTCTGGGCCTTTCGCTGTGCCGCCCGGACCGCGAAACTTCGAGGGGGCCAGCGGCGCCGTGACAGCCTCCGAGCTGCTCGGCGGGCACCGGTGGATCTCGAGTTCATCTACGTCCGGGACCGGGGCACGTGTGGACTCTGTGGCGAGCGGGTGGCCGACGCTGACCTGTCTTTGGACCACGTCATCCCGATCAGCAAGGGCGGGCTGCACCAGCCCGATAACGTCCAGCTGGCCCACAGGAGCTGCAACTCGAGGAAGTACGACCGCGACCTGTCGAGGGCTGGCCGGTGGCCGTTCGGACTGACACCGCCCGAACACTGGAGGATCCCTGACGACTGACCTACCCAACGACAACTCAGTCGCCCCAGCGGTTCCAGCGGGGATCCACCTCGTCCAGCTCCCTGTTGCAGAACTCGCAGGTGCCGCTCCGCTCGACCAGGAGGCCGCAACGCCGGCAGTGCTTGGCCCGCTGGCCCGGGGGTGCGAGGCCGGCGGGGTAGCGGCGGACGGCCCGGCGGGTGGCCAGTGCCCCGTGGGCAGGGGGCTCGGCTGCGGTCACGGTCGGGGAGTCTAGCGCGGGCTCGGCCAGCGGTTTGCTCGAAACTGTAGCCACGTTTGTAGCCACCAGCAGAGAACTCAGGGGTACGCGGTGGACTGCCAGAGCACTCCCGCGAGATCAGAATGGAGCCGACGGGGAGATTCGAACTCCCGACCCGCTGTTTACAAAACAGCTGCTCTACCACTGAGCTACGTCGGCACGCTCGGGCAGTTGCGCAGTATAGGCCCGGCCTAGCGGTCAGCTGGCCCGGCCTGGGAAGCGGAACTGACGCTGGCGCGCTACCTCGTACATGAGCAGCGCCCCGGCCACCCCGGCGTTGAGCGACTGCACCCGTCCTCCCATGGGGACTGAGACGAGTTGCTCGCAACTCCGCCTGGTGAGCGGACGCAGGCCGCCTCCCTCCGCCCCGACCACCAGGGCCAGCGCCGAGCTCAGGTCGACCTGGTCGCAGCGCTCGGTCCCGGCAGCATCCAGGCCAATCACGCTGACCTGCAGTTCCGCGAGCTGGCGCAGGGTCTGGACTAGGTTGCCCACCCGGACCAGGCGCAGATGCTCGATGGCGCCGGAGCTGGCCTTGGCGACGGCAGCTGAGAGCGGAGCGGTGCGGCGCCGGGGCAGTATCAGTGCGGTCACCCCCAGGGCCTCGGCGCTGCGGGCCAACGAGCCCAGGTTCTGGGGGTCCTGGACCTCGTCGAGGCAGAGGAAGATCGGGGGCCAGCCGGGGAGCTGGTGCTCGAGCAGTTCGCGCAGCGCCCCATGATTCTCCAGTTGGCGGCCGTCGAAGTATGCGGCCAGACCCTGGTGGTGTTCGCTGTGGGCGACATCGTCAAGCCGGCTCCGGGCCACGGTCTCTTCCCCCACCCCAGCCTGCCCCGCCCTCTGAACTATCTCCTCCACCCGCTGGTCGCGACCCAGCCCGGAAGCCAGCAGCAGGCGACGGATCCGTCGACCCGCCCGCAGGGCCTCAAGGATCGGGTTGCGGCCGTAGAGGATCTCCGGCATCAGAGCCGGTGCCAGCGGGTGCCTTCCTTGGTGTCCTCGACCACGATGCCCAGCTCCAGCAGCTGGTCGCGAATCCGGTCGGCCTTGGAGAAGTTGCCCTTGCGCCGGGCCTCCTCGCGGCGCTGCACCGCCCGTTGCTCCTCCTGGTTGAGCCGGGAGTCCTCTGACCCGGCCGCCTGCTCAATCACCGCCAGGCGGGTGTCGGCCGCGCGGAGCGCGCTCAGGGCGGCGTCGCAGCCACCCCCACCAGCCCGGCCCTCGTCGAGCAGGCGGTTGCCCTCGCGGACCAGGTCGTGCAGGAACCCCAGCGCCTGGGGCAGGTTGAGGTCATCGTCCATCGACGCCTCGAAGCGATCGCTGGCGCGCTGGGCGGTCGCCGTCAGCGGATCCCCCGAACCAGCGGTCCTAAGCGCGGCACCGTGGGCGGCGGCGCAGCGGCGCCAGAAGGTAGCCAACCGGTCCAAGGACTCCGACGCACCGACCAGATCCGGCTCGCGGAAGTGCAGCCGCTGCCGGTAGTGGGTGTTGCCGAGGATGTGGTAGCGCACCGCGAGCGGACTGTGCCCGCGACCGATCAGGTCGGACAGGGTCATGAAGTTGCCCTGGGACTTGGCCATCTTGCCCCCCTCCACGAGGAGGTGCTCGACGTGAAACCAGAGGCGGACAAAGGTCCGGCCAGTGGCCGCCTCCGACTGGGCGATCTCGTTCTCGTGGTGGGGGAACTTGTTGTCGACCCCGCCACAGTGGATGTCCAGCGACTCTCCCAGGAGGTCCATCGCCATCGCGGAGCACTCGAGGTGCCAGCCGGGCCGACCCCATCCATATGGCGAGGGCCAGGCGGCGAGGCTCCCCTCCGCGGCCGCCTTCCAAAGAGCGAAGTCACCGACCGCCTCCTTGACCTCGTACTCATCGGCGTCGATCCGGCCACTGGCGCCGGCGCTGAGGCCGCGCATGTCGAGGCGGGAGAGCTTGCCATAGGCTGGGAAGGAGGCCAGGCGGAAGTAGACCGAGCCCTCGCTCTGGTAGGCGTGGCCGGCCTCCATCAATCGCTCCACCAGGGTGACCATCGTCCCGATGTACTGGGTCGCTCGGGGCATCCGCTGCGCCGGCTCTATCCGCAACTGGGCCATGTCCGCCAGGAAGGCGTCGATGAAGGGGGTCGTGAAGTCCTCCAGGCTCTGCCCGCGGGCACTTGCCTTCTTGATGATCTTGTCGTCCACGTCGGTGAAGTTCATCACCTGCTCGACTTTGAGCCCGCGGGCTTCGAGGTGGCGCCGCAGCAGGTCCTCCGCCAGGTAGGAGCGGAAGTTGCCGATGTGGGCGCGGTCGTGGACGGTAGGCCCGCAGGTGTACATCCGGACCCGGCCCGGTTGCAGCGGCTGCAACGGTTCCACCGCCTGGCTCAGGCTGTTGAATAGGCGGATGGGCATCGCCGGCCTATGTTATTCCCGGCCGTCCCGAGTTCCCGGGGCCACCCGGGCCACCGCCAGCGCGGCGATCCCCTCTCCCCTGCCGGTGAGCCCCAGCCCGTCGCTGGACTTCACCTTCACCGAGACGCTTGCCCGACCTACCCCGAGCGCGCCGGCCACCAACTCTGCCATCTGGAGGCGGTGAGGGCTGAGCCGCGGCGCTTCGGCGATCACCGTGCCGTCGACCCCCAGGATGGCCAGGCCCTGTGCCCCCACCATCTCGCCCACCAGGTGCAGCATCTCCAAAGAGGACGCCCCTCGCCAGCGTTCCTCGGAGGAGGGGAAGTGCTCGCCCAGGTCACCCAGGCCCGCGGCGCCCAGGATGGCGTCGGCCAGGGCGTGGCAGAGGACGTCGCCGTCCGAGTGCCCCAGCAGTCCCCGCTCGTGGGCAATCTCCAGCCCTCCGAGGCGGATCGGCCCCGGGCCGCCGAACCGGTGCACATCCACCCCCAACCCCACCCCCGGCACCACCTGACCGCTCACCGCTGCGCCCAGCTGGGGGCGCCCAGCCAGGAGCGCAACGCCAGGATGTCCTCTGGCCGAGTCACCTTGAGGTTGCGAGGATCACCGGCCACCGTGGCCACCGGCTCGCCCAGCGCCAGCACCAGGGCCGCGTCGTCGTCGGCATCACGCCCCGCGGCGGCGGCCGCCTGATGGGCGCGGGCCAGGAGCTCCCGGCGGAACGCCTGGGGCGTTTGCACCGCCCCCAGTTCGTAGCGCGGCAAAACCCGCTCCAGGCGCCCGTCGCGGATCACCGCGGTGCTATCCGGGACTGGGACGCAGGCGGTGGCCGCTCCGATCTCCGAGGCGGCGCGCAGCACCCGGGCACAGAGCTCGGCGGTCACCCCGGGACGGGCCCCGTCGTGGACCAGCACCATCTCCCGATCGCAGAGGCTGAGTCCCTGGGCCACCGAGTCCTGGCGCCGCGGCCCACCTGTGACACAGCGGCAACCCAATCGCGGTGCCACGGATGATGCCATGGTCATCACTCGGCGATGGTCGACGGGGTCGGTCACCACCACCAGCTCGTCGACACCGCTGGCCGGGTCTCCCAGCGCCTGCAAAACCCAGGCCAGCACCGGCTGGCCGCTCAGCTCAGCCCACAGCTTGGGGCCACCGAAGCGGGCCCCCGAGCCAGCCGCGGGCACCAGGGCGACGGTACCCGGAGCCGATCCGCGCAAGCTCACGCCCCGGGGCTGGCCGAGGGCTTGGGCCGGCGCCGCGGGGTCCGCGCCGGGACTCCCGGAGGTTCGACCTCCCGACCCGGCGCTTGGACAAACACCATCCGGCCCGAGGCGGTCTGAATGACGCTGCGCACCGTGGTGGTGATCCGCTCCCCCAGGTGGCTCAAGCCCCCCTCCACCACCAGCATGGTCCCGTCCGGCAGGTAGCCCACCCCCTGGTCGGCCTCGGTGCCCTCCTTGACCACCTCCACTTCCAGGCGCTCCCCAGGAACCAGGACGGGGCGGAGGGCGGTCGCCAGCTGGTTGAGGTTGAGCACCGTCAGCCCTTCGATCTGAGCCACCCGGGCCAGGTTGAAGTCGACGGTCAGCATCGCCGCCGCCTGCTCCCGGGCCAGGCGGACCAGCTTGGCGTCCACGTCGGGCATCGAGGGATAGTCCACCGCGGTGAACTCCAGTTCCAGCGCCGGCAGGGAGCGCAGCTCTTCGAGCATGGCCAGCCCGCGCCGGCCCCGGGCCCGGCGCACCGGGTCGGCGGCGTCGGCCACGGACTGGAGCTCGGCCAGCACGAACTGGGGCACGATCAAGTGGTACAGGCAGAAGCCGGCCCGGGCGACATCCAGGAGCCGCCCGTCGATGACCGCGCTGGTGTCCACGATCACCCTGGTCGGCAGGGGGCTCCCGAGCGGCAGACCCAGCTGGGAGATGTCGCTGCGCCGGCGCCGACCCACCGAGATCCCCAAGGGGACCAGGAGGAAGGCCACGATGATCCCCACCAGCCAGCCCAGGCCTCCCGGGAGACCCGAGGCAATCAGGGTGACCAGGGCGGCGATCACCAGAGCGGCCACCAAGCCGACCAGCGCCCCCACCAGCTCCGGCAGCGGCACCGAGGCCAGCTCCTCCTCGGCCCAGGCGTAGGGACGGACACTGAGGGCCGGCCCCAATAGGTAGCCGATGCCGCAGCCGAGGCCCAGGCCCACGATCAGAATCAGCGTCTTGAGCTCCCACCCCCCCACTGAATTCGTGAAAGTGGTGAGCACCACGGTGGCGTAGAGAGTCCCCAGTACCGAGCCGACCGACATCCCCAGCAGGCTGGCGATCCGAGAGGCGCGCACTCTCGAAGGCGGCTCCCCCGCGTCCGGGACCGCGCTATTGGCGACTAGGTTTCCGGGAGCTGGCCCCGGCTCAGGCGGATGCGCCACCTTCGCCGCCGGGACCGGCGGCTCCCGCTCCTGCTGGTTCAGCGGTCGGCGGCTCATCCGCTAGCGCCTCCGCGGGAGGCGGAGGGCCGGGCACCACGTGGGTGCGGATCTCGCCGTCCTCCACATCGATGGTCACCAGATCTCCCGGGGTGTAGGTGATCTTGAGCAACTCCTCGCTGAGCGGATCTTCGATCTCCGCCTGGATCACCCGCCGCAGCGGCCGGGCACCGAACTGCCGGTCGAATCCACGCTCGGCCAGCAAATCCTTGGCCTGGTCGGTAACCAGCAGGCTGAGACCCTGGCGCTGGAGGTGTTCACGCACCCGCACCAACATGATGTCGACGATCTGGCGGGTCTCGTGGGTGTGCAGGCGGTGGAACACCACCACCGCGTCCACCCGGTTGAGGAACTCAGGGCGGAAGGCGCGCTTCAGCTCGTCGGTGATGCGCTCCCGCATCTTGGCGTGCTCCTGGTCCTCACCGTTGGGCCCTGGCATCCCGGTCTGGAACCCCATCGAGATATTCGAGCCCACGCCCTGGATGCCCAGGTTGCTGGTCATGATCACGATGGTGTTGGCGAAGCTGACCACCTTGCCCTTGGCGTCGGTGAGCCTGCCGTCCTCGAGGATTTGCAGCAGCATGTTGAAGAAGTCCGGGTGGGCCTTCTCGATCTCGTCGAAGAGCACCACGCTGTAGGGCCGGCGGCGCACCGCCTCGGTCAGCTGACCGCCCTCGTCGTAGCCCACGTAGCCGGGTGGCGAGCCCACCAGGCGGGCGGTGCTGTGGCGCTCGGCGAACTCCGACATGTCCAGCCGGATCAGCGCTTCGTCGCTGTCGAAGAGGAACCCCGCCAGGGAGCGCGCCAGTTCGGTCTTGCCCACGCCGGTAGGGCCGAGGAAGATGAATGATCCGATCGGGCGGTGAGGATCCTTGAGCCCGGCCCGCGCCCGGCGCACCGCCTGGCAGACAATCTTGACCGCCTCGTCCTGACCGATCAGCCGCTTGTGGATCTCCGACTCCATGGCCAGGAGCCGTTGGGTCTCGGCCTCTACCAGCCGACTCACCGGCACCCCGGTCCAGGAGGAGACGATGTCGGCGATGTTCTCCTCATTGACCTCAGGGACGGTCTTGCCCAGCTCCTCGCGCCAGCTGGCCTCCTCCAGCGAGTACTCAGCCTTGAGCAGCTTGGCCTCCTCGTCGAGTTTGCTAGCCCCCTCGTAGTCCTGCTTCTCAACCGCCTCATCCTTCTGGGCCTGCAGGGCTCGCACCTGACGCTGCTTGGCCCGCAGGTCCGGGGGGGTGGTGGTCAGCTTCATGCGCACCCGAGCCGAGGCCTCGTCAATGAGATCGATCGCCTTGTCCGGCCAGGAACGGTCACTGACATAGCGGCCCGAAAGCTCAGCCGCGGCCCGCACCGCTTCGTTGGTGATGGTCACCCGGTGGTGCTTCTCGTAGAGGCTGCGCACCCCGGTGAGGATCTCCACGGTCTCCTCCAGCTTGGGCTCCTCCACGTACACCGGTTGGAAGCGCCGTTCCAGGGCGGCGTCCTTCTCGATGTACTTGCGGTACTCATTGAGAGTCGTCGCACCGATGCATTGGATCTCACCCCGAGCCAGCGCCGGCTTGAGGATGTTGGCCGCGTCGATGGCGCCCTCGGCCGCCCCCGCGCCCACCAGGGTGTGGAGCTCGTCGATGAAGAGGACCACCTCCTTGGAGCTGCGGATCTCGTCGAGAATCTTCTTGAGCCGCTCCTCGAACTCGCCGCGGTACTTGGTTCCAGCCACCAGCCCGCCCATGTCCAGGGTGAGCACCCGCTTGTTGGCCAGCGACTCCGGGATCTCCTGGTTGACGATCGACTGGGCCAGCCCCTCGGCGATGGCGGTCTTGCCCACCCCCGGCTCCCCGATCAGGGCGGGGTTGTTCTTAGTCCGCCGGGAGAGGATCTGCACCACCCGCTCGATCTCCATCTCCCGCCCAATCACGGGGTCCAGCTGACCCTTGGTGGCGAGGTCGGTCAGGTCCCGGCAGAACTGGTCGAGTAGCGGAGTCTTGCTCGACTTCTTGCGCTCCGGCGGCGGCTCGTCCTCGAGCCCCTGCTCCTTGAGCAGGCTGTCCAGCTCGTGGCGCACCTTGTCAAGGTTGGCGCCCAGGTCCTCCAAGACGTGGGCGGCGATGCCCTCCCCTTCGATCAGCAGTCCCAGCAGAAGATGCTCGGTGCCGACGTAGGTGCAGTTCATCCGCTTGGCCTCTTCGAAGGCGATCTCGATCACCTTCTTGACCCTGGAGGTGGGGATGATCTGCTGGACGATGATCCGCTCGTTGCGCCCTAGCACCGATTCGATGGTGTCCCGCACCTTGTCGATCTCGACGCCCAGGTTGGCCAGCACCTTGGCCGCCAGCCCCTCGCCCTCACGCAGCAGCCCCAGCAACAGGTGCTCGGTGCCGATGTACGAATGGTGGGACTTCTCAGCCTCGTCCTGGGCCAGGGTCAGGACCTTCTTGGCCTTCTCGGTGAAGCGCTCAAACGGGTACACGGATCATCTCCTTGAGCCCGGTGGAAGGACGGTCGGCAGCTGGAGCTGCCGCCATGGCGGGAATGGCTCGCGGGCTCGGGGCAGGGCCGATCACACGGGCATTATGCCCAACTCGACCCCCCTCAACCGCGCGGGGTACTCACCCTTCACAGACCTGCTTCAACTGAGACGGCGGCGAGACTCGCGGAGATCGCGGAGGTCCGGCGGCCGCGGCTAGGGGAACTCGTCGTCCTCGCTTCCGACCAGCCGCTGGCGGACGGCATCCCCGGTGACCCCCAGCGCCTGCAGCAGTCTTGCTCCGGGTTCATGGAGCATGGTGGCGGCCGCCAGCAGAAGGTGGCCGGTATCGATCCGCCGCCCCTGGCCCGAGGCCACCGCTTCCTCGGCCTCGCGGATCAGGCGCCCCAAGCCCGGGGTCGGCCAGCCAGTCTGGACGGGCGGCGAAGCGGGCCGCAGCGCCGCCAGGGCGGCTCGGGCCTGGGCCAGCCCCACCCCCATTGCAAGCAGCGCCGTGGCTGCCCGTCCCGCGCCCTGGCGCAGCAGCCCGACCACTAGGTGCTCGGTGCCGAAGTGTCCCGCTGCCGACCTCACCGCCTCCTCTTCCGCAAGGGCGAGGGCGCTGCGAGCCTCAGCCGTGAACCGGCCGGGATGGCCATGCGCCGGGGCGGAGTACACCAGCGGCCCCCCCGCTGCGTAGCCCTCTCCCAACTCGTCCCCGCCCGCCCGCTTCGATCCCGGGAGCCCACGGGTCGACCCTTCCGGCACGGGTTCGGTCCACTGGCCCGGGTTTTCGAGCAGGCTGTCCAGCTCGTGACGGGCCTTGTCGAGGTTGGCGCCCAGGTCCTCCAGGACGTGGGCGGCGATGCCCTCACCTTCGATCAGCAGCCCCAGCAGGAGGTGCTCCGTGCCGACGTAGGTGCAGTTCCTCTGCTTGGCCTCTTCGACGGCGCTGTCGATCACCTTCTTGACCCGGGAGGTGGGAATGATCTGCTCGACGATGATCCGCTCGTTGCGCCCCAGTACCGAATCGATGGTGTCCCGCACCCTGTCGATCTCGATGCCCAGGTTGGCCAGCACCTTGGCCGCCAGTCCCTCGCCCTCGCGCAGCAGCCCCAGCAACAGGTGCTCGGTGCCGATGTACGAGTGGTGGGACTTCTCGGCCTCGTCCTGGGCCAGGGTCAGGACCCTCTTGGCCTTCTCGGTGAAGCGCTCAAACGACAACCGCGGCTGGCGATGCGCCCGGTGGGCATGTTCCCACGTCACTCCATCGATCTGGTGTATCCCCGGGTCGGCCGCGCTGGCATCAGCGCCGGGGGCGTACCCAGTCCACTCGGAGTGCGGCCGCCTGTCGCCTGCCTCAGCAAGGCGCTGCTCCTCGAACCTCACAAGCTGGTCACGCACGGTCTCCAGACCAATTCCCCTCTCCTGGAGCACCTTGGCGGCGACTCCCTGACCATCCAGCAGAATCCCGAGGAGCAGGTGGTCGGTGCCGACCGAGGAGGCCCCGGTGCGCTCCGCTTCTCGGACGGCGCACTCGATCACCTGTTTGGTTTTACCCTGAGCCGCCGCTCCGCACAGGACCCCCTCTTGGTTGTCCCCGACAAAGGCCGTGATAGCGCTGCGGGCCATCTCCACTTCCAGGCCCAGTTCCCGGAGCACCCGGGCACCTGGCCCGTCTCCTTCCGCGAGTATCCCAAGCAACAGGTGCTCGGTTCTGATGTAGGAGTAGTGGTCTCGCTGCGCCTCCTCCTGGGCCAAGGTAAGGACCGCCTTGGAGCTCTCGGAGAAACGCTCGAACGGTTGCACCGCACCGCTCCCTGACTAGCCCAACCAGCGCACACCCTCTAGGGTCGATTCTGCGCTCTTGCGAGCCTCGGCTCCACGCAGCGACGGGCACTGCCACCGCTGCCCGAGGGAGCTGCCCGTTCCCCCCTATTGGCCCCCGCCTCGGGACCCGTCAGCCCTCGTCAGCCGAGGAGGCCGCGCTGTCCGCCTCCCCGCCCTCTTCGGACTTTGCCTCGGGCTCGGCCTCACCTGAGTCGGTGGGCGCGTCCGCTGACCCAGTCGGCTCCAGCGGCCCGCTGTCGGCGCTGGGCTGGCTCTCCTCGACCGGCGCCTCGTCGTCCGGCGGCTCGGCCTCGACCGCAGCCTTGGGGCTGCGCCGCCGGGGCTTGGGGGCGACCTGCTCGGGGGACTCATCCTCATCCGCCTCGGGCTCGTAGTCGGCGGCGGCGGCGTAGTCCTGGTCGCCGGGGACGTCCTCGGCGGGGAGGTGGGCCGGCCGCGGCAGCAGCTGGCGGTAGGAGAGGGAGATGCGGCGCCGGGTGCGATCGGCCTGGAGCACCACCACCTTCACCGTGTCCCCGACCCGGAGCACATCCTCGGTGCGCTCGACGTGCTCCCAGGAGAGCTCGCTGATGTGGAGCAACCCCTCGACCCCGTCGGCGATCTGCAGGAAGGCACCGTATTTCTTGGTCTTGGTGACCGCCCCCTCGATCTCGGTGCCGGCCGGGAAGCGGGCCTCGATGCTGTCCCAGGGGTCGTCGCTCATCTGGCGCAGGGAGAGCGAGATCCGCGAGAGCTCGGGGTCCAGCTTTATCACCTTGACCGTGACCTCATCACCCACCGCCAGCATGTCGGAGACGTTGCTGACCCGATCCCAGGAGAGCTCACTGATGTGGATCAGGCCGTCGGCGCCGCCGAGGTTGATGAAGGCGCCGTAGGAGGTCAGCCCACTGACCCGGCCGCTGACCACGTCACCGACGTTGAGCCGCTCGAATAGCTCCTCGCGCTGACGGG
>JBOHUH010000089.1:0-24489 GCA_050733915.1 Candidatus Dormibacteria bacterium | reverse complement strand
TTCACACCAGCCTCTACTTGGCGGTGGCGCTGATGCTGCTGGCGGCCGTGCTCTCCGCGACCCGTCTGTTCTCCCGCCGATCGACCAGTAAGAAGGTGGCCTCGGCGGGGTCCGGCTGAGGCCGTCGAGGGGGGACACGCCCTCTATCCGCAGTCCACGATTTCGGGACAATCCCCGGGCTCCTGACTGGGGGGCGATGACGTCGCTGGGAACTCCCCGCGAGTTGGTAGACTGGCCCGGCTGTAGCCCCGCTTAGAGCCGGCGCCCGTACCCCGGGGCCGGCGACCACCCGCCGTGGCGGCCAGGGCCGCCCGAGCGCTCGGGAGTTCAATGATCAACTCTGGTTCGTGGTCTGATGTGGTTGCGCCCTTGCGCGAGCGCGACTTCAGACTGCTCTGGTCGGGGAACCTGGTCTCGCTCCTGGGGGACGGCATTTTCACCGTCGCTCTGGCCCTGGAGGCGCTGGCGGTGGACCATCGCCCGACCGGGTTGGCCTTCGTTCTGGCCTGCCGCACCGTGCCCTCGATCGCCTTCGCCATCGTCGGGGGAGTGGTAGTGGATCGGATCTCGCGCCGCACCGCCATGCTGCTGGCGGACCTGGCCCGGGGGATAGCGGTCGCGGTGGTCGCGGTCCTGGTGGTCAGCCACCTGATCAGTCTCTGGCAGCTGATCGCCATGGCTATCGTTTTCGGCGTCGCCGACTCCTTCGGGGAGCCGGCGTTCCTGGCGGTGCTCCCGGAGATCGTGCCTACCCAGCTGATCACCCAGGCCAACGCCCTGACCACCACCTCGGCCCAGTTGGCGTCGAATCTGGTGGGTCCCGCACTGGGTGGGGTGGCCGTGGGCGTGGTCGGCCTGGGTGGGGCCTTCGGGCTAGACACCGCCAGCTTCGCCGTGCTCCTGGTCTGCCTGCTCTTCCTGAAGACCCGCGGCCGGGCCGAGCCCAGCGGCAGATCCTTCCTGGCGGAGGCCGGGGACGGCATCAGGTACATTGCCTCCCGGCGCTGGCTCTACCTGCTCCTGCTGGGGGCGGCCTTCGCCAACCTGGTGGGGATGGGCCCCTACCTGGTGCTCCTCCCGGTGATGGTCCGGCACGTCCTACACGGCAGTGCCCTGGTGCTGGGGCTGGTCTATGCGGCCTCGGGAGCCTCTGGGGTGACCGCCGCCCTGGTGGTGGCCCGGCTGGGCTCGCCCCGGCACCTGGTGGAGACGATGTGGGCCGCCTACTGTCTCAGCGGACTGGCGGTGGCAGGGGTCGCCTTCGCTCCCGACGCCGTCGTCACCGGCGCCCTCAGCGCCGTCTCCGCGGGGCTGGTGGTCTACGGCGACGTGCTTTATTTCACCCGGCTCCAAACCGCGGTGCCTCAGCGCCTGCTGGGGCGGGTCTCGTCAGTGTCCTTCGTCATGGTGATGACCCTGACCCCGCTGGGCACGGTGCTGGGCGGGGTTCTGGCGGCCACCCTAGGTGCCCGGGGCGGCTTTCTTTTGAGCGGCCTGCTGGCGACTGCCGCCGGCGTGGTCCTGCTGATCCCCGGTGCCCGCGACGTGGAGGCCCTCCCAGAGCCCTCGGCTCCGGAGTCTGGTGGTCCGGGAGAGGGTCTGGAGGAGGTTGGCGTCTGAGATCAGTTTATGGTATAGATAAGAGACCTTATCAATAACATAGAGATGCGACCTAAGCCGGCGAGGCCCTCCCCCGGCCTCGATCGGGGTGGAGTCTTGGGACTTCAGGGCCGAGCACCTCTCTCCGCCTGAGGCGCCGGTGGCCCTCGCCGCGGCCAGCCGCTATGGGGTCGGCCGGTCACGCTGGCGCTCCGGCCGGTGAGCCCCACCCGCAGCGGCACCAGAGATCTGGCTCGGATGGTCGCTGCTGGGAGCTGCGACCCTGAGCAGACACGGAACGTGCTGGCCGTCGGTGACCGAAAGGAGAAATGGAGTGAGCGACGAAGAGCTGTGGAATCGAGTCGACAACCTCCTGGAGTCGGATCTGCTGGGCCGCGATCCCGACCTGGGTCCGGCGCTGGCGGCCAGCGAGGAGGCAGGCCTGCCGGCGATCCAGGTCTCCCCCACTCAGGGCAAGCTGCTGCACCTGCTGGTCCGGGCCCAGGGGGCGCGCCGGGTGCTGGAGTTGGGCACCCTCGGCGGCTACAGCGCCATCTGGATGGCCAGCGCCCTACCCGAAGAAGGGCGCCTGATCTCGCTGGAGGCCGAGCCTCGCCACGCTGAGGTCGCCCGCGCCAACCTGCAGCGCGCCGGTCTGGAAGCCAAGGTTGACGTGCGGGTGGGACCGGCCCTGGAGAGCCTGCCGCGGCTGCTGAGCGAGGCGGCCGGGCCCTTCGACCTGATCTTCATCGACGCCGACAAGACGGGCTATCCCGACTATCTGCGCTGGGCGCACCGGCTCAGTCGCGAGGGAAGTCTGATCATCGCCGACAACGTCGTCCGCGCCGGTGTGATTGCAGAGCCCCCCGACGGTGACGCGGCCGCCATCGCGGTGCGGCGCTTCCTCGAGGAGGTGGGCCGCACCCAGGGACTCAGCGCCACCGCCATCCAGACGGTGGGCAGCAAGGGTTACGACGGCTTCTGCCTGGCGCTGGTCACGACCATGCCCGGCCCGGTGTAGACCCGCCGGCTGCCTGCGGCGCCGGCGAGCCACGGGTGCTGTGGCGCGCGCGATCTAGCTGCGACCCGCACCTAGGGCTGGGAGTCTGCGGCTTGGTCCCCGGCCCCGTCGTCGCGGCACAGGCAGAAGAGGTGCCCCACGGGATCCCGCAGAACCCTCACGTTGTCGTTAGGTTGGAAGTCGTCGAGTCGCGCCCCCAGGGCCAAAGCGTCCGCCAGCGCCATCTCCAGATCGGTCACTTCGAAGTCGAGGTGCATCATCGGGCGCTGTGCCCCCGGAGCGGGAGGCCAGACCGGCGGCACGTAGCCATCGGCGCGCTGGAAGACCATGTATACGCCGTCCTGGGGCGGTTTGATTACGACCGAGCCCGGCTCCTGATTGACCACTGGCCAGTCCAGCAGCTCGGAGTAGAAGGCAGCGAGCGCCGCCGGGTCTGGAGCCTCGATGGCGGTGCCCCACCAGCGAGTCATCGTCCGCCCGCGCATGCCCGGATTGTAGGGGCCGCCGGGGTGACTACTGTGGCGGTTGCCGCCTCCCGGCGATCTGGCGCTTGGAGCGCGCGTACCCCGGTTGTCGCGAAGGCGGAGTGGGGCGGCGCCGTCGAGATCGCCGCCCTGGGCCGAGGGACCTCGGGGTGTTCGACCCCGGCACATTTCGGTCTCCAGGTTGTTGTCGGGATAGCGTCCCACCCCCACTTCTCGCGCACCTCGGGGCGCGCTGGCCGTGAGGTGGCCTGAGACCCGCGGTGCTGAGCCTCCAGTAGGGACCCTGGAGACCCCGCCACGAGATCGGTTAGCGTTAGCCAGGTGAAGTTCCAGCGCCTTCGCGCGCTCCGCTCCTTGTGGCGGATCCGCAGCTACCTGCGCCAGTACCGGTGGCAGATGGTGGTCATGGTCGTGGCCGCGGTGATCGGGGTGGCCGCCAGCCTGGTGGTGCCCCTTCTGACCAAGGCCGTGATCGATGGGCCGATCGCCCACCACGAGGTTGGCGGCCTCTGGCGGCTCGGCGGTCTGGCGATCGCGCTGGGGCTGGTCCAGGCGGGCCTGATCTTCACCCGCCGTTGGATCCAGTCCGGTGCGGTCACCGGCATCGAGACCAGCATCCGGGGCGACCTCTTTGCTCATCTCCAGCGACTCCCAGCTGCCTTCCACGACCAGTGGCAGAGCGGCCAGCTGCTCTCCCGGGCCACGGTCGACCTCAGCACCATCCGCCGCTTCCTGGGCTTCGGTCTCATCTACCTCTTCGTTAACGGGCTCCAGGTGATCGTGGTGGTGGTGCTGCTGATTGGGCTGGACCTGCCCCTGGGGCTGATCGTCGCGGCCTCGGTTATCCCCCTCGCCTGGGTCTCGCGGCAGTTCGAGCGCGGCTACATCAAGGTCTCGCGCAAGGTCCAGGACCAGCAGGGAGATCTGACCACCGTGGTCGAGGAGGCCGCCGCCGGTATCCGGGTGATCAAGGCCTTTGGCCGCGGGCGCCACGTCTTCGGCAACTTCGATGTGGGGGCCCAGGCCCTCTACGGCACCTCGATGGCCAAGGTCACCCTCACCGCCAGGTTCTGGTCGCTTCTGGAGTTGATCCCCAACCTCCTGATGGTGCTGGTGGTCCTCTTCGGTGCGCTGGCGGTGGGCCAGCACTCCCTGACTCTCGGTGGGCTCGTCGCCTTCGTCACCCTGTTGCTGCAGATGCAGTGGCCGGTCCAGTCCATCGGGTACATCCTCGCGAGCGGCCAGGAGGCACTGACCGCCGCCGACCGCATCTACGAGGTCTTCGACGTGGCCCCCACCATCGTGGGCGGCGCCGAGGAGCTGGAGAACGCCTCGGGTCGGCTGCGCTTCGAGGGGGTCAGCTTCCGCTACCCAGGTACCGACCGCGAGGTGCTGCACGACGTCTGGCTGGACGTCGCCCCGGGCGAGACCGTGGCCCTGGTCGGAGTCACCGGATCGGGGAAGACCACCCTCACCGGTCTGGTGCCTCGCCTCTACGACGTCACCGGGGGCAGGATCACCCTGGACGGGATCGACATCCGCGACCTGGAGCTGACCACCCTGCGGCGCCTGGTGGCGACCGCCTTCGAGGAGCCCACTCTCTTCTCCGCCAGCGCCAAAGAGAACGTGGTTCTGGGGTCGCCGGAGGCTGGCGATGACGCCGTCGCCAGCGCCCTGGCCACCGCCCAGGCCGACTTCGTCTACGACCTGCCCTGGGGCCTGGCCACCAGGATCGGCGAGCAGGGTCTGTCGCTCTCCGGAGGCCAGCGGCAGCGGCTGGCGCTGGCCCGGGCCATCGTGGGGCGCCCCCTGGTCCTGGTACTGGACGACACCCTGACCGCCCTCGACGTGCACACCGAGGCCCTGGTCGAGGAGGCCATGCGCCGGGTGCTGCGCGGCACCACCGGGCTGGTGGTGGCGCACCGGCCCTCGACCATCGCCCTGGCCCAGCGGGTGGCACTCCTGGAGCACGGGACGATCACCCACGTGGGCACTCACTCCCAGCTCATGGCCGAGGTCCCTGGCTACCGTGCGGTGCTGGCGCAAGAGGTCGATGCCGAAGGCGCGCGGAACGTGGAGCAGGTCTCGTGACCACGATCGACGGCTGGCGCGGGGTCGCCGGCGAGGAGGTCGACGAGGTCGGCCACTCGGCTTCCCTGTTTCTGAGGGCCAGGTCGCGCCGGTTACTGGGCTCGCTGCTCCGACCCCACCGCCGGGCGGTGTGGCTGGTGCTGGGCCTGGTGCTGCTGGAGAACCTGGGCCGGCTGGCCATCCCCTTTCTCGTGGGAGTGGGCATCGACTACGGCATCCCCCCGCTGCTGCACGGCCGCGGGGAGACGGTGCTGGTGGCGACCTCGCTGGGAATACTCGCGGCCGCCATCGCGCAGGCGGCGAGCCGGCGGGTCTTCTTCCAGGTGTCCGGGAGAGTCGGCCAGGACATTCTCTTGGAACTGCGCCGGCGGGTGTTCACCCACTTCCAACTGCTGTCGGTCAGCTTCCACGAGCGCTACACCTCGGGCCGAGTGATCTCGCGCCTCACCTCCGACCTCGACGCCATCTCGGCGCTGCTGGAGACTGGGGTGGACAACCTCATCTCCGCGGTCCTCCTGGTGCTGGGCACAGGGGTGCTGCTGCTGGTGCTGGACTGGCAGCTGGGGCTGGTGACCCTGGCCGGGTTCCCGATCCTTATCTGGGTCACCATCTGGTTCCGGGGCCAGTCCTCGATCGCCTACCGCCGCACCCGCCAGACGGTGGCCGTGCTCATCCTCCACTTCGTCGAGTCGATGCGGGGGATACGGGCGGTCCAGGCGTTTCGCCGCGAGGCCCGCAACCAGGCCATATTCGATGGGGCCAACGACGCCTACCGCCTTGCCAATCGTTCCTCGATGCGGCTGGTCTCGGTCTACGGCCCGAGCGTGATGCTGATCGGGAACGTCATGGTCGGGGTGGTGCTGATCTATGGCGGCTACCGGATCATGAGTGGGGCCATGGCGGTTGGGGTGCTGGCGTCTTTCCTGCTCTACCTGCGCCAGTTCTTCGAGCCCATGCAGGACATGAGCGAGTTCTACAACTCCTTCCAGGCGGCCAATGCCGCCCTGGAGAAGCTCTCCGGCGTACTCGAGGAGTCCCCGGGAGTCGCCTGGCCCGAGCACCCCCGGTCCCTGGCCCACCCTCGGGGGAGGGTCCGTTTCCGGGATGTCCGCTTCGCCTACCGCGACGCGGTCGTCCTCCCCCATCTCAACCTGGAGATCCCGGCGGGGCAGACGGTGGCCCTGGTCGGGGCGACCGGTGCCGGCAAGACCACTGTCGCCCGGCTCACCGCCCGTCTCTATGATCCAGTGGAGGGAGCGGTGGCCCTGGACGGGATCGATCTGCGCGACCTTGACGAGCCGACCCTGCGCCAGGCGGTGGTGATGGTCACCCAGGAGAGCTACATGTTCTCCGGGACGGTCGCCGACAACATCCGTTTCGGCAGACCGGACGCCTCCGCCGAGGCTGTCCAGGGGGCGGCGGTGAGCGTCGGCGCCGACTCCTTCATCCGGCAGCTGCCCCTGGGCTACCAGAGCGATGTCGGCAAGGAGGGGCGCAAGCTCTCCGCCGGGCAGCGCCAGCTGGTGGCGTTCGCCCGCGCCTTCCTCGCCAACCCGGCGGTGCTGGTCCTGGACGAGGCCACCGCCTCGCTGGACGTCCCCAGCGAGCGGCTGGTGCAGCGCGCGCTGCAGACCGTGCTCTCGGGGCGCACCGCGCTGATCGTCGCCCACCGGCTGACCACGGTCGAGATCGCCGACCGGGTGCTGATCCTGGACGGGGGTCGGATCGTTGAGGACGGCACCCCTAGCTCACTCCTCGCCAGTGGAGGTCGGTACGCCGCCCTTCACCAAGCCTGGATCGCGTCGCTGGCCTGATCCACCGGCCAGGGCTGGCTGGCCGCGTAGCTGGCCACCGCCCTCCCGTCAGCGGCGCTGCCTCAGACGCCGCACATCGACGCCCTCCTGCTGCAAGAGGCTCTCCTGGCGGGCCTCTTTGCTGGGAACCAGGGTTCCGTCCTGGTGGATCACCCGCCACCAGGGCAGGCCGGTGGAGCGGGCCAGCTCCCGACCCACGGCCCGGGCCGCGCCCGGTCGTCCCGCCAGACGGGCCAGCTCTCCGTAACTCAGGACCTCACCAGGGTGAGTCGCCTCCAGGATCCGAGCGACCGCCTCTGCAAGGGACTCCTCAGGCGCCGCCGACTGGTCCTGGCGACCCTGACCGCGCCGCCCCTCCCCCATCTTTGGTGGCATTCCTCAGCGGGCGGACCCCAGTGGCCGGCCCCAGGCCACCACCACGACGTCCGGGCTGCCGTCATCGCGGCGGCGGACGAGCTGCTCCAGGCGCTCGAGCTCAAGTCCCGCGAGATCCTGGCGGAGACGCTCTGGGGTGAACAGACGATCGCCGTCGCTGGGCCCGGCCGAGCCCAGGTTGTCGAGGTGGTGCCCGACGATGAAGAGGTGACCAGTGCCGCGCATGGCGCCGGCGGCGCGTTCAAAGAGTGGCCGACGGCCTTCCGGAGAGGGGTGAATGTTATCCAAGACCACGAGGTCGAACTCCCGCTCCGGCACCGGCCAGGACTCCATGTCCCCTTCGATCAGCTCCAGTTCGACGCCCGCGGCACGGGCCCGCTCCGCGGCCTGGGTTAGCGCCACCTTCGAGGAGTCGAGTCCGGTGACCTGCCAGCCGGATTGGGCCAGCCAGATGGCATTGCGTCCGGGCCCGCAGCCAAAGTCCAAGGCGCGCCCCGGAGACACCGTCTGGGCAAGTTCCACCAGCGCTGGGTCGGGGTGGCTCGGCCAGGGGTCATCGCGGAAACGTTGGTCCCAGTCCACCGGCTGACTCATTGTCTAGGGCTCCGTTACTACATGCTTGCGCTCGGCCCCGGGTATGCCGGGGCAGCTTAATCATGGCGAGGCAGAGGGTTGCGCTGCCCCGCGCCCAGCGCATCGCGGTTTGACGGGAGGTGTGAGCCCAGATGGAGTCGTCAGGCTTGGTTCGCTGTCCCTGGGCCTGGGGGGAGCTGCTGACCGCATACCACGATCGGGAGTGGGGGGTCCCCGCCACCACCGATCGGGACCACTTGGAGCTGCTCTGTCTGGAAGGCGCCCAGGCGGGCCTGAGCTGGCTCACCGTCCTGCGGCGCCGCGACCGGTACCGGAGCCAGATGCTGGGTTTCGATCCCCGGCGGCTGGCTGCGCTACCCGATTTTGAGGTTGAGCGCTGGTTGAGTGATCCCGGTTTGATCCGCAACCGGGCCAAGCTCCAGAGCGTCTTGGACAACGCCCGCGCCCTGGTCCGGCTGACGCCGGAGTGGGGCTCTTTCAGCAACTACCTGGCGCAGGGGATCGGCCTGGCTCCCCAGCGCAACCGCTGGTTGCATCAGGGGGAGGTTCCTGCAGAGACCGACGCCTCCCGGGAACTGAGCCGGGAGCTGCGCCGACGGGGCTTTCACTTCGTCGGGCCGACCATCTGCTACGCATACATGCAGAGCGCCGGCCTGGTCAACGATCACCTGGTCGGCTGCTTCCGCTGGACCGAGCTGGTCGAACCGCCAGGGAGCCCTGCCCCGACTCCGGCTGGCTAGGGTCTGCGCGGCGGATCGCCGGGGCGCCGCCCGAACGCATTCCAC
This sequence comes from Candidatus Dormibacteria bacterium, assembly GCA_050733915.1. Lineage (GTDB taxonomy): Bacteria > Chloroflexota > Dormibacteria > Aeolococcales > Bog-877 > Bog-877. Next base: position 15,725 of record JBOHUH010000089.1, on the reverse strand, counting down.
CGACACGGGTGGGCGTTGGCAGACACGGCCCACCGCTGGGGCGGACATATCGGGCTAACCGGGAGACTGACTTTGCAACAGTCGGCGTCCTCGTCTGGAGTAGAGGACGTTCCAAGCGATGACGACCGCGGCGAATCCCAGCGGCAAGAGGTTGGACGTGGTCTTGGCCAGGCTCACCGGAGCACTCTCGATGACCACGATCTGCACCGCCGCCTCGGTCAGGAAGGCGACTCCCCAGACCACGGTCATGACCTTGAAGGCATGTCTGAAGCCGGGGTAGCGCCAGTAGCTAGCGAACTCCGGTCCTCTGGGAGTGTCCGGCCCCATCCACTGCAGAGCCAGGCGAAAGATCAATGGCCGCGCCGTCCAGAGAGAGCCGAGGGCGATCACTCCGAAGACGAACGTGGGCACGGTTCCGTCCAGGAGCACCAGGTGGGGATTGCCGCTGGCCAAACCGACGACCGCGCCGACCACAATGCCGGTGAGGACCAGCGCCCCCACGGCATCCAGCCGGTGGCTGCGCACCACACCCAGCCCGATCCCGGTGGCGGGCAGTACCCCACTGGCTACCAGCGAGACCAAAGTTGACGCGCCGGCAGAGCTGAGCGCGTAGTACACGGCCAGCGGTCCTCCGACATCGAATATGACAGTGCCCGCCAGGGACGCCGCGCGGCTGTGGCGGGCAGCCAGAGCGCTCACCACGGCCGCGCTCCGGCATCGGAGTCGACGACGGCACCGCCTGGGTCAGCCACTTGAACTACCGCCTCCGCCGAGGCCGGCACCGCTGGGGTTGTGTCCTCAGGCGCGGCGCCCTCCGTCAGCCCGTACTCGCCGGCTCGCAGGTGCTCCAGGACCTGTGTCGCCCACGCGCGCTCGGTGGCGATCAAGCGATGAAAGTGATCGAAGTGGTCCACCAGAACTCGAGCCACACCCTCCCCGGGACTGAGTGACACGGTCAGCCGTTCCTCACTCGCCAATTCCCGCTCGCCCTGATCGAGCCACGACAGGCGCTCCACCAGACAGTCCTCGATCTCCTTGGAGCCGAGTAAGCCGAACCCGACGAAGCAGAGAGCGACGTTGACCGGCTGGACCTCTGTCGAGGGAGTCGCCCAGGCGCGCCTCAGGAGGCGCCCCAACTCCTCTCTGCCACTGTCGGTAATGGCGTAGGTGCACCTCGAGGGGCGGCGCCCCTCCCGGCTGTGGCCCACCTCCTCGACCAGCCCCGCCTCAGCCATGTGGGAGAGCACCTGGTAGATCGATCCGTAGCGGATGTCGGCCCAGGCATCCATTCGCCAGGACTCGATCGCGGAGCGCAGGCCGTAGCCGTGACTCGGTCCCTGCGACAGCAGCAGCAGCAGGGTGAGCCTGGTGACCGACCCAGAACCGGGTAGTCGATTACTCACGCTTGAGTAATCTAGCATGAGTGCTCTCTCTACGTCAGCCTCACCACCGGGTGGACCTACAAGCGAAGTCCTTCGACGAGGTCCCTGCCTCGCCGAGCGGCCAGCGACTCGGGCTTACGCGGAGTGGGCTGGTCGGATGCCGCGGCCGCTGGGGGTGGGCGTACCCTCTTTCCGGTGGAGTTGGCGGGGCGGGTGATGATGCTGACTGGCGCCTCGTCCGGGATCGGGGAGGCGACAGCCAGGATGGCCCACGCCGAGGGCATGCAAGTAGCCCTGGCGGCACGACGCGCAGACCGGCTGAGGGACATCGCCGCAGAGCTGCCTAGTGCCCTGGCGGTCCCCACCGACGTCACCAGTGCGGAAGCGGTAGTGGCGTTCCGCGAGCGCACCCTGGAGCATTTCGGTGCCATCGATGTGCTGGTCAACTGCGCCGGCCAGGGGCTGCACGTTCCGCTCCTCGACGTCGAACGCCAGGACTTCCAAGCGGTCTGGGCGCTCAATGTGCTAGCGCCGCTGGCGCTGATGCAGGCGGTGCTGCCGTCGATGGCCCGCCGGGCGTCTGGGGCCATCGTCAACGTCAGCTCTGGTACTTCGCGGCGGGTGATCCCAGGTTTGGGCGCCTATGCCGCCACCAAGGCGGCCCTCAACATGCTCTCCGAGGTAGCGCGGAAGGAGTTCGCCCCCAAAGGGGTCACCGTGTCACTGGTGCTCCCCGGGATCACCGCGACTGAGTTCCATCGCTCCCTGCGGGCCGGGGGCATGGCCGGCGGCGGAGGTGATCGTGCCGCAGCCGCGCCCGAGGTGGTTGCCGCGGCGATTCTGGAGGCGGCTCGGAGCGGCGCCCCCGAGGTGGTGGTGGGTGCCGGGCACTAAGACGGATCCAGAAGGGCTGGCCACCTACTTCCAGGCTGGGCAGGAGGGCACAGCGATGAGATCGCGGAAGCTAACGGTGACGAGATGAATAGGTGCCCTAGCCGCCCACTGGTCGAGGACCAATCCTGTCCGCTATCGCTCCTACCACCGACGCACGCTGACGCGAAAGGTGCCCCATGACCTCCCTGACGATCACTCCGTTCAAGATCAACATCCCGGACGCGGACCTCGACGAGCTCCGCGCCCGCCTCGGCGCCACTCGGTGGCCCGCAGTTCGCGCGGACGCCGCATGGACGGACGGTGTCGCTGACCACTGGGTTCGTTCGTTCACCGCGCACTGGCTCGACGCGTACGACTGGCGCGGTGAGGAAGCCCGCCTGAACGGCTTCCCCCAGTTCCTGACCACCATCGACGGGCAGCAGATCCACTTCGTCCACGTCAGGTCGCGCGTTCCTGGCGCCCTGCCCCTGATCATGACGCATGGCTGGCCCAGCACCTTCGCGGACTTCGCCGAACTCATCGGCCCGCTCACCGACCCCGAGGCGTACGGCGGGTCCGCTGCCGATGCCTTCGATGTGGTCGTGCCGTCGATTCCGGGGTTCGGTTTCTCGGGGCCGACCACCGAGTCCGGGTGGGACAGCGCCCGGATCGCGCGAGCGTGGGACACTCTGATGCGCGGCCTCGGCTACGACCACTACGTCGCCCACGGCGGTGACGCTGGTTCCTTCATCACACGCGAGCTCGGGGTGGCGGCGCCCGAAGGGCTTCGAGCGATCCACGTGCTCGAGGTCTGGGAGTTCCCCACCGGCGCTGACGGGGAACTCGACCAGCTGAGTGACGAGGAGCGCGCACGGCTGGACTTCATGGCCGGCTACTACGAACTGTCCGGCTACCAGGACCTCAACCAGCGCCGCCCGCTGACACCGGCGTACGCGCTCACCGACTCGCCGGTCGGGCAACTCGCCTGGATCGGCGATCCGCTGATGGGGTTCGGCCAGTTCGCGCCGCCGGAGCCTCGCAACCGGGACGCGGTCCTGACGAACGTGTGCGTGTACTGGTTCACCAACACCGCCGGCTCCTCCGCCCGCTGGTACCGGGAGGACGCGATCACTCGAGCGCAGCGGCCGGCGGCGTTCAACCCCACTCCGACCGGTGTCGCCGTCACCCCGTACAACTTCCAATCCGTGCGAGCCATCGCTGAACGCTCCAACGCCATCACGGGATGGTCGGTCTTCGAGCGCGGAGGACACTACGCAGCACTCGACGTCCCCGACCTCCTCGTCGCCGACATCCGGCAGTTCTTCCGCGACCACAGGACCACCAGCTGACGTGGTCTCCCGCAGATTCGGGCCGGTGCCGCATGACTACGGACACGAAGAGCGCGTCCGCGTCGGCATGCCGCAACGGCCCGAGCTACGCACCATCCCAATGACCGTCGTCACCCACCACCTCATCGCCCGCGCGAACCACGCCGCCCGCGGCCGCGGCGCCCGCGGCGGCCCCACCGTGCAGCAGGGGCAGCAAACTTGTCCGGGACTCGCAACCACCGACGGCCCCCGGGCTGAGGTCGAGGAAGCAAGCGAGGCGCTCTTCGACGCCCTCGGTTCGCTCGCCGGCGCCGTGGAACCGCGATCGATGGAGAGAGCGTTCCTCGACGCCGGCACCGTCTCCTGGCCCGACGCCGTCGCGATTGGGCACGAACTCCGGCGTCGGGCGTCGGCCGAGTTCGAGCTCCACGTGAGTATCGGCGTGCGGAGCACCGAGTTCGTCGCGAAGCTGGCTTCGAAGGCTGCGAAACCGGACGGGATCCGTGTCATCGATCATGTCGAGGAGCCAGTGCTCCGCGAGCGCTCCCACTCGCTTCTTTCCCCGACTCCACCGTTTCGCTGCCCAAGTGCTCATCCCGACGCTACCTCCGATCCGTAAGGCACTTCGCCCCACCCGAGGCCGAACCGCCGCGTCCCTATCCTCTCCTCATGGGTCAGTCGTCGCCCGCAGCTGAGCCGATCGATATCGACGGCGCGCTGGCACGCCTGGTGGGGCGGATCCACACCACCCCCCTCCTCCACTCCCGGCTTCTCGACCAGCGCCTCGGCGCCCGGCTCTGGCTCAAGGCGGAGTGCTTCCAGAGGGCCGGGTCGTTCAAGGCCCGGGGGGCCTTCAACGCGGCCCTGGTCGGCCTGGAGGGTGGTGATCGTCGGGGGCTGGTCGCGATCTCCTCCGGCAACCACGGCCAGGCCCTCGCCCTGGCGGCGTCCGAGCTCGACCTCCGTGCGGTGGTGGTGATGCCCGAGAGCGCCTCCCCGGTGAAGATGGCGGCGGTCCGGGGGTACGGCGCCGAGGTGGTCAGCGAGGGGGTCCACATGCTCAACCGCGAGCGGGTCGCCACCGATCTGGCCACGGCTCGCGGGATGCGAATCGTGCATCCCCACGACGACCCCCACGTCATCTCGGGGCAGGCCACGGTCGGCTGCGAGCTGGCCGGGCAGCTACGGGCCCGCGGGGTCGAGGCCCCGCTGGTACTGGTACCCCTTGGCGGTGGCGGCCTGCTCTCAGGGATGGCCCTGGCACTCCGCCGCGAGCTACCCCGAGCCCGGGTGGTGGGGGTCGAGCCGGAGGCCAGCAACGACGGCCTGCTGTCGCTGGCCCAGGGGAGCCGGGTCAGCCTCAGCAAGCCGCCCCGGACGGTCGCCGACGGAGCCGCCACCCTGCGTCTTGGTCAGCTCTGCTGGGAGGTCATCAGCGCTGAGGTCGGGGAGATAGTCACCGTCACTGACCGCCAGCTGGCGGACGCATTGTGGTGGCTGTGGACCAGGTGCAAGCTCCTGGTCGAGCCAACCGGAGCGCTGGCAGTGGCTGCTGCCCTGGGAGGCGCGTCGCGGAGCCTTAGCGAAGGTGGCTCATCGGAGGTTGTCTGCGTGATCTCAGGCGGCAACTGCCTGCCCCAGCAGATCTCTGAGCTGGTAGCGCGCCGGACCGAGGAGACGGGCGCTGCCTAGGTGGTGGGCGCTACCCGAGTTCCGCCGGAGAGAGTGCAACCGTCGCCTTGAGGACCCAGGTCATCGCCAGCCGCCTAGCGCCGGCGCAGCGCGGGCGACCGTTCGTCCTGGCCCGACGCGCTGCACCTCGCCCCGTGCAAGACCCCGTGTGTAACCCCTCCGCCTTCCGCCTTGGCCAGGAACTTGCTGGCCACAGCCCCTAGGGCAGGTGGCCATCTCCCCGCGTCTCCCGGCCACGTCGCCGCGGCACGCTTCCGCCACGGCCTACTGCCCGGCGACTTCGGACATTGCCAGAGCACGCCGCAGCCCCCAGGTAGTCGATAGGTCGATAGACGGTGCCGCCAGACGCTACGGTGGAGCGCGATGAGCCACCGCAGCGGTACACCGCGGGTGACCACCGAACCGGCCGGGCCAGGACGCTGGGAAGACGTGGTCGAGGTCTTTGGCGGTGACTCGCGCCGACCGAGTTCCTGCTGGTGCCAGCGGTTCCTCGCCCGCAGCGAGCTCGCCAAGCGCCCGGCCCTCAAGCGCGAGATCGACACCGCCGAGCTGGCGCCGGCTCTCTTGGCCTACGTGGATGGCAGGCCAGCGGGATGGACCCGGGTGATGCCGCGCCGGGCGCTTCCCGGCGTGCTGGCCAACCGCGCACTGCGGCGAGTCCTCCCGGACGACCCCGATGCCTGGTGGGTGACCTGCTTCGCCATCCGCAGGCAATACCGCGGCTGCGGGGTTGGCACTGCCTTGCTGCGGGCGGCGGTGGCGTACGCGGGCGCTCACGGCGCATCCTGCGTGGAGGGTCATCCAGTAGATGTGGCGGCCCTACGCGCTGCCCGGGTTTCTGGGTCTGCGCTCTTCACCGGAACGCTGCCGATGTTCCAAGCCGCAGGATTCTGGGAACGGGCGCGGACGTCCCCCGGCCGCCCGCTGATGCACATCGACCTGGTCTCGCGTTCCAGCTAGCGGATCGGTGGGCGACGAGCCGTCGGCGGCACATCCACCCGCCTACCTGGTCGGCGAAAGGCAGCCTCGACTGTCGGCGATTCGGTGCACCCAGCCGCCTGCGCCAAACCACGGCCCGGCAGCGCGGTGGCTGTTGAAGCGGTGCATGCAGGGTCATCCGGGGTGGCCTGAGCAAGGCGCTCCGAAGCGGATAGGCGGCGGCGGTCACGGGGCGACCTCGACTGGAGGTGGCCAAACCGTGCTCAGCCCCCCAGGTCGCGGACTTGCCCGGCCATTGCCAAGCTGGCGCGACCGCCCCCAAGCTGACCAACCCGTCCGGAGCGCACTGCTCCGACCCTCCTCCAACGTCTCGTCCAAGCGGGCCCTGGGTTGCCCCGTCTGCGGCCGGCTCTGGTCGAGATCGCCTCCTGGATCGAGGTGGCAGCCGGCGACGCTCGCAGATGCTCGCGGCCACCGAGGAAGCGGTCTCCCCGCTAGCCCGCGGCCAGCAGACTCCTGATCCGAGCCATCCCCTCCTCCAGCTGCGGCTCCGCCAGCGCGTAGGAGAGGCGCAGATGCCCGGGTGCTCCGAACGCCTCCCCGGGTACCACTGCCACCTTGGCCTCGTCGAGCAGGACCCCGGCCAGCTGTTCCGAGGTGTCGATCCTCCGCCCAGCGACCTCCCGCCCCAGGACCCCGGTAACCGAGGGGAAGACGTAGAAGGCGCCGTCCGGGGCCGGGCACTCAAATCCAGACAGCTGGTCGAGATGGCTCAGGATTGCGTCCCGACGCCGGGCGAAGGTTTGGCGCATCCGCTCCACCGACTCGGTGCCAGATCGCAGCGCCGCCAGGGCGGCCCACTGGGAGACGTTGCTGATGTTGCCGCAGACGTGCGACTGCAGGTTACCCCCTGCCTTCACCACCTGCTCCGGAGCGATCATCCAGCCCACCCTCCAACCGGTCATGGCATATGACTTGGAGACTCCGCTCAGGCGGACTGTCTGGTCGGTGAGCCCGGGAACCACTTGGGGCAGCGAGTGGAATTGGGCGTCGCCATAGGTGAAGTACTGGTAGATTTCGTCGCTGACCACCCAGATTCCGCGCTCCTCGGCCCAACTCCCGATCTCGGCCATGTGGGCTCTCGGGTAGACCGCCCCGGTGGGGTTTGAGGGTGATACGAAGAGCAGCGCCTTGGTGCGGGTGGTCACGTGCCGCTCCAGGTCCTCCACTGAGACCCGAAACCCTCGCGACTCCGCGGCCGGGACCCGTACCGGAACTCCCCCGGCCAGGGCGACCGCCTCCGGAAACGTGACCCAGTAGGGGCTGCTGATGAGGACCTCGTCACCGGGATCGAGCAGGATGCTGAAGGTGTGGGCCACCGCCTGCTTGGTACCACTGGTGATCAAGACGTTGGCAGCAGAGAGCTCCTCCCCGGTGCGCGCCCGCAGGCTCTCGGCGACTTGCACCCTCAGCTCGGGCAGCCCGGCAGAGTTGGTGTAGTGGTGCAGGCGCGGATCGCGGCAGGCGGCGATGGCGGCCTCGACCACCTCCGGCGGCGTCGGCAGGTCAGGCTCGCCGGCCGCGAAGGAGATGACGTCCTCGCCGGCGAGGCGGAGTTCTCGGGCTCGCCTATCCATAGCCAGAGTGGCCGACTCCGCGATGGCCTGGACGCGTGCGGAGATACTCAGATGGGCACTCGCTGCCGGAGCCAATACACTTCTCCCGATGGCCACTGGTGGTGGATCACGATACGCCATACCACAGCATCTGCTCCCCGGTGACGGTCGCTTCGGCTGCGGTCCTTCCAAGGTTCCCAGCTCCGCCCTGGCGGCGCTGGCCCACACCGGGACGGCTTTGCTGGGAACCAGCCATCGCCAGCCCCCGGTCCGGCAGCTGGTGCAGCGCGTCCGGGAGGGGTTAGCGGCCCTCCTCTCCCCTCCCGACGGCTTCGAGGTGGTGCTCGGCAACGGTGGTGCGACCAGCTTCTGGGACGCCGCCTGCCTCAGCCTGATCGAGCGGCGCAGCCAGCACCTCGTCTTCGGTGAGTTCTCCTCCAAGTTTGCCCAGGCCAGCGCCGGGGCGCCATTCCTGGGCGAGCCGGACCTGATCTCGTCAGCTCCAGGGAGCCATCCCCTGCCGCGGGCCAGCTCCGACGTGGACGCCTACTGTCTCACCCAGAACGAGACCTCGACCGGGGTCGCCATGCCCCTGCGCAGGGTGGGCAGCCAGGACCAGCTGATCCTGGTCGACGCAACCTCGGCCGCGGGGGGGATGAGCGTGGACCTGAGCCAGGTGGACGCCTACTACTTTTCTCCCCAAAAGTGCTTCGCCTCCGAAGGCGGGATCTGGGTGGCGCTGCTCTCTCCGGTGGCCCTGGAGCGGGTCCTCCGGATCGAGGCCTCGGACCGCTGGGTCCCAGCGTCGCTAAGCCTCAAGGCGGCGCTCGAGAACTCGCGCCAGAACCAGACCTACAACACCCCCGCGATCACCACCTTGTTCCTCCTGGCCCATCAAATCGAGTGGTTCCTGGAGATGGGCGGGTTGGACTGGGCGGTCAGCCGCTCCCGACAGTCCTCCAAAACCGTGTACGGTTGGGCGGAACAGCGCGAGTGGGCGTCGCCTTTTGTGGCCCAGGCGGAGCAACGGAGTCCGGTCGTGGCCACCATCGACCTGGTCGACTCCGTCTCTGCCCCGGCGGTGTCCCAAGCGCTCCGCCAGAACGGTGTCGTTGACACCGACTCCTACCGCAAGTTGGGACGCAACCAGCTCCGACTGGGGCTGTTCCCGGCGGTCGATCCGGACGACGTAGTCCAGTTGACCCGGTCCATCGACTGGGTGGTGGACGCGCTGCAACGGTGATCCCCAACTGACGATATTGTCACCGTCGGCATCGGTACTGCCCTGCTTCGGGGCGGATAGTAGGTCCGATGGGCAGGGATCCCCTGAATAGGGCACTCGGGGAGCCTGGAGGAGCCGGCCAGTTCATCCCAGCAGCGGCCTGGCAGGCTCTGGTGGCAGACCGGGAGGGCGGTAACCCGGAGGCGCTCGAGGGCCTGCGCCCGTGGCTCACCGCCAGCGCCCTGGAGCTGGTCGCCGACGGCCAGCTGGCCGCCCTGGTGGCTCAGCAGGTGCTGGTCGACCTCAGCGCCAGGAGCGGCCCGGCGATACGCTCACCCGAGGAGCTTGAGCGGTGGCTGAGGGTGCGCCTGACCCAGACGGTCTCGCTGTTCACCGGTAATGCGTGGGTTGCCGCTGAGACCACGCCTGTGCCGTTGTCGGGCACCTCCACGGCCCTGGGGACTGGGTTCGGGGGGTGGCTGGCGGCTGTTGGACGGAGGCTTTTGCCTGGCCATCTGTGGCGGCCCCCGGCCGTGGTGGTGGCCGGCCTCACCGGGGTGCTGGGCCTAGCCATGGTGGCAACGGCGGTCGCCGCGAGCTACTCGCTGAGCCCCACCCTGCCAAGCCCGGGTCAGGGACAGGCGGCGGTCAACTCGCTCGGTGGATCGGGTGGAGTCCCCTATCTGGTCTCCCCTCTGCCACTTTCCAAGCCGCCCAGCCCGGTGGCGGAGCCAAAGCCTGTGCCGGTGCAGCCCACATCCACGGGGTCGGCGACGGCCCAGCTGGAGAGCGCGGGAGTGGCGCCGAGTACCACCTCGCCACCGCCGACCCCTCCGACGACTTCCACCCCGCCCCCGGTCGTGGTGCCGCCCACGTCCCCGCCGCCCCCGGCCGTGGTGCCGCCCACGTCCCCGCCGCCGTGTCACCATCCCTGCCGCCCCACCCGGCCGGCATCGACCGACTCGGGGTCCGGCCAGCCGGATGGCGACCGGTCACCGTCACACGCCCCGTGTACGCCGCCCACTCCGGCACCGCCGGTTCCCCCTCCTCCTCCTCCTCCCCCGACCCCGCCCTGTCACCATCCCTGCCCCCCAGCGCCGCCACCGGTAGGCTGGGGACATGGAGCTGGAGGCGGCAGTCCAGGAGTACCTCACCTATCTATCGGTGGACCGAGCCCGCAGCCCCCAGACCACCCGTGCCTACCAAACCGATCTCCGTCTGGCGATCCAGTTCTGGGCGGGCCTACCGCATGGTCCCAGCGACACTAGGCAGCTGGATCGCGATGCGGTCCGTGGTTACCAGCGGCACCTGGGCGAGACCGGGCTCGCGCTGAGTTCGCGAGCCCGGAGGCTGCAGAGCCTGCGTGGGTTTCTGAACCACGGGCTACGTGAGGGTTGGATTGCCGAGGACCTCGCCGCCCACATCGATATCCCTCGGATCTCTCCACCGCTTCCCAAACCGCTGAGCACCGCGGATGCGCGTCGGGTGCTCAGCTATGACCGTGGCGAAGAGGAGCCGGGCCTGCGCGACGCTGCCCTGCTCCACTTCCTGGTAAGCACCGGCTGCCGCATCTCGGAGGCGCTCTCGGTGCAGCGCAGCCAGATTAGTGGCGAGGGACGGCTGGTAGTGCGTGGCAAAGGCTCCAAGGAGCGCGTGGTCCACCTCACCCCCCAGGCGGTGTCGGTGATCCGGCACTACCTAGATTGCCGCCATGACCACCTCCCCTGGCTCTTCCTCAACTACGACCGCTCCTCGATGGCGCGGGGAGAGCGGCAGCTGACGAGCGCCGGGGCCCGCCACATCCTGCGCCGGGTGCGCCGCGAGACCGGGGTGGAGGGGCTCAAGTCACCCCACGTGCTGCGCCACACCACGGCGACCGAGCTGCTCACCATCACCGGCAACGTCCGCCTGGTCCAAGAGGTCCTGGGCCACGCCAACCTCAACACCATGCAGGGCTACACCAAGGTGGTCGACGCCGCCCGGGTAGCCGCCTACCGGGAACTGGCCGAGCGGCTCGAGGAGCCAGGTCAGGTATCCGGCTCCTCTGACTCCTGAGGGTTCTCGCCGGAGGCGGCGGCTCGGATCAGGGGGTGGGGGTGGCAGGGATTGGAAAGAAGACCGTCTCCAGGAAGAGGTTGAAGGTGGCGGCGCCACCCTTGCGCGGTAGGCTCGCCTGGATCAAGAAGGCTAGTGACGCCTGGGCCTGGAACTCCACCGAGGTCTGGTAGCCGCTGCTGCTGGAGTATGTGACCAGCGGCGCGGTCACCCCGTAGACCACGACCGAACTGACTCCGCTCTGGACCTCGCCCGCGGTTGCCGCCGGAGGCAGCTGGCTGGTGCTGGCGGCGGTGTCGAAGGTGATCGAGGTACCCGGGGGCCCGGTGAAGACCACGGACCCGGTGCTCTTCTGAGCGAACGTCCACCCCTCGGGATACATGACCGACCACCGGGCGGCGCCAGGCACCGAGAAGGTCTGGAACGAGAGCGTTGAGGTGTAGTCCGGATCGGCGGTCACCCATCCCGTCCCATCAGAGGCCCGGACCTCCCACCACCCCCCCGCGGCCGGGGTATGGGAAACGATGGGCAGGCTGACCCCCTGCGCCAGCACCCCGGTGATCGATGCCGAGGTCGAAGGCCCAGTGCGCAGGTTGACGCCGAGCGGGGCGATCACGGTGACCGTGGTCGGCGCCGGGGTGGCACTGGGAGATGGTTGCGCCCCGTGGGGAGATGGCGAGGGACTGGGGCCGGGGCTGGAGGAGCAACCGGCCAAGAGGCTCAATCCCAGCATCAGGACCGGGGCCACCAGGTAGCCAGTGCGGCGCCCCCTGGGCATGCCCACAGGCTACTCCCCGAGCTCGCGGGAGTCGTCCCCGGCTACCCGGACGTCGCCTGGGCCCGCAGGAGCTGGTCCCGCAGTGCGCGGGCGGCACCTGCCGCGGCCTCCGCGTAGTCGTCTCCCAGAGACGCTTGCGCGATACCCCGGGAGGCGCTGACCAGGTATCGTCCCCGCCCGTCGGGGCCCCGCGCGGCCTGTGCGGCGGCCAGCAGGTCGGCCCCCTGGGCCCCGACCCCGGGGACCAGGAACGGGAGTTCCGGGGCCACCTCGCGGATCCGGGATACCTCAGCCGGCCAGGTGGCGCCGGTGACCAGGCCAACCGTGGCCAGAGCGTCCCACTCGACGGCCAACCTCGCCAAGCGCAGGTAGAGCGGCTCACCCCCATCCTCCAGGGTCAGGTCCTGAACGTCAGCTGCCGAGGGGTTGCTGGTGCGGCAGACGATGAAGGCGCAGCGGTCGGGGCGCTCTAGGAAAGGTGCCAGGGAGTCGCGGCCCAGGTAGGCGTTGACGGTGCAGGCGTCAGCGCCAAACACATCGAAGATGGCCTCGGCGTACGCTCTGGCGGTGTTCCCGATGTCACCTCGCTTGGCGTCCGCGATCACCAGGCCGTGCCGGCTCGCTACCTTCACCACCTCGGCGAGGAGCTGGAACCCTGGCGCGCCGAGACGCTCAAAGAAGGCGAGATTGGGCTTGAAGGCGGCCGCGTAGGGGGCAGTTGCCTCGACCACGTCCAGGGTATGGCGCCGGACCGCTTCGATCCCGACCCCTAGGCTCGGGGGCAACAGGCTGAGCTCCGGGTCCAGGCCCACGCAGAGCGGCGCTCCCTTGGCCGAGACCGCCGCGTCGAACCGGTCCCGGAAGGGAGTCCGGTCTACCAAGAGGTGCGGGAGGTGCTGGTCTGGGTAGCGCCCGGGCTCTGGGGCGCGTAAGGTACCGAGATCCGGTCGTGCTCGCTCTGCATGCACCCGGGGCAGAGCGAGGTCAGTTCGCCGTCCAGCAGCACTGCGGCGAGACGGTAGATGGGGAACTCGCGGTCGCAGTTGCCGCAGTGGCGCACCCAGGGCATGATCAGTTGGAAATTCTACCGCCTGATATGCTCAGCCCCCGGCTTCGGGGAGTGGCGCAGGTGGTAGCGCACCAGTCTGGGGGACTGGGGGTCGCAGGTTCGAGTCCTGTCTCCCCGACCACCGCCGGTTCGGGCCGAAGTGGGAAAGACTTCCGATGAGCTTCCGGTAAAGCGCCCCAAAGCTGCTATGGGGACAAGAAGTCTCCACGATCAGGTCACGCGGATCGATGCCGCGACTAGGAGATCGTTCGGGGTCGCGTGTAGACCGAGACGTGTCGCGTCGAGCGCGCGTCGAACACAGAGTGGTCGTACCAGGCGAAGCGGCTCTGGAGCACCAGCCCAGCGAGTTGCCCCATGAGGTCGAGCTCGGCGGGCCAGCAGTAGCGGAGCCGGACGGGGTAAAGCGAGGTCGAGCCCTCTCTCAGCATGATCTGGTTGCCCTCGATGGTCTGGGTGACCGAATCGTGCCGGACCGCGTCGAGGTGCACGAAGTCGACGCCCGCCTCCAGCGTCGTCGTCGACTGGCCTCCAGAGAACCGGGCGACGTCGGGGACGAACGCCTCGAGGACAAAGTGTCCGCCGGGCTCCAGGACATCCGCCACCCGCCCCATGCAGCGGACCTGGTCCTCCTGGCGGGTCAGCGCGAAGAAGGTCGTGAACGCGATATAGACGAGTGTGAAGCGCCCGTCGGCCGGCACTTCGGAGAAGTCGCCGATCGCAACGGATACCCGGTCGCCGCCCGGCTTGGCACGGAGCTTCTCGACCATGCGCACGGAGGCGTCGATGCCCGAAACGTCCAGGCCGCGCTCAGCGAGTGGCAGCGCCACGCGCCCCGTGCCGATGCCCAGTTCGAGGACCCGTCCGCCGCCGGCGAGGTCTGCGAGGAATTCGACAGTGAGCGATGGGTCCATCCGCGGCCCGTACCACTCGTCGTAGACGTCGGCGATCCGATCTCCGTAGGTGGAGGGTGCGTAGCGGTCCAAGGGGCACCAGTAAAGCACGGACTGCTGCGCGGTTGAAATCACGCTATCGGCGGTCGCTCCGATTCCGGGCCTCTCATCACCCGCCGAAAGGGTCGAAGCGCCTCACTTCGGGCCAGACTGCGCATCGGGCCGCGATGACCTAGAGAGGCCTGTGCGATGATCCGATCGATGCCTGCGCAGACGCCAACCATCCTGGCAACCAGCGGCGGGCTCTTCCCGGACCCCCGCAATCTGGTGCGGCCCGCTCCCTTGCTCGACTTCGCCCTCGAACTTGCGCAGCCCGCAGGGCGCCCAAGGCTCTGCTTCGTGAACACTGCTGGCGGCGACCAGGGGTGGTGGAACGGGACCTGCCACGCGATGTACTACGAGCGGGACGTCACGGTGTCATGCCTCAACCTCTTCCCAATGCCGAACGTCACGGACATGGCGGCCCATCTCTTGGCTCAGGATGCGGTCTGGGTCGGAGGTGGTAGCACCGCTAACCTGCTGGCCCTGTGGCGGCTGCACGGCCTTGACATCATCTTCCGCGATTGCTGGGAGGCGGGGGTCGTGCTCGCTGGCGTGTCGGCCGGCTCGCTGTGCTGGCACGTGGGAGGAACCACAGACTCCTTCGGCCCCGAGTTACGTCCTGTCACCGACGGGCTCGGGTTCCTGCCGTTCTCCAACGGGGTTCATTACGATGGCGAGGACCAGCGCCGGCCGCTGTTTCAGCGACTCATCGCCGACGGCGTCCTGCCGGCGGGCTACGCTACCGACAACGGTGTCGGGTTGCTCTATCGCGGCACCGAGATGATCGAGGCGGTTGCAGAGATCGCTGGGCCCGGCGCGTACCGTGTCGCTCGGAGTGCGGACGGCAGCGCCGAGGAGACGAGGATCGAACCTCGTTTGCTCCAGGGTGCCCTTGGGGCGGCCGAGTAGGTCCGGCCGGTTGCGTCCGGCGAGGCCGGGCTACTGGGGGTCTGTCCGGTCTGCTACCACGAGGTTGCCACCAAGGCGGAGACCGTCCTGAAGCACCCGAGCGCCGAAGCTACAAGGATCGTCCGAGGCCTCCCTTGCGACGGCACCCGCGAGAAGCCGCACGCGATCGGTACCTGCGAGCCGGACACCAAGACGGTGTGGGTCGAGATTCGGAAGGCGGGCTGACCAGGCGAGGCAGGCTTGGCTAGTCGTGGCTTGCCCGGGCACGGCATGGCACGGGTGACCGGGCCCTCCATCGCCTCTCCCGGCTGTCCGGCCCCGGCCCAAGCCGTCCGTCCGCCCGGACCACCCGGGCACCCGTGGACTTTGCGCGCGCAGAGGGCCAGGGCTCGCGGCTGCGCCCGCGGGCGGGAAGGCCGGGGGGGTGGCCGAGCGGCACTGCCAGGCGGCCGGGAGGTGCCGCGCTGGTAGAGGGGTCGGCGTTCGCCAGCTTCCCCAAGGAGCACTGGCGCCAGATCTGCTCCATCAACGCCCGGGAGCGGTTCACCCGGGAGATCCGCCGGCGCGCCGACGTGGTGGGCATCTTCCCCAACCGACAGGCGGTGATCCGGCTGGTGGGTGCCATCCTCGCCGAGCGGCACGACGGGTGGGCGGTGTCTCGCCGCTACCTCGGCGTGGAGGCCCTCACCGCGGCGCGCAGCGCGCCCGTTGACGACGACGAAACCGTCCCCGTAGTGGCGGAGTGATGGGGATCGCCGAAATTGACCAGAGTTGGTCGTTGAAACTGACCACCTAGACGCCGCGGACGGCAGGATGGATTGTAGCTTCGGCGTAGGGGGCGGGGGTGCGCGAGAGCCAGGCGTCGGGTGC
>JBOHUH010000088.1:0-9390 GCA_050733915.1 Candidatus Dormibacteria bacterium | reverse complement strand
CCGTTACCACCCCCAGGTGAACGGCAAGGTGGAGCGCTTCAACCGCACCCTCCTGGAGGAGTGGGCGTATGTCCGCCCCTACACCAGCAACGGTAGCCGGATCCGCTTGCTCTCCACCTGGCTGCACCGCTACAACTACCACCGAGCCCACACCGCGCTTGGTGGCCTCGCTCCCGCGACTTGTGTCAACAACCTATGTGGTAAGTACATCTAGGCAGCGCCCGGCCAATTGGTCGAGCCGGTTGAGGTCAGCCACTGCCGTCCCTCAGCTGGCTAGCCGGTAAAGCCCTCAGCAATCTGGCCCAATGTCTTATTTGGAGTCTCGACACATTCGTAGCTGACTCCAGGAGGACCTAGGGGGCTGACCAGCTCAGGTCGGTTGTACTGCTGAGCTAGTTGGGTCAGGACAGCACTTTGGTCCGAAGCTGACGCGTTGAGGTAGTCCCTGCAAGTGGAACTTGCGCTGAGACCGCCGCATGCGGCAAGGAGGCAAGCCGCCGCTAGGCCGGCCACAAGTAGGCAGGCGCCGCTCCGCAGTGACTTCCAAGGCAGGTGGTGCGTCATAGCGCCTCCGAGGGTGGCAAAAGCTGCTTCATCGGGGCCGGCGCGGGTACCTTCGGGAAAGGAGAGTGCCAACCTGCGCCGAGATGATTACGAGTAGCGCCGACAGGGCGATCAAGACTGCGAGGATTGCCATGTCTCAATCGCCAGCCATCTGAGCGATCGCCACATTGGCTCCCGAATCCCTCTCCTGAAGGCCATCGGAGACGGCCTCTAAGAAGCGCCGATAGAGGTCGTAGCCGAAGATGCTCTTGGGTCCGGCGGGCACCACGTAGAACAGCTTTGGCTGGGTCGTCTTATACCGCTCCAATCCGCCAACTCGTAGAGAGCTTGCAGCACCATGTACCGTCATCTTGGCCGAGAACGAACAGAGCTCAACTAGTCGCCTGCCGCTCGTGATCGATAGCGCCAGTTGGTTCAAGTCCTCCCGCTCGATGTGGACGTGAGCGCCTACATTTGCTACTCCGGTAGTCAACAGGCTCTTGCCGCCGCCCTTGGTACTGTCGGTAGCGTGCCTTACAACGTCCGAGATCTCGGGGGGTGGCAGAGCCGTCGTCGCAGTGAGTGCCAAGCTTGCTCGAGCCTTCACGGAACTCGCCATCTACTTTCTCCTTCAGCCTACGGGAGGTACGGGAACTCGATTACGACGGTGCAGCGTCCCCGGGAATGTCCCACTCTGGCGTCGGCGCTGGGGTCCCGCACCGGGCCTGAACCAGCGGTCCAGCCGAGCCTGGCACAGGTAGGCGGGTCTTCACGGCATACGCAACGCGCGCTCGAGAGGCTGCCGTTTAGCAGCTCGGCACATTTGGATCCACGTATGGCGTTCCCTTGAGCGGCCCCGACGTCGCACCATCGTTGTAGAAGGCGTCGGCTGAGACGTAGTAGGAGTTGCTCCAAGGGCCGGAGGCGACGCGATACCACCAAGTGTTGCCGTCAGCCACGGCGAATCCGGTCACCTTGCAGGAGATCTGAACGGTGGCGTAAGCGCCGATTGAGGGACCTTCGGATCCGCCGGCGTTGCGGTAGTCGGTCCAAGTGTGGGCGACCCCGCCAGCGGTCTCGGAACGGGCGGTAGGGGGAGGCGGAGGCGCTGATGTCGGGGAGTTGGTCGGAGACGCAGTGGGCGCACTTATTGGAGTGGCGGAGGGGGTAGTGGACGTCCTAGGCGTTGGAGTAGATGCGGCAAGGGAACGCGGTGGTGCGGTCGATGTGCGACTTGGAGGCGGAGAAGCCGTGGTCGTTGCCGGCGGGATGGTTGAGGTGCCGTCAGGGAGCCACCAGCCGACATATTTGGCCCAAGCGGGCGACTCGGCTTCCTCCTTCAACGTTTCCTGGTGGACACCAGATTGGTAGCTGTCCGTGGTAGAGATCATGACCCCGTCGTTGTCCATGATCATCACGTGACTGTCCGCAATAGAGTGAGCGCTCGAAACGTCGAAGAACACGAGGGCTCCATACGGCGGAATGCTGGGGCTCAACCCAGTGGTCCCTCGGGTGAAGGGAGTCCCAGCGTTGGCAGTCCATGCCTGCTGTGGGTCGATGTCCCACGTGCCATGCTCAAGGTAGTAGTAGGACAGTGGCCGGATGTTGAGCCCAGCCCAACTATAGGCATCAGTTACCAACGATAGGCACGCCCCAGCGTCGTCATCGGTTGGGAGTCTGTCCTCTGCGTACCTCACAGCGGCGACCTCAAGGGCCGTGGCTTTGGCGGGCGCTCCGGCCGCCGTCTCGCTGATCTGGATTGGTTTGTTGGGAGTAGGTGAACCAGGGCGGATGACAGCCAAAGCCACGATGATGGCGAGCACGGCGCCGATGGCAACCAGGCGCCCTGGGCTCAGGACAGAATGACCAACCAAGCCCAAGCGGCTCCTGTTGGCGACCAGTAGCGCCCTTTTCTGGCTCTGAAACTCCTTTTCAGACAGCACCTCGCTGTCCCGAAGCTGGGCGAGTTTGGCTAGTTCGTCGGCCAAACTTAGCCCATCGGACGGGCGTGCCATCTCCGCTTCCTCCCAGATTGGGCCGTTCGGTGGGACTATAGCTAGTGCCTTCTCATCGGTCAAGCCGTCACATACGCTCACCGAGAGTCTGACCATGGAAGCATGCGTTCTGTCAGCCGCGATTCTTACCGAGTCCAGGAGGCCCGGTCCGCGCCGGAGGAGCGTATGTGGATCGGGGATCGCTATGAGCTGGCCGCTGAGTTGGCCACCCGGTACTGGAAGTGGAGCCGGCGGGAACGTGGGGCCATCCTGGAGCGCTTCTGCCCGGCCACGGTATATCACTGCAAGTACGCCATGGTGGTGCTCCGAGGTCGCAAGCGGAGGGCGGCGCGTCGGCAAGTCCCCCGGGTCCGGCGCTAAGGGCCCGGTTTCCAGCGGGCCCTCGTGGTGGCGTGGGAGGCCTCAGGCTACGTCTGCTCGGAGCGCGTTTCTCCCCGAACTGGTGCCGCTCTTGGAGGGGCACCGCCACCTAACCCTGGACCAAGTCAGCCGGCCCTGCTGTTCGAGGCCAGCGTGAGCACGGTGGAGCGGGTCCAAGTACCCAGGCGCAGGGCCCGACCTGCCCGTGCCCGAGGTCGTCGAAGTCGGCGAAGCCTTGGACGGGGCGTACGCCATCTCGGCCCGCTACTACGGGATCAACCTCGAAGATGTCCGGCCGGACCAGTCAGACGCCGCGGGTCCAATGCTGGGGTCACCGCTCGCAGCGTTGTTCAAGGTTCCGAAAAGTTTGGAACTGCCGGCTGGCTGGCACCGGGCGGCCCCCTCGTAGCGACCTCACGTGGCTGGGTTGGCTCTCGGAGCGGCTCGTAGACGACCCGCGCCAGGAGGTCCAGGGCTGGAGGGCAGCCCTCGCCGCGCGCAGCGATATCGATCGCGTCTACCGGGCCACCGAAGCACGCGTCCGCGACCTGGTAAAAGCCTGTCCCGAGCGACGCGATCTGATCCACGGAGATCTACCCCATGCCAACGTGCTGGTCGCTGAAGACGCCATCCGTCCGAACGCGGTCTTCTCCTGGAAGTGCTCGCTGCGCGGGGACTTCCTGTTCGACACGGCTTGGTGCACCTTCTGCTCTGCCATCTGGCACCCGGGGATCGCAGCCGCCGACCCATGGGGCCGCATCCGCCGGGAACCCTCGATCCGAGACGACGCCGACGCCTGGATCGGTGCGCCTGTGCGGCACCACTGCTACGAGCTGCACATCGGCCTGACGGCCCTGGCCTGGAACGTCTGGGTCGGCGATTCCGACGCACTACAGCAGATAGCCACCCAGCTGGAGGTGGTCCTCGAGCGCGGACCGCTCGCAGCCGATACCTAACCCCCCATCCCGATGGTCAGCGAGCAGGCGGCTGAGGAGGAGGGCACCACGCCGCTCGGCGGATGCGGCATCGCACTCTCTTGGCAGCTGTCTGGCCAGGGAAATGTCACCGAAATAGCTTGTCGCAACTGTGAGTGGTCCCCTGCCCCACGGTTTCGCTGGACACCAGATTGGGATGATGTCGCGATCAACCAGGAGGTGGTCAGATGGCCAACAGGCGAGGCAGGCTGAGCGGTGAGGGTGGTGGTTCCCAGGACAAGGGCCGCTGGTCCACCCGCCGGAAGATGGACGTGGTGTTGCGGGCGCTCCGGCGGGATTCGTCGGCCGGATGGATTGCATCCCCAAATACGTGCGATCGACCGCCCTTTGACACACGACCTGCAACGCCAGGGTCAGCGCCGGTGATCTGGCCCAACTCGCCGCTCAGCTCAAGCGACTGGACCGCGGAAACGTTGGCAAATACGGCAGCGGTGCGGTCAGCCCGCTAGGCCTCTCCTGTGCAATGCTATCGCGGATGGAGCAGCGCATCAGTGTCGTGACGCTTGGGGTCACCGATCTAGCCCGAGCTCGGTCGTTCTACGAGACGCTCGGCTGGCGCAACGGCCGGCAACCTGACGACGAGGTCTGCTTCTTCCAAGCCGGCGGGATGGTCTTCGCTCTGTGGACGGCGCTCGGCGGTCACGGCGCTCCCGGGGTAGAGCTTGCCTACAACGTCGGATCGCCTGAGGAGGTCGGCGAGGTGCTGGCCGCGGCGGAGCGGGCCGGTGGCACGGTTGTGAGGCCGGCCTCCCGAGCGGAGTGGGGCGGGACGTCAGGGGCGTTCACGGACCCTGACGGCTACGTGTGGGAGGTTGCCCACAACCCGGGCTGGACGCTTGGAGAAGACGGCACCGTCGGCATGTAGCCCAGCTCAAGTCGATCCCCCCCGAGCGGCGGCCGATACGGTGGACATGTCGCCACTTCCTGCCACCCAAGTCTCCCGGTCCGTGAGCCCCATCAGGCGTCTACAACCGAGCGTGGACTCGTCATATTCAATTTGAGCCACTACCCACAGTGACCAATGGGGGCTCGCCCTGCCGTCTGCATCAGCGAGGTCAGCCCCGCCTGGGTCCGCGCCGCTCGCAGCTCGGTCGCCGTCCCACAGCTCGCGGCTCGCGACGGACCTCCGGACCGCCTGATCGGCCTCCAGGTGGAAGCGTCCCCGCCAAGGGGATCAGCTGCCCGGCGGGTTACCCAACGCCGGGGTCAGTAGCATGGCTCCTGGGTGGGGTGGATCCGCGCAGATGAGGAGTGCAGCCGAATGGTGAGCAGCCCGGAGCGAGTTGATCGGATCTTCCCCAGCCACCTGGCGGGCGTGATCCGCTGGAAGGACGCCGAGGAGGCCTACCAGGCGGTGCTGACCGCCGCTCGCTCGGGGCTGGGATCGGTGGAGATCACCTCGGGCACCCCGACGGCCTTCGAGCTGATCGCCCGCCTCCGCCAGGAGGTGGGGGCCAGCTGCGTCGTGGGGGCGGGAACCATCACCTCGGCCGCCCTGGCGAACGAGGCCGTCGAGAGTGGCGCCCAGTACCTGGTCACCCCCTACCTGGTGCCCGAGGCGGCCCTGGTCGCCAGGGAGGCCGAGGTGCTCCTGGTCATGGGCGCCACCACCCCCAGTGAGATCGCCCAGGCACAGGCCCTGGGAGCCGACCTGGTCAAGGTCTTCCCCGCCGCCTCGATCGGTGGCCCCGGCTACATCGCGGCGATTCGGGGACCCATGCCCGACGTGCCCCTCTGGGTCAGCGGCGGGGTGGAGATCTCCGACATCGCCGAGTACCTGAGGGCGGGCGCCCAGGTGGTGGGCCTCACCGCCGACCTCTTCCGGCCCGCCCTCCTCAAGTCCCAGGCCTGGGGGGAGATTGAGCGGCTCTGCCGGCTGGCGCTGAGCGAGACCGGGGTTCCGGAGGGGGTGGCCGCCGCCGGCTGAACCGGTGCCCCTGCCGCCCGGTCCGGGCCGGCTCAGAGGCGGGCGGAGATCGCCTTGGCCTGGTCGACCAGGAGCTGACCCAGCGAGGCCTCGAGGACCGGGTTGAGCCGGCGCTCGGGGATCGCGAAGGCGATCGCCCCCAGCACCTTTCCGCCGGAGCCGACGAAGGCCGCGGCCAGCTCGCCGGCGAAGGTGCCGCCGCGTCCGGGCAGTGAGGCGAAGCCCCGCTCCCGCACCGCCGCGAGGCGCTCCGCGAGATCGGAGGCCTTGACCGCCGCCCGCTCCTTGCCGAAGGCGCTCACCAGGGTGTCGCCATCGAGGCCCGAGAGAACAGCCAGGCCGGCGGCGCAGGAGGTGAGCGGGATCCACTCGTGCAGGCTGGGGCGCACCTGGAGGGCGTGACGGGCGGGCACCTCGGCCACGTACATGACCGCCAGCTGGGGCTCCCCGTAGAGGGCTAGGAGGGTGGTCTCCCCTCCCGTCTGGGCGGCCGTCCTGAGGCTGGGCATGGCCAGCTCCAGAATCGGGGCCCGGGCCGCCCCGCGCAGGGCCAGACGGTAGAAGCCGAGACTGAGCCGGTAGCGTCCACTGGCAGGCAGAGAGTCGACCAAGCCCTCCTCCTCAAGCGCCCCCAGCGAGCGGTGGACGGTACTGGGGGCCATCCCCACCGCCGCCGCCAGCTCACGCACCCCGTAGTCGTCGGCGGCGTGGTCGGCCATCCAGCCGAGCAGCCGGACGGTGCGTCCGAGCGGGTTGCGTTGATGGCTCAGAAGACGCGGCACGAATTCCAACCACGCGCTGCGTTTGACACTTAGAGCGCTCCTCCCGGGGCAGTATATGCGCTCGTTCCGTCCGGGCGAACAGACCTCGGGAGACGGGTGGGGCCGACCTCCCGGGTCGGCCCCACATGGGCTAGCGGTGGTGGCGGAAGTGGCCGCCCCGCCCCTCGTGCCCGCTGCGCTCGGGCTCGCTGCCCAGGTTGACCGCGAGCCGCATCGCCTCGGCGCCCCGCTCCAGCTCCAGTTGGACCTGGTCGCCGGGCTTGGCCGCGGCCAGCGCCCGATGCAGGTCTGCGGCCCTTGCCAGCTCCAAGCCGTTGGCTTTCGTGAGCAGGTCGCCGCGGCGAACGCCGGCGCCGGCGGCGGGGCCCTCCTCGTCCAGGTGCTGCACCAGGACTCCGTTCCGCTCCGGCAGGCCCACCGCGGCCCGCAGCCGGCGCGCCGCCTCGCTGGGGATGAGGCCCACCCCCAGGTAGGCGCGGGACACCGGTTCGCCCTTGGCGAGAGCATCAATTTGCTGACGCAGCTGGGCGTTGGTGGTGATGGCTGCGTAGAGGCCCTCCCCGAGGCGCTTGGTGTTGACCCCGAGCAGGTCTCCCGCGAGGCTCAGCACCGGTCCGCCCGAGGAGCCGTGGGGCAGTGGAGCGGTGTGCTCAAAGCTGCCGCTGATGGGTCGGCCCCCGGGGCCCCGGAACTCCCGCTCCTCGGCCGAGACCACCCCGAAGCTGAGCCTCATCCCCCGGCCACCGGGGTTGGCGGCCGCGAACACCGGAGTTCCCAGCTGCGGACCGCCGTCCGCCCAGGAGAGGGCGGTCAGTCCCTCGGTGGGTACCTCCAGCACCGCTAGGTCGCCGCCGCGGTCGAGGTGGGCCGCGGTCGTGGGGCGCCGGGCGCCGCCGAAGAAGTGGACCTCCGTGGCCTCGCCGTGGACGTTGTGGGCGCTGGTCACCACCAGGCCCTCGCCGTAGATGAGGCCGCTGCCGGAGGGCCAGCGACTGCCAATCCCTACCACCGCCCCCAGGGAGCGCTGCCGCACCGCCGCCGCCGCCGCCTCCAGCTCTTCTGCCAGACCCATAGATCTCCTCCTAGTACTGCGAGTGAGTAGTGTATTGCAAGTGACAAGTATAAGGCATGAGCATCTTGCACCAACCGACCGGTCCTCGGCAGGCGAAGATGCAGGCGTGACCGAGCTCCCGGCGGATCGAGGTGCGGGGCTGGCGGGCGCCCTGGAGCGGGTCGGCGACCGCTGGGCGTTGCTCCTGGTGGAGGCCATGCTGGCCGGTCCCCAGCGCTACACCGATCTGCAGCGCCGCCTTCCAAGCATCGCCTCCAACGTGCTCAGCGAGCGGCTCCGGCGGCTGGAGCTCATGGAGGTGGTGGAGAGTCGTCGCTACTCGGAGCGCCCCCCTCGGGCGGAGTACCGGCTGACCCCCAATGGTCGCGGCTTGGCCCAGGCCATCGAGGCGCTCAGCAGCTGGGGCGGAGCCGAGGACAATCCGGGCCCCGCCCACGCCCGCTGCGGGACCCCCATGGAGCTGCGCTTCTACTGCCCCACCTGCGGCGAGCTGATGGTCCCCGGCGAGCGGGGCGGGGAGGAGGACGTGGTCTTTGCCTGAGCCGGCCACGGCTGGTGCCGGGCCCGCCTCCCCACAGGAGCTGCGCCGGCTCCTACCTGAGCTGGAGCGTGAGCTCGGCTCCCGGGTTTGCATCGTGGGGGGATATGTGCGCGACCTCCTTATGGGCCGTCCCGGGGACACCGACGTGGACGTGGTGGTCGAGCACCGGGAGGCGGCGCGGGCGGCGGAGTGGCTCCGGCGGCGCTGGGACCTGAGGGCCAAGGTGGTCGCCTTCGAGCGCTTCGGCACCGCCCAGGTCGCCTTCCCCAGGAAGGGCCGGGATCGATTCACGGTGGAGTTCGTCAGGGCCCGCGCCGAGGCCTACTCTCCGGAGAGCCGCAAGCCAACGGTCCGGGCGGGCACCATGGAGGAGGACGCCCGGCGCCGGGACTTCACCGTCAATGCCCTCCTGCTGGACAGCCGGGGACGCGTGGGGGACCCCACCGGTCGCGGGCTGGAGGACCTCTGGGGGCAGCTGCTGCGCACCCCGCTGGACCCCGCGGAGACCTTCTCCGAGGATCCCTTGCGGATGATGAGGGCGGCTCGGTTCGTCGCCCAGCTGGACTTCCGGCTGGCCCCGGGGGTCGAGGCGGCCATGGACGGGATGGCCGCCCGGCTCAAGATCGTCTCGGCAGAGCGGGTCCGCGACGAGCTGCTCAAGCTGTTGCTGGCGCCGGGGCCGGGCCGGGGATTGCGGGTCCTCTCCCGGACCGGGCTGCTGGCCCAGATCTCCCCGGAGCTGGCGGCGATGCAGGGGGTGGAGCAGACCGGCTACCACCTGGGTGACGTCCTGGAGCACACCTGCCTGGCTTTGGACGCCGCCGCCCCCGAGCGGATGGTGCGCCTGGCGGTGCTCTTCCACGACGTCGGCAAGCCGCCGACTCAGAGCCCGGGCCCCGACGGCCCCATCTTCCACGGCCACCCCCAGGAGGGCGCGGCGATCGCCGAGCGGGTGATGCGCCGGCTGCGCTTCAGCGGCGCCGAGATCGACGCCGTCCGGCAGCTGGTGCTACTGCACATGCGGCCGATCCAGTACAGCTCGGAGTGGGCGGACGGGGCGGTGCGCCGGCTCTGGCACGCCGCCGGGCCGCTCCTCCCCGAGTTGATGGGGCTGGCCCGCGCGGATACCCGGGGCTCCTCCTTCCCCTCCGAGGA
>JBOHUH010000087.1:0-18103 GCA_050733915.1 Candidatus Dormibacteria bacterium | reverse complement strand
CCGCGGCTCAGTCGAGAGCCGCGGACCGCCGATGGGGGTCCGGCCTTGGGCCGGACCCCCACTCTCGACAGGGGGGACAAAGGAAAGTTGAACAAGCGGAGTGAGACTTAGGTGATCGGTTACCTCGTCCGCCGTGTCGGGCAGGCGATCATCGTGCTGATCGGAGTCACGATCATCACCTTCATCCTGCTGCACCTGCTTCCCGGCAACCCGGTGCGGGCCATCCTGGGGATCCGGGCCAGCCAGCAGGAGGTGAACGAGCTGACCAAGCAGTACGGCTTGAACCAGCCGCTCTGGATTCAGTACGGGGTCTGGGTGAACAACCTGATCCACCTCAACCTCGGCTACTCCTACAAGCAGAACGAGCTGGTGACCACGGTGCTGGCGCAGAGGATCCCCAAGACCCTGTTCTTGGTGGGATTGTCGCTGATTCTGGCCGTGATCTTGGCGGTACCCCTGGGGATTATGCAGTCGGTCCGGCGCAACAAGCCGGACGATTACGTGTTCACCGGCTTCGCGTTCATCTTCTACTCGATGCCGTCGTTCTGGCTGGGCATCCTCTTGATCATCTTCTTCAGCGGGGACCTGGGCTGGTTCCCCCCGGAGGCGCCGCAGGACCAGCTCAGCGTCTTCTCGCAGTTGAATGGGATGGTGCTGCCGATAGCCACCCTGACCCTGATCAGCCTTGCCCTGTTCAGCCGCTACATGCGCAGCTCGATGCTGGAGCAGAGTATTCAGGACTACGTGCGCACTGCGCGGGCTAAAGGGGTCTCCAACCGAGTGGTGCTGTTCCGCCATGTGCTGCGCAACGCCCTGATCCCGGTGATCACCCTGGTGGGACTGTCACTGGGTGGGGTCCTCGGCGGGGCGGTGGTGGTGGAGGAGGTATTCAACTATCCGGGGATGGGCCTGGCCTACTTCCAGGCGGCCCAGAGTGACGACTTTCCCTTGCTCCTGGGAACCATCGTGGTGGTGGCCCTGGCCACCGTTGTCGGCAACCTGATCGCCGACATCCTCTATGCGGTGGCCGACCCGCGGATCAGGTACACCTGATGCGCCGGTTACATCCGTCCGGCCGCAACCGCACTCGCCAGCTGGGAGTACGCGCGTGAGCGCGTTAGACACCAGCGGCGCCGCCCCGGGACTGGTCGGCGAGGCCGGACTGGAGGCGGGCGGTCTGATTCCCGAGGGAGGGGAGGCCTACCACTCAGGATCCGCGTGGCGTTTGATCCTCACCGTCTTCATGGAGAACCGCCTGGCGGTGGTGGGCATTGGCCTCATCGTGTTCATGATTCTGTTCAGCTTCGTGGGGCCGCTGATCTATCACACCCAGCAGCAGTACACCAACGCCAACATCGCCAACCACACGCCTAGCCTGGCCCATCCGCTGGGCACCGACGCGGTCGGCTATGACGTGCTGGGGCGGCTGATGTTCGGCGGTCAGAGCTCCTTGGAGATCGGCTTCGCCGCCGCATTCATCGCGGTCGGGATCGGGGTGATCTGGGGTGCCGCCTCGGGGTTGGCCGGCGGCTTCGTCGACGCCATCATGATGCGCGTCGTTGACGCCATGTTGGCCATTCCCTTCCTCTTCGCCCTGATCGTGCTGGGCGCCATCTACACCACCTCGATCCCTGAGCTGATCATCGTGATCGGGCTGGTGGCCTGGTTGGTGCCGGCCCGACTGGTGCGCGGCGAGACTCTCAGTCTGCGGGTGCGAGAGTACGTGCAGGCGGTGAAAGTGATGGGGGGGAGCTCCCGCCGGGTCATGTTCCGCCACATCATTCCCAACACCGTGGGCACCATCGTGGTCAATGCCACCTTCCAGGTGGCCGACGCCATCCTGGCGGTGGCGGTGCTGAGCTTCCTGGGACTCGGGGTACCCCCGCCCGCGACCAACTGGGGCAACGAGTTGCAGGTCGGGCTCAACTACATCTTCGACGGCTACTGGTGGACGATCTACCCGGCGGGCATCGCCATCGTCTTGACCGTGGTGGCGTTCAACTTCGTCGGGGACGCCATGCGCGATGCGCTTGAGGTGCGACTGCAGCGACGCTAGGTCGGCTCTCTCGGCGCGCCACGTCTGCCTGCCGCTTGCCTGCGAACCCGCTGGCTCATTTGCTTGCCGCTACTCTCGCTAAGGGTCCCCGGCGCTCTCGCGGTGCCCCGGGTAGGTGCCCATCCCCAGGACCCGACTCAGGCTCCTTGAGGGCGGCGAGTCGACGTACTAGCCACGACTCGGGTTGGGAGACTCATCGAGTAGGCTGGCCAGGCTGCGCTGGCTTGTTGGCCCAGGTAGTGACACGGGGCGCCGGCCAGCCGGCGGTGTGACCGACCTCAGGTCGACCGGGCACTAGCGACCCGCCTCCGAAGCCTGGCGCGACGACCGCCGCAGGCGGGAGCGGGGGCGCTAGGCCGTTGCCAGAGGTGTCTGGAGGGGGAAGTGGCAGGCGGCCAAGTGGCCCGGGCCGAAGGGGCGCAGCGGCGGCTCCTCCTGGGCGCACAGGTCCTGGGCCCGCGGGCACCTGGTCCGGAAGCGGCATCCCGAGGGTGGGTTCATCGCCGAGGGCAGCTCACCCTTGACTGGGCTGATCTCCTTGGCGCGCTCGCGCTTGGGGTCGGGCTCGGGGATGGCGTCAATTAGGCCCAGGGTGTACGGATGGGCCGGTCGCTCATAGATCTCGGTGCTGGGGGCCAGCTCCACCAGCTTGCCCAGGTACATCACCGCAATCCGGTTTGAGAGGTACTTGACCACCGACAGGTCGTGGGAGATCACGATGTAGGTGAGCCCGTGGGTCTCCTGCAGGCTGTTCATCAGATTGAGGATCTGGGAGCGGATCGACACGTCCAGGGCCGAGACCGGCTCGTCTGCCACGATCAGGCGAGGGTTGAGGGTGAGCGCCCGCGCCAGCCCGATCCGCTGACGCTGCCCCCCGGAGAACTCATGGGGGTACAGATCGACCGACCTGGGGCTAAGGCCGACCTCGCGGAGCAGCTGGCGCACCCGCGCGTCCTGCTCCTCGCGCTTGCCGATCTTCTGGACCGTGAGCGGCTCGCGGATGATGGTGCCGACCCGCATTCTCGGGTCAAGTGAGGCGTAGGGGTCCTGGAACATGAGCTGCAGGTCGCGGCGCTGACGCCGGTACGCCGCTCGCTTCAACTTGGTGATGTCCCGGCCGTCGAACCAGATCTCGCCGGCGGTGGGCTTCTCCAGCCCCACGACGAGCCTGCCGATGGTGGTCTTACCGCAGCCGGATTCCCCAACCAGGCCGAAGGTCTCGCCCTTGCCTATGGTGAAGGAGACGTCGGAGACCGCTTTGATGGTGCCGACCCGCCGTTGCAAGACGGCACCGGCGGTCACCGGGAACTCCTTGACGACGTTGCGCAACTCCAGGAAGGGGGCGCTCTCCGGGCTAGCGCTGGTCGGGTCGGAAGCTACGGTACTAGTGGCCATCTCTTCTCAAAAACTGGAACGGTGGGCAGCCCCAGTCATCCGGCCACCGCCGCCGGCTTGACCCCGGCCTTACCCACCGGGTTAAAGCAGGCGTACTGGTGTTCCGGGCTCTCGCCGCCCAGGGGAGGCTCCTCCTCCCGGCAGCGCGCCGTGGCGTAACGGCAGCGGGGCTGGAAGCGGCACCAGGTCGGAGGGTTGGAGAGGTCCGGGGGCAGACCCGGGATGCTGTACAGGATCTTCCTTGAGTCCTGGCTGAGCCGGGGGATCGAGGCCAGCAGAGCTTCGGTGTAGGGATGACGCATGGACTCAAAGAGGTCGCCGGTAGGTGCCTTCTCAACGATCTTTCCGGCGTACATGACATTGACCCGGTCTGCCCGGCCAGCGATCACTCCCATGTCGTGGGTGATCAGCAACACCGCCATCCCGAGCCGCTGCTTGAGATCGTAGAGGAGCTCCAGGATCTGCAACTGGATGGTCACGTCGAGGGCGGTGGTGGGTTCGTCGGCGATCAGCAGCTTGGGCTCGCAGGAGAGAGCCATGGCGATCATGACCCTCTGCCTCAGACCGCCCGAGAGATGGTGCGGGTAGTCCTTGAGCCGCTCCTTAGGATGGGGCATCCCGACCAGCCCCAGCACCTCCTCGGCGCGCTTGAACGCCTCCTCCTTGCTGGCATGGCGGTGGATCCGCACCGACTCGGCGATCTGAGTGCCGATCGACATGGTGGGGTTGAGGGAGGTCATCGGGTCCTGAAAGATCACCGCCACGTCGTTGCCCCGGACGTGCCGCATTTGCTTCTCATGGAGCCCGACCAGTTCGCGTCCGTCCAGGCGCACGCTGCTGCCTTCGCGGAGGTAGCCCCCAGGTGGCAGCAGATTCATGATCGACATGCCAGTCATGGTCTTGCCGCAGCCCGACTCCCCCACCAGGCCCAAGGTCTCGCCGGCCTCGATGTAGAGCGAGACGCCATCGACGGCGTGGACTTCGCCCTTGCGCTGTCGGATGTAGGTTTTGAGGTTGTCGATCTCGAGGAGCGGTGCCATGTTCTCGGCTATTCTTATGAAAGGGCGGGACTGACCTGGCCCAAAGTGCCCGGAGTATAGCCGGGTCAACCCTCGATGCGTCTGCGTCGCCCTGGACGTGGCAGGTTCGCTAGGACCCGTATTCTCCAATTCAGGAAATGAAGGTCTCAGCCGGCGCCCGGAGAATTCCCAGCTTGCGGCAGCTGCTGCCCGCATTGGTCAGCCTCGCCATCCTGGGGCTGATCGTCGAGTATGTCCGCCCAGCCGACCTGGGCCACGCCCTGGAGCGATTCCACCTGGGGTACCTGCCCATCGTGCTGGCCCTCTCCTTGGGCTACTACCTTCTCAAGGGCTACCAGTGGCATCTATTCCTCAAGCCGCTCAAGCTCGACCACGGAGCGGTGGAGACCATCCTGATCTACCTCGCCGGCCAGCCCACCGCGATCCTGCCCCTGGGGGAGCTGAGCCGGGCCTTCATCCTGCGCCAGCACGCCAAGGTCAACTTGGGCGAGGTCTCGGCAACCGTCGTGGTCCAGGAGCTGCTCTACCCGATCGGGCTGATCGCTGCAGCCCTGCCCGGTGCGGGGCAGTTCCCCGGGGCCCAGGTCGCCGTGGGGGTGGCCCTGGCGGGCATCATCGGCATCTCTACGGTGCTGCTCTGGCCCCGGGCTTTCAGCCTGGTGATGCGCTACGCGCTCCGGGTTCCAGTCATCCGCCGTTACTCCGCCGACCTGGAGGCGCTGCACCGGGACGTGATCTTCATTGCCAGGCGCCCGGCCACCCTGGGACCGGCTCTGCTGGGGCCGCTGGCGGCGGTGATCGCGATCGCCATGTTCTACTTCACCGCCCGCAGTGTGGGGGTGGAGGTGGGCGTCTACCAGATCGCGTTCGTCTACGCCATCGCTCATCTGGCCGGCGGGATCACCCTGCTGCCCGGCGGGATCGGCGCCTACGAAGGGTCGATGACCTTCCTCCTGGTCGCGTTCGGGGTGGCCAGCCCGGTGGCGGCGGCGGTCGCCATCCTCAATCGGGCCTTCGACCGACTCCTGGTTACCTTGGTGGGCACCGCGGTCTTCTTCGCGATCCGGCGCCCGCTCAACCTGAGGGGCATCACTCTCCTACCTGACCAATAGCGATAGGCTTGGCCGGGTCCGCGGCCAGATGGAGGAGGCAGCCGATGAAGGCAATCATCACCACCCCGGGGAAGAAGGGCAGCGTTCGGCTGGGCGAGATCACCGAGCCCTCTGGGACGGGGATGGTGCAGGGTGCGGATGGTCGGCCCGGTGCGGGGGTCGAAGTCGAGGTCGTCGAGGTGGGTGTCTGCGGCACCGATCTGGAGATCGCCAACGACGGGTACGGGGCGCCGCCGCCGGGCCGAGACAGCCTGGTCCTCGGCCATGAAAACCTCGGCCGGGTGGTGGCCGTCCCCGCGGGGGTGGATCTGGAGAAGGGCCAGCTGGTGGTGGCCACGGTGCGCCGTCCCTGCCCGGAGCGCTGCCCTCCCTGCGCGGTCGGCCAGAGCGACGACTGCCTCACTGGCAACTACACCGAGCGCGGGATAAAGGAGCGGGACGGCTACATGGCCGAGCGCTACGTGGAGTCCGCCGACTACCTCATCCCGCTGCCGGCGACCCTCGCCAAGGTGGGGGTGTTGATGGAGCCCAGCAGCATCGTGGAGAAGGGCCTTATCCAGGCATTCAGCATCCAGCAGAGGCGGATGCCCTGGGAACCCCACCGAGCCCTGGTCTGCGGTGCCGGGGCGGTCGGCCTCTTGGCGGCGATCTTCCTGCGCCTGCGCGACCTCGAAGTTCACCTGGTCGCCAAGGCTGATGCCGGCTCGCCGGCGTTCAAGCTGGCCGAGGCGGTGGGCGCCAACCTGCTGGACGCCGACCAGCACCCGGTCGCCACCCTGGGTCAGGAGTTGGGCCATCTGGATGTGATCTTCGAGGCCACCGGAGCCTCCTCGGTGGCCATGGACGCCATCGCCGCCACCGGCCACAACGGGATCTGCTGCCTCAGCTCGGTCACCGCAGGGGACCGCACGGTGACGGTGGACTCCGACTCCCTCAACCTGGACATGGTCCTCGGCAACAAGCTGGTGTTCGGCACCGTCAACGCCAATCGCCGGCACTTCGAGGCGGCCGCCCGGATGCTGGGTGCGGCGTCTCGCAAGTGGCCCGGGGTGCTGGAGCAGGTGGTCAGCCGGCGGGTTCCAGTGGGGCAGTTCCAGGACGCCTTCGACCGCCAGCCAGACGACATCAAGACCGTGATCAGCTTTTCGGGAGGTTGACGGCGATGTTCCCTCAGGCGCGTGGCCGGTACAGCCGCCAGGCTCACTGTGACCTGCCCGAGGGCACCTACGAGGAAGAGTTCGGCAGGCAGGGGTTCTTCGGTCCAGCCTCGCATCTGTACCACTCCCACGCCCCCACCGAGTGGCTGCGCATCGAGGGCCCGCTCCGCCCCCACGCTTACGACCTGCGCCGGGTCGCGGCCCGCGATTCCGGCGACCCGGCTGCCGGCCTGACCCCGGTCCTGGGCAACCAGGACCTGACCATCCAGGTCTCCAGGCGTACCAAAGCCATGCCGTACGCCTACCGCAACGCCGACTCCGACCTGATCTACTTCGTGCACCGGGGCGGCGGTCAGATGTCCACCGACTTCGGGCGGCTCGCCTACGAGCAGGGCGACTACCTGGTCCTACCGCGGGGCACGACCCACCGCATCTTCCCCGAGGGCGAGGAGAGCTTCTTCTATGTGATCGCCGCCAGCGAGATGCCCGAGCTGCCTCCGGCCGACCGCATGGGACAGCACTCCCCTTTTGACCGGGCGGTGCTGCGG
Organism: Candidatus Dormibacteria bacterium; assembly: GCA_050733915.1. GTDB lineage: Bacteria > Chloroflexota > Dormibacteria > Aeolococcales > Bog-877 > Bog-877. The sequence continues at coordinate 10,795 of JBOHUH010000087.1, read as the reverse complement.
CTGCCCGAGATCCCCTTTCCCGAAGGCCCGGCCAACGCTCAGGGAGAGTGGGAGCTGGTGATCGAGCGGGAGGGTGAGTGGACCAGGGTCTTCTACCCATTCGACCCGCTCGACACGGTGGGTTGGAAGGGCGACCTCAGTGCCTTCGCCCTCAACGTCCGCGACATTCGGCCGGTCACCTCGGGTCGCTTTCACCTGCCCCCCTCGGTGCACACGACGCTGCGGACCTCGAGCTTCGTCCTCTGCACCTTCTGCCCCCGCCGGGTGGAGGGGATAGATGACGCGGGGGCGGTCCGGCTGCCCTTCTACCACCGCAACATCGACTACGACGAGGTGCTCTTCTACCACGCCGGCCAGTTCATGAGCCGGGCGGGAATCGATGCCGGGATGATGACCTGGCACCCCCAGGGGATCCACCACGGCCCCCAGCCCAAGGCGGTGGCGCGGGACCGCCAGGGGACCAAGACCCACCACGACGAGGTGGCGGTGATGATAGACGCGGTGCACCCGCTGCATCCACTGGCCGGGGCCCAAGGTGCGGAGATCATGGAGTACGTCGAGTCCTGGATGCCCCACATCGACGACGACTGACCGGCTGAGATGCGCCTAGCCACCGTCGGGATCGCCGGGCCCCTGGGGCTTACCCCCCGGGTGGTGGCGGAGGTGGCCGACTCCCCCTCGGGGACTCCTCGGCTGGTCGACGTCACCGCCGCCGGCGAACTCTTCTGGGAGAGCCAGGGGTCGGGGGATCCCGCCCGCTGGGCCGCCGCCACCTTCCCGCCCGACCTGACCCAGCTTCTCCGCGGCGGCCGGCGCGCCCTGGAGATGGCCGGGGAAGCGGTCGGGCAGGCGGCGCAGGAGTCCGCCGGGCGGGTGGCCCGCTCGGGGAGCCGGCTGCGCTACCGCCCCGACGAGGTGGAGCGGCTGCCGCTGCTGCGGCCGCCCCTGCTGCGCGACTTCTACGCCTTCGAGGAGCACGTCGCCGCCGGGGCGGCGCGCCGGGGCGAGCCCATCCCCGAGCCCTGGTTTCGCCGTCCCGTCTACTACAAGGGCAATCCCGCCACCCTGCTGGCTCCCGGCGCCGAGGTGCCCTGGCCCGCCTACACCGACGCCCTCGACTACGAGCTGGAGGTGGCCTGCGTGCTCTGCTCCGGGGGCCGCGACCTCAGCCTGGAAGCGGCCAGGGCGGCGATCGCCGGCTACGCGGTCTTCTGCGACTTCTCGGCCCGGGACATCCAGTCCGACGAGATGCGGGTACGGCTGGGCCCAGCCAAGTCCAAGGACTTCGCCTCCGGCCTCGGCCCCTGGCTGGTCACCTCGGACGAGTTGGGCGATCCCAGTGAGCTCGAGCTCAGCGCCTTCCTCAACGGGGAGCCGGTGGCCAAGGCCCGGGTGGGCTCCGCCCGCTGGTCCTTCCCCGAGATGGTCTCCTACGCCTCGGGCGCGGAGCCACTGGAGGCCGGCGAGGTGCTCGCCAGCGGCACCGTGGGAGGAGGCAGCGGCCAGGAGCGGGGCCGCCTCCTGGAGCCCGGCGATCGGATCGAGTGCGAGCTGGAGGGAGCAGGCCGGCTGGTGCACCAGATCGGCCCCCGCCACGGAGGAGGAGGCGAGCTGGTGCCGCGGCCGCCCGCGGGCTGAGTCCCGGCAGGGGCTACAATCGAACTCCCTGGGAGCCGCCCGCGGGGTGGCTCTCAATTCATATGGGAGGTCTCCAGCTTGGCCAGACGCTCGATGAGAGGTCGCACCCGCCGTGGGCCGGGGCGACCCCGGGTGTCTCGGGCCACCCCCCCCGAGGAGAAGAAGGAGGAGACCATGGAGATCGAGGGCACGGTGGTCGAGCCCCTGCCCAACGCCCAGTTCCGCGTCGAGCTGCAGACCGGCCAGGTGGTGCTGGCCTACATCTCCGGCAAGATGCGCAAGCACTACATCAGGACTCTGATCGGGGATAAGGTCAAGGTGGAGCTCAGCCCCTACGACCTGACCCGAGGCCGGATCACCTTCCGCTACAAGTAGGCGGTGCTGCCGCCCGCGAAGTAGCCGGCGGTGCGTCTGATCCCCTCGCTAAGGTCGACCCGCGCCGCCCAGCCGAGGCGCGAGTTGGCGAGGGTGCAGTCGAGGCAGCTGCGCCGCTGCTCCCCGGTCCGACCGGGGCCGTGCCGAGGAGGGGGCAGGATGCTTCCAGGGCGGAGGGTGGAGACCGCTTGGGCCAGCGCCTGGGCCACCTCCAGCACGCTGCTCTCGCGGCCGGTGCCGATGTTGTACTGCCCCAGAGGGCCGTCCAGAAGGACGAGCGCCGCCTCGATCACGTCGTCCACGAAGACGTAGTCCCTCGTCTGCAGCCCGTCTCCGTTGATCAGCGGGGCGTTCCCCGTCAGCAGCATCCCGGCGAAGATGGCGATCACCCCGGCCTCGCCCCGGGGATCCTGGCGGGGACCGTAGACGTTGCCCGGGCGCAGTACCGCGGTCTCCAGGCCGAAGGAGTTGGCGAAGGCGCTGAGGTACGCCTCCCCGGCGGCCTTGGCCGCCCCGTAGGGAGAGTCCGGCCGCAGCGGATGGGTCTCCGGGGTGGGCAGCAACTGGGTGTCGCCGTAGATGGCCCCGCCGGAGGAGACGAAGACCAGCCGGCGGACCCCGGCCCGGACCGCCGCCTCCAGGAGCCGGACCGTACCCAAGACGTTCACCGAGGCGTCGCGCAGCGGGTCGCTGACCGACGCGCGCACGTCGATCTGAGCCGCCAGGTGATAGATCACCTCCGGCCGTTCGCGGCGTACCACCCGCGGCAGCCATTCGCTGGTGACGCTGAGCCGGTGGAAGGTGGCCTCCGGGCTGACCTGCTCGCGGCGGCCGCTGCTGAGGTCGTCGATCACCACCACCTGGTGACCCTCGGCCAGCAGCCGGTCGCTGAGGTGGCTGCCGATGAAGCCTGCCCCCCCGGTGACGGCTACCCTCACGAGTCCTTCGGCTCGGGGTTGCCGGGAGCGGGGCGCTTGCCCGGGCGGGGCCGCCGGGTGGACCCGCCAGGCTCCTGCTGAACTCGGTCGAGCAGGACCGTCGGGGTGCGGGGCAGGTGCCGGAGCATGCGCTCCCGGCTGCGCCGGGCCTGGATCTCGGCCAGGTGGCGGCGCTGCTCCGGCGGCCCCGGGCCGACCGACCGAGTCCGCTCGACCGGTGAGCGGGTGTCCCAGCGACGCACGTAGAAGGCCCCCTTGAGGGCGGTGTAGGGGATGGCGCAGATCTTGTGCTCGCGGCTTCCGGCGTCGATCACGTCCCAGATCGCGCCGAAGCGCTGCAGCGAGGCCGGGGAGACCACGTGGGCCCGCGTCACCTGGCCGTCGATGAAGTGCAGGGCCACTCGGGCCAGCTCCTTGAGGTCCAACTCGCGGCCAGGCTGGTCCACCGTGGTGAGATCGATCTGGCGCACCCCGTTCACCGGGACCAGCGCCTGGCGGGCGTTCCCGTCCAGGGTGTGCAGGTCCAGGTCCACGAAGGGGTCGTCCATGTGCAGACGCGGTAGCTCCCCATAGAGGACCTCCCCGTCCAGAAAGGACACCACCACTTCCGGCACTGGCGATTAACCTCCACAGCCAAGGGGGGTCAGGGCGGCCGTCGCCGACCCCGCCCACCTGTCATCGGAACGTATGGCCGGTGTCACTTCATCGCTACCGGCGCATACCCAAGGAGCGGATCTGGACGACTACGGTGGGAGACATCATAGGGCGGGTGCCTGATGACGGCCTCGGGGTTCTCAACACACCTTCCTACCTGGCCCAGAACGGCCGGGGCTGTGGGCACCGCCAACGTCATCTGACCAGGTAGGGCACCAAGTTTGGCAAACCGAGCAGCGCCGCGCCGTCGCGTTCGCGGCAAGTCCTTCACCGCTCGCTTTGCCCTGGTGCTGGTGGCGGTCGGGCTGGCCACGGCGCTGGCTGCCGGGGCGGTGGCCTTCGTCGAGACCCAGCAGGCGCGGCAGCAGCAGCAGCTGGTGTCCGGCCGGGGGGCCGCCGACCTGGCCTCCACGGTGGTCCGGATGCAGACCGCGACCGCCTCCCAGCGCTTCGCGTGCGAGGTGGCCGCCCAGCCGGCCACCGCTGCCGCCTACTCTGCCGGGAGCAGCCAGCTCGCGGCGCTGGCAAAGGCGGTGGTGGTCGGTGCCGGCCGGGGCCAGGAGCTGCTCCTCATCGGCGGCAACGGCCAGGTCCTAGGCGAAGCCCCAGGCTCCTTGCCCACCGCGTCCAGAGTCGCCCGCGTGGCGGCCGGCACCAGCGGCTCCAGCATCAGCTGTCCCGCCGCCGCGGGCGGGGGCTTCTTCGCCAGCACGGGGCCGCGAGAGGTGGCTGGGATTGGAGTCGCCGGGGTGCCTGGGAGGTCGGGGTCCCATGACCGGGTGGTGGTGGTCACCCCGGTCGACGCCGCCGCCTTGCGCTACGCCCAGCAACTGGTGGACACCGCCGGGCTCCACTCCACCGCCGCCCTCACCATCGGGGGCCGGCTGGCCCTTGCCACCAAATTGGACGGGACCCGCTATCCGAGCGGGGCGCGGTTGCCGGCGGCCCTGCTCCGGGCCACCGGGAGGGCCGGTCGGGTGGGCCAGGCCAATGTCGGGTCCACCGACTTCGCGGTCGCCGAGCGCCCGCTGCGCCGGTCCGACGGTGCGGCGGTGGCCAGCCTCTTGGTGCTGGAGTCCGACGCCAGCACCGGAGTCACCGTGGCCGGGCTGGCGCTTCCCCTGGCGCTGGCGGTGGCCGGAGTCCTGCTCCTGGGGATGGTGGTGGTGTTCCTGCTCGCCGAGCACTTCCTCAACCGGCCCCTGCGCCGCCTGGACTTGGCGGTGCAGCGGCTCGGTCTTGACGCCTATGCCGCCCCGGTGGCGATCGACTCCGGCGCCTCGGAGATAACCCGGCTGGCCGCCAACTTTGAGTTGGTGCGCAAGCAGCTGCGACGTCAGCTGCTGATCGCCACCGGGCGCACCGTGATCGCCTCCACCCTCACCGGCAATGCTCCCATGGAGCAGGCCCTGGTTCAGGTGCTGCGCAGCCTGGTGGGCCTGCTCGAGGCCGACCTGGCCCTGATCCTGCTGCGTCCCCAGGTGCAGTCGCCCAAGGGCATTGTGGTCTGGTCCGCGAGTGGGGAGCCGGCCCTGAGCTGGGCCGAGCTGGAGGGCAGCCCGGGAATCCTGGGCAGCCTGATTCGCGAGCCGCGCTTTCTGGTTCGAACCCACCTCAGCCCCGAGGAAATTGGGACCCCCGAGGAGCGCCTCGGCCTGCGCGACTGCCTGGCGGAACCGCTGCGCTCCGAGGACCTCGACCTGGGGCTTTTGGTGGTGGCCAACAAACGCAAGCCCTACGTGGAGGAGGATTACACCCTCTGCCGCGGCGTCGCCGACCAGGTGGTGGTGGCCGTCGACAAGAGCACCCGTCTGGCGGTGACCCAGCGCGAGGCCACCACCGACGAGATGACCGGTCTCTACAACTACCGCTTCTTGGTCGGCTACCTCGATCAGCAGGTGAACGTCGCGGAGCGGGCGAGCTCGCCACTCTCGGTGCTGATGCTCGACCTCGACCACTTCAAAGAGGTCAACGATTCTCACGGACATCCCGCTGGCGACCGGCTGCTGCGCCAGTTCGCCAGCCTGATGGTGGAGACCGTCCGCAAGTCCGACCTCGCCGCCCGCTACGGCGGCGAGGAGTTCGTGGTGGTCATGTCCAACACCGCGCGCCCCGACGCCGTGACCGTCGCCGGCAAGATTCGCGCCGCCGTCGAGGAGATGTGTGTACGTCTCGCCGACGGTACCGAGATTCAGATCACCGTCAGCATTGGCGGGGTCACCTTCCCCGAGGACTCCAAAGGCGCGCGCAACCTGCTGGACCTGGCCGATCGTGCCCTCTACGCCGCCAAGCGCAACGGGCGCAACCGGGTGGAGTTCCTGGATCTGCCCGCACCGGCGGCGGATCCGGTCGGGGGCTGAGCCGGCGCCGCCAATCAGGCTCTAGCATGAGCCCTGCGATGAGCGCCGTGGTCGACCTCCGCAGCGACACCGTCACCCGTCCCTCCTCCGCCATGCGCCAGGCGATGGCCGACGCCGAGGTCGGTGATGACGTGTTTGGCGAGGATCCCACCGTGCGGCGGCTGGAGCAACGGGTCGCAGCGCTCCTGGGTAAGGAGTCGGCACTGCTGTGTCCCAGCGGCACCATGGCCAACCTGATCTCCGTGGCCAGTGCCACCAGCCCCGGCGAGGAGGTGCTCCTCGACTGCGAGTCGCACATTCTCCACTACGAGCTAGCCGGCACCGCGGTGGTCGCCGGAGTCCAGTTGCGCAACTTTGATGCACCGCTGGCCGGCTGTCCCACCCCGGAGCAACTGCACTCGCTGCAGCGGCTGGCCGATCCCGACCACGAGCCGCGCACCGCGCTGCTGTGTCTGGAGCAGAGTCACAATCGCCGCGGCGGCGCGGTCGCCCCGGCGGCCGATCTCCTCCGGGCCAGCGAGGCAGCACACCAGATGGGCCTCACGGTGCACCTCGACGGGGCGCGGCTGGCCAACGCCGCGGCCAGCCTGGGCCTGACCATCTCAGAGCTCGCTGGCTGCGCCGACTCGCTCACCTTCTCGCTGTCCAAGGGGCTCGGCTGTCCCGCCGGCACCCTCTGGGTCGGCGCCGCGGCGGCCCGGGTACGAGCCCACACCTGGCGCAAGCGTCTGGGCGGGGGGATGCGTCAGGTGGGGATCCTGGCCGCGGCCGGTATCTTCGCCCTGGACCACAACATGCAGCGCCTGGTCGACGACCATCGCCACGCCCAAGAGCTGGTGGCAGCGTTGGGCGGGGCGCCCGGGCTGCTCCGCGACCCGAGTCCGGCCCAGACCAACATCGTCCTGCTGGAGACGGTCGAGGATGCCAGCCGGGTCGTCGACCGCGCCGCGGCGGAAGGGGTGCTGACGGTTCCCTTCAGCGGCCATACCGTGCGCTGCGTCACCCACCTCGATGTGAGTCGAGGGGATGTCGTCGAGGCCGGGCAGCGACTGCGCCGGGCTCTGGCAGGCTGAGCTGAGCTAGAGACCAAGCGAAAAGGGAGCGGGTCCGAAAACCCGCTCCCTTACTTTCGGAAGTTCAGCGCCTCGAGGCTTAGGAGCTGCCGGCCCCCGAAGCCGCGGCCAACGTGACCCGACCCCGACGCCGGGCGGTGCGCCGGGCCGGCTTGGCCGCAGCAGCGGCTGCGCTGCTGCGGCGGCGGGTGGTGGTGGTGCGTGGGGTTCTGGTGGTGCGCGTGGCGGTCGCGCGGCGCGCCGCCGTGGGGGTCGCCGAACGGGCGGTCCGACGCCGGGTGGTGGCCCGGGCGGGTGTCGTCCGCGTGGTGGTGCGGCGGCGCGCGGAGCTGGTCCGAGCCGTGGTCCGGCGGGTGCGGGTCGCGGGTCGCGCCGCGGTGGTGCGCCGCGTCGCGGTGCGCCGAGCCGGCTTGCGCCCGGCGCGGGCAGGTGCCGGGCTATGGCTGACCGCGGCGTCCAGCTTCTTCTCGATATCGACGAGGCGCTTCTCCAACGCCTTGAGCTGGGTGGTGATGGTCCGGTTTAATGTGGCCGCGCTGGCCGGGGTCCGAGTCGCCCGCCTGGCGGTGGTCCGCCTCGCGGTGGTGCGGCGCACGCCAGTTCGTGTAGCCGTGCTGCGCTTGGCGCTGGGCCTCCGCGTGGTCCTCGCCGCCGCGCGCGCAGGGCTGCGCCTGGCGCTAGTTCTCCGGGGCGTTCGTGGCATCGATTGGATTCCTCCATTTGGACTTCGGGGAACTAACCTTCATGTGGGTGCCCCGAAGTCCAGACTGATCGTTGACTATTACCGCGGTTGTGCTTGTGATGTGGACGAAGACGTGCCAAACCGGGTGTCCGCACGAGTACGCTGACCTGATTGTGCCACACAATCGTGCATGCGCGTCACCGTGTCAACCACTTTGGCGGCTTTGGGCAAAGTGTTACCGGCCCGTCGCAGGTGGCAGTCAGCTTCCCAACTAGGGCCGACGACACTCCTATACTGACGCAGTGATCGCGGTCGCTCCGACTTCGGGCAGCGAAGATCTGTATGGCACCGCCCAACACCGCGTGGATCAGGCGGCCGAGCTTCTGCATCTCGACGACGAAGCGCGGATGGTGCTGCGGGAAGTCAAACGGATCTTCCAGGTGCACTTCCCGGTAGTGCTCGACAACGGGTCGGTCCAGGTGTTTGTCGGCAATCGCGTGCATCACAGCATTGCGCGTGGCCCCGCCAAGGGCGGGATTCGCTACGAAGCCGAGGCCACTCTCGATCAGACCAAGGCGCTGGCGATGGCCATGAGTTGGAAGAGTGCCTTGATGTCGCTGCCCTTCGGCGGCGCCGCGGGTGCGGTCCGGGTGGATCCCCACCAAATGAGTCCCCGCGAGCTGGAACGGCTGACGCGTCGCTACACCACTGAAATCAGCCTGCTCTTGGGACCAGAGCGGGACATCCCGGCGCCGGACATCGGCACCGGTCCGCAGATCATGGCCTGGATCATGGATACCGTCTCCATGCACAAGGGCTTCTCGGTGACCGCGGCGGTGACCGGCAAACCGATCGAGGCGGGTGGCTCGGTGGGACGGGCGGAGGCCGCCGGTCGTGGCCTGGCGATCATCCTGGTGCACGCGCTGCGTAACACCGGGCTCAGCCTGGAGGGCTCGACGGTGGCGGTGGAAGGGTTCGGCAAGGTGGGCCGCACCTGTGCCCGCCTGCTGGCCGCGGCCGGCTGCCGGGTCGTAGCCGTCTCCGACAGCCACGGCGGCTGGCACTGCGACCAGGGTCTCGATCTGGCGCGTTTGGAGGAGGTAAAGACCGCCGGCGGGCGGCTGCCCGAAGCCAAGGTGCCTGGCGAGTTGATCACCCGGGACCAGCTACTGGGGTTGCCGGTCACGGTGCTGGTACCAGCGTCAGTGGAGTCCACCATCAACAGTTCCAACGCCACCCAAGTGCGCGCGCGCATCGTCGCGGAGGGTGCCAACGGACCGATAACCCCAAGCGCCGAGGCGGTGCTGGCGGAGGACGGAATCGTGGTGGTGCCGGACATTCTCGCCAATGCCGGTGGGGTCACCGTCTCGTACTTCGAGTGGGTCCAGGACCTGCAGTCGTTCTTTTGGGACGGCGACGAGATCAACAGCCAGCTGGAGCGGGCCATGCTGCGCGCCAGCGAGGAGGTCTGGGCCTACCACGCGCGCCAGAAGGTGTCGCTTCGAGAAGCTGCTTACCTGATCGCGGTGGGCCGGGTGGCACGGGCCGCCAAGGTCCGCGGGATCTACCCCTAGTGGGCTAGACGCAGGTAGGGCACCGGCTGCCGCTTGGATTCGCTGCGCGGGGGCTGGTACTCAAAACGGTAGCCGGCGCCAATCACGGCATGTAGGTAACGAGCGCCGTCACTGCGCGGCTGGATCTTGCGGCGCAGCCGGTAGAGGTGAGCGTCGAGTGAGTGCACGTGGTAGGGGTCGCGGTTGCGCCAAACCTCGGCGATGAGCTGGGGACGGGGCACCACCGCGCCCGCTTGACGCGCCAGCGCCACCAGGATTTTGAACTCCGTTGGGGTGAGGGCGACCGACCGACCTTCGCGACGAACCTCGTGGCGGCCTACGTCGATGCTCAAGCCGGGAAAGTGGAGCCGCTCCACACCGCCCGCCTCGCGGGCGAGCTGGGCACGCCGCAGTCGCGCGTTGATCCGGGCCACCAGCTCGCGCACCTCAAAGGGCTTGCGCAGGTAGTCGTCGGCGCCGACCTCAAGGCCCACCACCACGTCCTCGGGGTCGTGCAGGCAGCTGATCATCAGGATGGTCACCTTGATCCCCGCCGAGCGCAGCCGCCGGCAGACCTCGACCCCGCTCATGTCGGGGAGGACCAGGTCGAGCAGGACCAGGTCGGGCTCGGTCTCCAGGGTGAGCCGGAGCCCGGTAGCTCCGGTGGTGGCGCTGACCACCTCGTAGCCGTTCTCGGCGGCGATCAGCTCCACCAACTGGACCATGGCGGGGTCGTCGTCGATGACCAGGATCTTGGAGGCCGCCAACCCAGAAACGGCGGTCACCGGCCCCCACCCTCCTTCGCTGTCGACGCTGGCGAATTGACTCACGCTTCGATTCTGTCCGGCCTGCTCCAATCGGCAAATCGTGGTATGGGCACGGCTGAGTAACAAGCTGGGCGGGGGCTGTGACGGTGGCCGGTCGAATTCGGCCTTCGGTTACGATGATCGCGGGGGAAGCATGGAGCGGTCGATGAAGAATGCTTGGCGTGCCATTTCCGACTGGAGCGGGCGGCGGCGTTTGGGCGCCGTCCTCGCGGCTGGTGGCATCCTATTAATCGTGGCCGGGCTGGCGGTGTTCATCCCGCCCCTGGTGGGAGTGCTGCAGCGCTCCCATGCCGATGCCCAGGCCTTACATGAGTGGAAGGACCCAGGCTCAGCGCTGAGTCAGCCGCTGCCCCGCACCAAGACGGTGCCGCAGCCCGGGGCCAGCCCGCTGGTCACCACACCCGGCTGCGGCGGTGGTTCCTCGGCCTCCTCTTATGCCCTGATCGACTTCCCCAGCCTCGACGGCATCGAGGGGGTGGCCGGCAACGGGACCTGGTCGATGTTGCTCTCGCGCTCGGTGGTCCACTACGCGACCACCCCCGGTCCCGGGCAGCCGGGGAACGGGCTATACGCGCTGCACCGCGAGCCCAACTTCGAGCCCCTGGGTACCCTCAAGACGGGCGACACCATCGTGCTCACCAACCGGAACTGCCAGCAGTTCACCTATGTGATCACGGCGATGTGGACCGAGTACC
>JBOHUH010000086.1:0-6656 GCA_050733915.1 Candidatus Dormibacteria bacterium | reverse complement strand
CCCCCGATCTCGTCGGCGTGTCGCACCAAAGGCTCGAAGAGGTGGCGGTAGGTGGGCCCGTCCACCCCCAAACCGGCGGCGGTCTCCCCGACCGAGCGCCGCACCACGGCCGCCGAGCCGCCGTCCTGAGGGTGGCAGAAGACCACCTCGGGGTGGACCATGCGGACTCCCCGCGCGGTCAGGCCGAAGCGCCGGAAGAACGAGGAGGAGACGGCGAGGGGATGGGCGGTGGAACAGACGTCGTGCTGATAGCCGGGCAGGGTGAGCTGCTCGGTCCGGCAGCCGCCACCCGGGCTGTCCGCCCCTTCCAAAACCACCACCTCCAGCCCCGCCGCGGCCAGGGTCACCGCGGCCGCCAGCCCGTTGGGGCCGCTGCCCACCACCACCGCGTCGACGGCCTCAGCCATGCGTTGGCGGGGGGGCGCCGGTGCTGTGGGCCATGCCCCAATCATCGCCGCCGGGCGGGAGGGATGGGATGGCCGGAATGGCTAGGTCCGGCGCCCGCGTGGATCGCCCGGAGCTGCCGCGCGGTCCCCGGGAGCGCCCTTGCCGGCGGTCTGCGGCACCCTCCGGTTGGAGCCGGGCGACCGCGAGAGGTTGATCAGCCTGCTGAGGCCGCCGCGGCCGGGCCGACCGGGCCCAAAGGAAACCGAGCCCTGCGCGGGGCGGTGGAGCAGCGCTCACCGGGCGCAGTCCATCGCCGTTTCTTAGCCCCGTGGGTGCTCCGCGGCCCGCCGCGGAGCGAGATCGGACTATTTCAGCCGGTGTCGCCGGGATCCAGCTTCAGGCTGGTGGAGTTGATGCACCAGCGCTGCCCGGTGGGCGCCGGTCCGTCGTCAAAGAGGTGGCCGAGGTGCCCACCGCAGCGGCTGCACGTCACCTCGGTTCGGGTCCGGCCCAGGCTCTTGTCCTCGGCGGTCTCGACGTGGGTGAGGTCAACCGGCGCGCTGAAGCTGGGCCAGCCCGAGCCCGAGTCGAACTGGGTGTCCGAAAGGAACAGTTCGGCTCCACAGCCGGCGCAGCGGAACGTCCCCTTCGCGCCGGGATGGGTGTACTCCCCCGAGAACTGCGGATCGGTGCCCTTCTCACGGAGCACGTGGAACTCCTCCGGGCTAAGCCGGGTGCGCCACTCGGCGTCGCCGACTGCTGCGGTCCCCGCGATGGTGTCACTCATGAGCATCTCTCCAGCTTGAAGGTCGGAATTCCATCATAGCGCCGGTCTCGCGGAGGGCCGGGAGGGTCAGCGGCGCCGCCAATCAGCCATGCAGCCGGTACTGCAGAAAGAGGTGTGAACCGGCCCGGCGCACGGTGTGGAGCGTCGGGGTGGACCTGCGCCCCCGGCCCAAAAGGTCGACTCCCTCCACCAGCCCCGGGCGCGGCGCCGCCGCGGTCCGCCCGGCCAGGAGCGGCGAGAGGGTGAGGAAGAGCTCGTCCAGCAGGTCTCGCTCCAGCAGACTTCCCAGGAGCTGGGGACCGCCCTCGCAGAGGATGGACCGGTGCCCCTCATGGTGGACCGCCTCGAGCACCTTCGCGGGGTCCAACTTCGGGCCGTCCCCCAGGGAGACGACGTGGTGCCGATCCACGCCTTGCAGCGCTGCCTCGCCCGCCCGGGAGGTCAGGATGAGCGCCGGGAGGGCTAACCCGGGATGGTCGAGGGGGAGCCTCCCGGAGCCGCTCACCACCACCAACTGGGGCAGTTCGGCGAGTCCCCGGCGGCGGCGGAGCTCGGCGAAGGCATGGCTCATGGGTGGGTAGACGTGGGAGGCGGTCCAGACGTGGCCGGGGCTGCCCGAGAGGGTCCCCGCGCCGATCAGGATCGCCTCCGCGCAGGAGCGTAAGAGCCCCATCACCATCCGGTCGGCCTGGCTCTTTCCGCTGATGGTGGAGCCCGAGGATGGCCCCACCACGGCCACCCCATCCAACGAGGTGACGAAGTTGGCGTAGACCAGGTCCGGAGCCAGGTCGAGCTGGCTGCCGTAGCCGGTGCCCAGCTCGGCAGGCAGAGACTGGGGCGTTGATCTTGCCGCCTGGAACAGCAACTCCAGCCGGGGCAGCTCGTCGTGGTCAGGAGCTGAGCTCTCTGGCAAGTGATCCTCCCATTGGTGCGCCGGGCCGGCTGCCCCTGAGCTCAGGGTGCGGAGACTTCGGCGCTGCTGTCAATCCGAGCGTCGCGGGTGGACCCTCGCGCCGGCGAAATGGGATGGATTGAACTGACCCCGATCGCCGGCCTATACTGGCGCCGTCGCGATGCGCAAGGGGCCAACCCGTCCTCTCCACGTCCCAGCCCTGGCCCTCGGGATCGCCGCCTTGGGCGGTGGTCTCGTCACCGGGACTTTCCTGGCGTCCCCGGCTGCCCCGGCGGCGGTGGTCTCGCATCTCAAGGCGCCCCAGCAGTACGTGGTCGCGATCATGCCCGGCCACGGCGGGGTGGACCCCGGGGCGATCTCCCCCTTCAACGGCCTCAGGGAGAAGAATGTCACCCTCGCCATGGGCCTGGACCTCCGGCGCGACCTGGAGGCCCAGGGGGTGAAGGTGGTGATGACCCGGACCACCGACACCGACGTCACCATCAAGCGCGCCGCCCAGGTCGCCAGCCAGGCGCACGCCAAGGTGCTCCTCAGTCTCTGGGTTAACGACTGGACCGACGACAGCCTGGAGGGGGCGACCGTCTTCATGCCCCACGCCCGGGACGCGCGGCTGGCCAAGCAGTTGAGCAAGGGCATGGCCGCGGCGATCGCGCCCAAGGGGATGGGCGACCGGGGAACGGAGATGCTGCCCCAGCTCTGGGTGCACACCCCGATGCCGGCGGTGACCATCGAGGTCGGCTTCATGAGCAACCAGCAGGACTCTGAGCTGCTGGCGGACAGCAGCTTCCGGCGGACCGTCGCCCAGGGGCTCGACCGGGGGGTGCTCGCGTACGCCCCCCAGATCGAGAGGATCGACACCCGGCTGATCGCCTACCGGCGGGCCGAGGCCAGGGCCGCGGCCGCCCGCAAGGCGCTCGCCGCCCGCCAGCTCTATGCCACCCAACTGGGTGGGTGGAGCTCCGTCCTGCTGCTGCTCGACGGCATGTTGCTGGTCCTCCTCTATCGGCAGCTGATCTGGCGCTTCCTGCGCCGCCGGGCCCCGGTCGCGGCCGAGGCACTGCGGTTGGTGGTTGTTCGGCTGGGCCAACTCCTGGGGTCCGGCCTCGACGTGCTCTGGCTCTCGATCACCGGGTCCGGCCAGGACCGCGGTCATGGCCCCAACCGGCCGCGGCGCCGGCCCTCTTCGCGCCAGCGCCGACCACCCCGGCGGTGGCGCGGGAGGGCGGCCGCCCCCCACCCCCGGCGGGTGACCGAGATGGTCTCGGCCGGCGACCGCTCCCGGCGCTCGATCTACGACGACTTCTCGTTCTGATCGAGGGGTCGGCCCCGCCCTCGCTCTAAGCTTTCGAGGTTGGCCGTCCACCGAGGACCGGACCGATCGGGCTGGTGGCAGGGGACTTGCGCCGGGGCGGTTCTGGCGGATCTCGGAGGTGGCATTTGGGCGACCCGGTGATCGTGGACGGCCTGCGGACGCCGATCGGGCGCTACGGAGGGGTGCTGGCCTCGGTGCGCCCGGACGACCTGGCCGCCCTGGTTCTGCGGGCTTTGGTCGACCGGGTGGGCCTGGATCCCGCCGCGCTCGAGGATGTCTACCTGGGCTGCGCCAACCAGGCGGGCGAGGACAACCGCAACGTCGCCCGGATGGCCTCTTTGCTGGCGGGGTTCCCGGTCGAGGTTGGGGGATGCACCATCAACCGACTCTGCGGCAGCGGCCTGGAGGCGGTGATCGACGCCGCCAGGGCGATCTGGCACGGCGACGGGGAGGCGATCATCGGCGGCGGAGTCGAGTCGATGAGCCGGGCGCCCTGGGTGATCCCCAAGCCGGACCGGGCCTTCCCACGCGGGGAGCGGGCGCTCTACGACAGCGCTTTGGGTTGGCGCCTGGTCAACCCCAAGATGGAGGAGCTCTACGGCACCGACGCCATGGGGGAGACCGCCGAGAACGTGGCTCGGATGTTCTCGATCGGGCGCGCCGACCAGGACCAGTTCGCCCTGAACAGCCACCGCCGGGCGCTGGCCGCCCAGGAGCGGGGCGCGTTTGACGACGAACTTTTCCCGGTCCCGACCAAGGCCGCCCTGGTGACCCGTGACGAGGGCCCTCGCGCGGACACCTCGCTGGAGCGGCTGGGCCAGCTGCGGCCGGCCTTCGCCAGCGACGGGACGGTGACCGCCGGCAACTCCAGCTCCCTCAACGACGGCGCCGCGGCGCTGCTCCTCACCTCCGCCGAATTCGCCGCCGCCAACAGCCTGACCCCGATGGCGGCGATCCGGAGCATGGCGGTGGCCGGGGTTCCGCCGCGGGTGATGGGAATAGGGCCGGTGTCGGCAACCCGCAAGGCCCTGGAGCGGGCCAGCCTCAGCCTCCAGGACCTCGGCCTGATCGAGCTCAACGAGGCCTTCGCGGCCCAGTCCTTGGCGGTGCTCCAGGAGCTGGGGCTGGGTGCCGGGGACGAGCGGGTCAACCCCAACGGAGGGGCCATCGCCCTGGGGCATCCCCTGGGGTGCTCGGGCAGTAGGATCCTGGTGACCCTGATCCACGAGCTTCACCGCCGGCAGCTCCAGTTCGGGCTGGCGACGATGTGCATCGGGGTGGGTCAGGGGATCGCCCTGGTGGTCGAGAACCTAAGCTGAGCGCCACTCCGGCGCGCCGTCCCACAGAGCCAGTCCGCCAGTCCAAGGAGGGGCAGGGAATGTCCACCGTCGATGACCTCGCCCACGAGTTCCTGCGGCGGAACTCCGAGCTGGACCCCACCGCCGCCACCTCCCGGGGCACCCTGGGTCACGACCGGGACCTCACCGACTACTCGCCAGACGGCGAGGCGGCCCGGGCCGACCTGGCCAGGTCCACTCTCGCAAGGCTCCAGGGGCTGGCCCCGGAGAGCGAGTCCGACCGGCTGGCGCTGGCGGTCATGCGCGACCGGCTCCAGGTGGAGGTCGACGTCTACGACTCCGGGGAGTGGCTTCGCGACCTCAGCGTCTTTGGGCCCATGACCGGCACCTGCCGGGTCTTCGACCTGATGGATCGCTCCAGCGACCCAGGGTGGGAGGTGGTCGCGGAGCGGATCGAGAAGGTCGCCGGCTGCATCGCCTCGATGCGACGGACCCTGGAGCAGGGGGTGAGCCGCGGCCGGATGGCGGATCGCAACCAGACCCGGCTCTCGATCGCCCGGGCCCGGCGCTGGGGTGGCGCCGAGGGAGGCGCCGGTTTCTTCACGGGCCTGACCGCCGGCTACCAGGGCCAGAGCACGTCGCTCCGCGGCCGGCTCGGTGACGCTGCCCGAGCCGCCGACCAGGCCTACCTCGGGTTCGGCGACTATCTGGAGCGCGATTACCTGGCCCTGGCCCGCGAGGACGAGGGCTGCGGTCCCGAGCTCTACCAACTGCACTGCCGGGTTTTCAACGGCATCGAGATCGACGCCTTGCAGACGTACGCCTGGGGCTGGGAGGAGCTGGCGCGCATAGAGGAGGAGATGCTCCAGACCGGGGAGCGGATCCTGCCCGGGGCGCCTATCTCCGACGTCCACCGGCTGCTGGACGAAGACCCCGCCCGGGCCATCGAGGGGGAGGAGAACTTCCGGGCCTGGAACCAGGATTTCCTGGACCAGACCATGGCCAGGCTCAACCAGGTCCACTTCGACATCCCGGAGCCGGTGCAGCGGGTGGAGGCCATGCTGGCCCCCCCGGGGGGCAGCGTCGCGATGTACTACACCCCACCCGCCCAGGACTTCAGCCGGCCGGGCCGGACCTGGTACCCGACCCTGGGCCGGACCCACTTCCCGCTCTGGACCGAGATCTCCACCGCCTACCACGAGGGGGTCCCCGGGCACCACCTCCAGCTCGGTCACATCTGCTGGATGGGAGAGAGGGTCAACCCCTTCCAGGGGCTGCTTGGCCTGATCTCCGGGCATGTCGAGGGCTGGGCCCTCTACAGCGAGCGGCTGATGGGTGAGCTGGGCTATCTGGAGAACCCCGACTACTACTTGGGGATGCTGGCCAACCAGGCGTTTCGGGCCGCCCGGGTGGTGGTGGACATCGGACTCCACCTTCATCTCCGCATTCCCGAGGCTCAGCCGTACCACCCCGGGGAGACCTGGAATCGTCCGCTGGCGGTGGAGTTCATGGCCGCGCGCTCGGGGAGGAGCCCGGAGTTCTCCTCAGGGGAGGTCGACCGCTACCTGGGGGTTCCCGCCCAGGCCATCTCCTACAAGCTGGGCGAGCGGGTCTGGCTCGAGGTCCGGGAGGAGGCGCGGCGCTCCTGGGGGGCCAGCTTCAGCCTCAAGAACTTCCACCGCCAGGCCCTGGACCTGGGCAGCGTCGGACTGCAGCAACTCCGCGAGGAAATGGCCCGCGCCAAGCCCTCACCGCTTCCTGTGGAGTGAGCTGACCTCAGGGTCCGCAGCCTCCCCTGAGTCCCAACCTGAGGCCGGCGATGGCGCAGACTGAGGCCGCCATGGACGTCCCGCGGATCGAGAATCTGATCCTCGCCAACCATGTGGAGGCGGTCAACGGCCTGCTCTACATCTCCGGCGGCGGGTGGACCGACCACTGGCGACCCGCGCCCAGCGGCTC
>JBOHUH010000085.1:0-5271 GCA_050733915.1 Candidatus Dormibacteria bacterium | reverse complement strand
TGGGGCGATCTCGTCGTACCCCGGCGCCGCCACCCCGGTCAGCGGCTGAGTGCTGCCGATGCTGATCGAGTTGGGGGTGATACCCGGTGCCGAGGCGGTGTTCTTGGTCGGCCCTGCGCCGCCACCGCTGCCGCCCCCGCAGGCCGCCATCACCGCGGCCAGCCCGGCGAGGGCGGCCAATCTGAGTGCCGTCCGTGGCTTCATCATGTCTCCTCCATCCCTGATTGGCGTTGGCGCCTCACTTCTTCGCACACCTGGTTGCGAGTTGGTCGACTATCCCGCACCGCGCTCCCTCCTGAGCTGCCGCCAGCTCGACCGACCGAGGCCGCCGAGGCGGATCAGTCCACCCTGGATCCCGCTGGGGAAGAGCAGGATCGCCAGCACCAGCACCGCCCCGAAGATCGCCTGGGGCAGGTTGTTGCTTACCGAGCTGGGGAAGTTGTAGGTGCTGGCGAGTCCGCTGGTGAGGTCGGGGACCACGATCACGAAGAGGGCCCCCCAGACCGCCCCCACCAGACTGCCCAGGCCTCCGATCACGATCGCGATCAGCAGCTGCAGCGAGAGGGTGACCGCGAAGCCCCCAGGCGCGGCCAGGCCCAGCCAGTAGGCGAAGAGCGAGCCCGCCAGTCCGGCACAGGCGGCGCTGATCACAAAGGCAGTCACCCGGGCCCGGCCCGGGTGGATGCCGGCCAGCTGGGCCGCGACCTCGTCGTCGCGAACCGCCCTCAGCGAACGGCCCACCCCGCTGCGCAGCAGATTGGCCAGCAGGATCAGGGTCACCAGGCCGGCTAGCACGGTCACCCAGGCCAGCCACTGCTCCAGCGAGAAGCTCGCTCCCAGCCAGCCGGGGGCGGTGGGCGGGCTGATCGGGATGCCCTGCTCGCCGGCGAATATCGATGAGAAGTGCAGCGCCAGCTGGGGCAGAGCCAGGGCCAAGGTCAAAGTGACCCCGGCCAGGTATGGCCCCCGGAGCCGGGCCGCGGCCACCCCGAAGAACAGACCGGTGATCCCGGTGACCGCCACCGATATCGCCAGGACCAAGATCATGGCCAGATTGGGCTGCCACTCGAGCAGCAGGGCGGTGGTGTATGCCCCCACCGCCATCAGCGCCCCATGACCCAGCGAGATCTGCCCGTTGACCCCGGTGAGCACCGTCAACCCAGCGGCGGCGATGGCCAGGATGGCGACTCCCGCCGCCTCGTAGTCGGTGTACGGACTGACCAGGTAGCTGAAGGCCAGGAAGGCACCGAACACCACCAGGGCGGGCACCCCGTGCCGCACCAGCGGCCGCTCCAGGGCCGCTCGCCAGATCATCGCCCTGAGGCTCAGGTGGCGGACCCTGGGAGCGGTGCTGACCTTCTCGCTGCCCATCGGCTCAGACCCTGCGCTGCTGGTTTCGGGAGAAGAGCCCGAGCGGCCGCACCATCAGGATCGCCACCAGGATCACCAGCCCCGCCAGAGTCTCCAGGTCCGGGCTGATGTAGCCGACGAAGGTCAGCACCAGGCCGATCAGCAGGCCGCCGACCACGCTCCCCCAAAGGCTTTCCAGGCCGCCCAGGATGGCCCCGGTGAATCCGAATATGAAGACCTCGTCCATGTAGGTGGGCTGCAGCAGCACGGTGGGGGCGATCAAAACCCCCGCCAGCGCCCCCAGGGCGGCCGCCAGCGCCCAGCCAACGGTGAGCATCCGCCCGACCCGGATCCCCAGCAGGCGCGACACCTCGGGGCCGAAGGCGGACGCCCGCATCCGCAGCCCCAGATTGGTGCTGCGGAAGAGGATCGTGAGCAGGATCACCGCCACCGCCAGGCAGCCGAAGGTGAAGAGGTCAAATCCCGAGAGCGGCACCTGGATCTTGCCCAGCTGCAGCCCGGTGATCGCGAAGGCCGGGGGAAAGGACTTGATGCTGCCCCCGAAGAGCATGGGCACGATGGCTTCCAGGAACAGGTAGATACCCAGAGTCAGGATGACCACGTTGAACGGAGAAGCGAGCTCCACCGGGCGCACCAGCACCCGCTCCACCACCGCCCCCAGCGCGAATCCGCAGAGGATGGCAATGACAAAGGCAAGCCAGTAAGAGAGGCCATGCTGGATCGCGACCAGGGCCACGTAGGTGGTGAACATGGCC
Organism: Candidatus Dormibacteria bacterium; assembly: GCA_050733915.1. GTDB lineage: Bacteria > Chloroflexota > Dormibacteria > Aeolococcales > Bog-877 > Bog-877. Next base: position 3,145 of record JBOHUH010000085.1, on the reverse strand, counting down.
ATGGCGCCCTGGGCAAAGTTGATCACCCGGGTGGCTCTCCAGATCAGCACCAGGCCCAGCGCCACCGCGGCGTAGATGGAGCCCTGGACCAGCCCCTCGACGATCAGCACCAGCACCGTGTGCATGGGTCAGCCCGTCCCCAGCGCCAAGGCCCGAGCCGCGCCTAGGGCGACCTCAGAAGCCAAGGTAGGCACCGAGCAGTTCGGCGTCGGACCGCAGCTCGACGGTGGGATCCCCGGAGACCACCCGCCCCAGGGAGAGAACCACCGCGCGGTCAGCCACGGAGAGCGCGCTCCGGGCGTTCTGTTCGATCAAGAGGACGGTCAGCGCACCCCCGCTCACCAGCGCTCGCAGCCTGGCCATGATCTCAGCCAGAACCTGGCTCGCCAGGCCCAGCGAGGGCTCGTCCAGCAGCAGGAGTCGGGGATGCGCCGCCAGGCCCCGGGCCAGGGCCAGCATCTGCCGCTCACCTCCGGAGAGACTGCCTGCGGGCAGAGCCCGTCGCTGGGCCAAAGGCGGAAAAAGCAGGTAGGCCTCCTCCAGGTCACGCTTGGAGTCGCCCCCGCGGTGGGCCATGGCGCCCAGCCTCAGATTCTCCTCGACGGTGAGCTCGGTGATCACCCCCTGTCCCTCGGGCACGTGGGACACACCCAGTCGGGCTACCGCCTCGGGGGCGAGAGTACTGATCTCGGATCCGGCGAGGCGAATCGAGCCGGACCGGCGTCGGACCAGCCCCGAGATGGTCCGCACCAGGGTGGTCTTGCCCGCCCCGTTGGCCCCCAGCACCGCGGTTATCGAGCCGTCGGGGACGCTGAGCGACACCTGGTCCAGGGCCAGGACCTGCCCGTAGCTGACACTGAGGTTGCTGACCTCAAGCACCGTCGGAGCCCCCACCGTCGGTGACCGCTCCGCCCAGGTAGGCGTGGGCCACGGCGGGGTCGCGCCTGATCTCGTCCGGGGCCCCGTCGGCGATCACCTGGCCCACGTTGAGCACCACCACCCGATCGGAGGCTTCCATGACCAGGTCGACGTTGTGGTCGACGATGGCCACCGTAGTGCTCTCCCGGACCCGGCCCAGCAAGTGGGCAAGCTCGTCGACCTCGCGCTTGGACAGGCCGCTGGCCGGTTCGTCAAGGAGCAGGAGCGAGGGCTGAGACATCAGGCCGCGGGCGATGCTGACCCGCTTCTGCACCCCGTAGGGCAGGGAGCGAGGGCGCGCACCCGCCACCTCGGCGATGCCCAACTCGGCCAGGATCTCGCCGGCCTGCTCGGCCAGCCGCCGCTCGGCCCGCCAGGAGTGCGGCAGGCCCAGCAGCGCCGCCCCGAAGTTTGGGCGCCGGGCCGCCCCCAGCACGACGTTCTCCAGCACGGTCAGAGTCGGCCACAGGCCCAGGCCCTGCAGGGTGCGGGCTATCCCCAGCCGGATCAGCCGGTGAGGTGCCACCCCCAACAGCTGCCTTCCCCGGTAGCGGATGCTGCCCGCCTCGGGGCGCACCAGGCCGCAGATGACGTTGAACAAGGTGGTCTTGCCGGCCCCGTTGGGACCGATGATGCCCACCACCTCGCCGTGCCGGACTGAAATCGACACCCCATCCAGCGCGGTCAGGCCGCTGAACCGGACGGTCACTCCCTCAACCTCAAGGTCGGCGGGAGCGATCACGGAGGTCACCGCCGACCCCAGGCAGTGGGGAACTCGGTCACCGCCAGCCTCGGGGGCGAGCTGCCAACCGGGCTTATCCAGCCCCTGTGGACGGACGGGGCAGCCCCGGCGCCCCCCTCCTCGCCAGACCGATGGACGAGGCAGTCCACCAGCCTTGACCCTGGCATCTGCCCAAGCCTAGCATTGGGATCTCGGGCCAGCCAATGGGCGCTGGCCGAGGTTCGGCAACCACTGCTTGGGCCTGCGCACAGCAAGGCCTCAGGAGGAGTGAGTGGCAGGCAGCGCTACGGTCCAGGTCCGCGCTCGCCCAGGTGAGGGGCTCCCCAGCGCCCAAAATCCCTCGGCGGGAGCCATGGAGATCGTCGCCTCCCTGGCCCGAGGGCTGCTGCACCAGATCCCGGAGATGACCGAGCGCCTGGTCGCCGCCATCTACGACCGGGATGAGAACTACCGCAAGCACCGGCTGGTACCCGACGACGATCTGCGCCAATCATGCAGCGAGAACCTCCGCGAGTACATCTGCGCCCTGACCCTGCTGCCAGATCAGCGGGAGGCTCCTTTGGTGGTGGCCCGGGCGACCGGTCCGCGCCGGGCCGAGCAGGGCCTGCCGCTGGAGAGCCTGCTGCGATCCTTCCGGCTGGGCGGGATCGTGATCTGGGAGTCGCTGGTCGACGAGGCCGCCCGTCGTCCCGAGGTATCGCCGGACAAGCTCCTCGAGGGCGCGGTGCTGGTCTGGGAGATGACTGACCTCTACTCGTCCGAAGTCGCCATCGCCTACCAGCGGGCCCAGGCAGAACTGCACCGCCGCGACGCCACCCAGCGCCAGACCCTGCTCCACGCGCTGCTCACCGGCACCGCCACCGACGCCGACCTGAGCCTGGCCGCCGACGCGCTGAACCTGGGCGATGCCGGCCCCTTCATGGTGGCGGTGACCGAGCCCGGCCGCGAGACCGGCGACTCCCTGGCCGCCGCCCTGCGAGCCCAAGGGGTTCGGTCCGAGTGGCTGCAGCACCAGGATCGGCTGGTCGGTCTGCTATCTCCTCCTAGACCCGGCTGCCCGCCCAGCCGGGTGGTGCTGACCTCCTCCGGCAGCTTGCGCGCGGGGCTGAGCCCGGAGGTGGAATCGCTGCGCCAGGTCGCGGCCGCCTACCGGCTGGCGGAGTTGGCCTTCAAGGCGATTCCACCCGGCAAGATCGAGGTGGCCAGCTTGGATGACCGGATTGCCAGCGTGCTCCTGGTTGCCTCCCCGGATCTGGCCCAGCGGCTGGTGCGACGGGCCTTGGGACCGATCCTCGATCTCAGCCCCAGCGAGCGTGACACCCTCCTGCGAACCCTCCGGCTGTACCTGGACGCGGGCGGGTCGGTGGCCAAGGTGGCCCAAAACGTCCCCTGCCACCGCAACACCGTCTTCAACCGGCTGACCCGCATCCAGGACCTCACCCACCTCTCGCCGGCCGAGCCCCGGGAGACGACCGAACTCTGCCT
>JBOHUH010000084.1:0-12214 GCA_050733915.1 Candidatus Dormibacteria bacterium | reverse complement strand
ACATAAGGCCCCATGGGGCAGAAGCCGTCCAAGGACTTGCCGATGAACCACTGCTGGTGGTCCCGCTGCAGGTCGCGCGCGGTCACATCGTTGAGGATGGTGTATCCGAAGACGTGTTCCCAGGCCTCGTCCGGAGGGATCCGGCTGCCACCCCGGCCGATCACGACCGCCAGCTCGGCCTCGTAATCGACCGCGCTGGTGACATCGGCGTGGTCGGGGATCCCCTCCTGGGGCCCGATCACCGAGGTGGTGGCCTTGGTGAAGATCGCGGGTCGCGCCGGGGGCCCCGAGGTGGAGGACAAGAAGCCGCTGCGTTCGATCTCGGCTGCGTGTTCCCGGTAGTTCTTGCCCACACAGAAGACGTTGCGGCGAACCGGAGCGCAGGGCGCCAGCAGCCTCACCTCGTGCAGGGGGCGACCCCCCCCAGCCTCCGCGCCCTCCGCCAGAGCGCCCTCCCAGCCCGGCGGCCCGTCGCCGAGAAGCGAACTAAGATCACGGCCGGCTGCCGCACCTACCAACTTCTCCACGCTGGTGACCTGCTCCCCGTCCAAGGCCAGTACCCCTAGGCCCTCGGCTCCGTCGGCGGAGAACCGCACCAGCCTCATCCGCGAACCAAAGCGACCAATCTCTTGCGGACCGAGGACTTGGTGCAATTGGTCACGACATGGCACCCTACGCACCGGCCGCCGTGATGTCAAGGCGACCTCGGGACGCCCCAGATCCTGATCGGCCGGGGTACCGAGGAGGAGAACCGTCGCGGCGACGGGATCCTCGTCAAGATCCACGACCGCGGGCCTGGGGAAGCCAGGTTCTGTGGCCTCGACATCCAGAGCGAATTGGACGAGATCTGATGCTTCTGGGGTGCCGCGGCGGGAACGCGTCGGGGGACGGCATCACCCAGCCGTTCGGTCCCGGCGACGGGGTCAACATATCCAGCCGGGGCGGCGCCCGCGGACCGATCGGTCGGGGGCAAGGCAGTGCCTCGTGATCACCGTCCCTCCAGGCTAGTGCTCGACGAGCACTTCGGCCAACGCGAGGGGAGCGGCGGCGCCACCGACGATCCCAGTCTCTACCTCTGCGCGATGCGGTCGAGACGTTCGTGCCCGATGGCAGGAGGTGCTCCTTGGCGGGTTGGCCTTCAGCGACCCGTTTCGCCTTCGGCACGAGATGATTCGCCAGCCGCAGCGGAGTCTGCGGGTGATCAAAGGCGCAGGTGGGCCGAAAGTCGACCATCTGATCGGAGCTGGCTGCGTGGCCGAACTGCTCTTCTGTCACGCCTGCAACCCGGAAGCCCCGGAGACAGCACACCGCTTCGGGCAGGCCCTGGAGGGGGAGGGGGGGCTCTGGCGGTCGAGGAGATGAACGTCGGTTCCCTCACCGCTGAGGCACGCAGGTTCGCGCTGATGCGCAGAATCCCAGTCCACGGCACCACCCAGTTCATTGCGCACGGCTTCCTGCGCCATGACTTCCGCATCGCGGGCTCCCCTTTCGACGGATGCCCGGTGACCGTGGTGGCACCGCTCCGCCCGCAGTTAGGGGTCTTACAGGCGCAGTGCGCAGACCGGCTCGGCAACGCCCAGAACTGACTGCCGTCCCCGGCTTCATCGAGGACCGCCTCATCCCGGTCGTGCCAGCTCCGCCCAGCGAGCGCGCGGCCGCCGAGGGATCGCCAATGTGCGCCGGCGACTTCGAGGTGCTGTTCGCGGCGCTGGGGCGGGGCGCGGTCGAGCGGACCCTGCTCGAGGCCACCCTTGACGACCGCCCGGGGAACGTCCGCACCACTACAGTTGGTGCCCACCAACACCCCCAGGCCCGGCTTGCCGGGTCCGGCGGGGGCCCCGAGCCGGCGAGCCGCGGCTCCCGGTTGGTCTGGTCAGCGGCTCCGCGTCCAAGCGCAACTACCCGGAGGCGGTCGACCACATCACCAGGCCCGGCCTCTTGCACAGTGGCGGGGATCGCAGCCGACTCGGCTACCCCGCGCGGAGCGGTTCCCAACTGCTCCTGAATCCGCTCGGGATCTTGGAGTTCGTCGACCAGGATCTTCGGGTTTCCGCCGGCCGGCCGGGCGTCCCCCCAGATCGCGCCAGGGGACCGTGCGGCTGGTCTCTCGAGATCCTCGTCGGAGTAGCCCGGCTCCCCGAGCTCAGCGCGACGGAGCTGGCGGCGGGTCGCCGGGTCTTGGAGGATGCCCGCCAGTGCCTCTACCGGATCGGGGAATCGTGAGCGGACCCCTGGCGGGTGTCCGAGTCCTGGAGTTGGCCCGAGTGGTCGCCGGACCCTATTGCGGAATGATCCTCGGCGATCTCGGGGCGGACGTGATCAAGGTGGAGCGCCCGGGTGAGGGTGACGACCTCCGCCATTGGGGGCCACCCTTTATGGCCGACGACGAAAGCACTTACTTCCTCAGCGTTAACCGCAACAAACGCAGCATCGCGATCGACCTCAAGTCGCCTGCCGGACGCGACCTCCTGCGCCGGCTAATCGTGTCCAGCGACGTCCTCATCGAGAACTTCAAGCCAGGCGGCCTGGAGGCACTGGGGTTAGACCACCAGTCGCTGGCGCACTCCAACCCGCGCCTGGTCCACTGCTCGATTACCGCCTACGGCGAGGTCGGCCCGCTGCGGGACCGACCCGGTTACGACGTCATGGTCCAGGCCATGAGTGGACTGATGAGCGTGACCGGCTCCGTTGATGGGGAGCCGGTCAGGGCGGGGGTGCCGATCGTCGACCTCTCGGTGGGAATGAACGCGGCGATCGCCGTGCTGGCCGCGCTCGTCGACCGGGGCAGGACGGGGCGGGGGCGCCGGGTTGGCACCTCCTTGCTTGAGGTCGCCCTGGCTCTGCTACCCAACCTGACGGCCGGTTACTTGATGGCCGGGGCGGTCCCTGAGCGGCTCGGCAACGGGCATCCCAACGCCGCCCCGTACGGGGTCTTCCCAACGCGAGACTCGCTCCTGGTGCTGGCGGTGGGCAACGATGACCAGTGGCAGCGACTCTGCTCAGCGATGGGCGAAGAGGAGCTCGGGGCCGACCCGGAATGGGCCACCAACGGAGCCCGGATCGCCCGCAGGGCCGCGGTGGACGAGAAGGTGGCCGGCTGGTTCCGCAGGTTCGAGACCGCGGAGCTGGCCCAGCTCCTAGCCCGCCACCTGGTCCCCAACGGGACCATCCAATCAGTGCCCGAGGCCCTCAACGACACCCAGGTCCACGCCCTGGGTCAGATCCGCTCGGTCCAACACCCAACGAGCGGGGAGATCAGGTTCGTGGGTTCTCCGATCCACCTTGAGGAGACAGCTCCGGCGGCGCCCGCTCCTTGCCTAGACCAGCACCGAGTCGAGATCCTGGACGAGGTCCTCGGCCTTGACACCCAGCAGGTCGAACAGCTGGCCCGAGGCGGGGCGTTCGGACCTGGCCCACTGCGGGGCGGAGCCGGTGAGTAGCGGCCCGGTTGACGCCCGCGCCTCGTGGAGCCGGACCGCTCGGTCCCCCGCCGACCGCATCGAGGTCCGTGGTTTCGACCTCGCAGTGGATCTGCTGGGCAGGGTCAACCTCGAGGCGATCGCCGTCTGGAACTGAGGGCACGGCCAGAGCCGGTATCTCCACCACCGCCACACCAGAAGGCGGCGGACAGCGGGTGCAGGACACCGAGGTGTTCAGCCCGCCCCGCGTCCAGCATTCGGATCGAGCCACTCACAGCCATGACGCGGGCGGCGGGCCGAGGTGTTAGCATCCGGCGAGCAAGGGATGGTTTTGAGCGCGACCGACCAGGACGTGGTGACCGCGGTCTTGGAGCGAGCGATCACGGAGGGGGGGCTAGGGCCAGGCGACCGGCTTCCCACTGAGCGGGAGCTCGCCGAGAACACGGGGGCTGGCCGCGCCGCGGTGCGCCAGGCGCTAGCGTGCATGGAGGCCGAGGGACGACTGGTGCGCCAGGTGGGGCGCGGCACTTTTCTCGCACCCCGAGCCGTGCCGCTCGAGTCGCAGTCCTCTGGCCTCGACGCCAGCCCCATCGACATCATGACCGTGAGGGCGATCCTGGAGCCGGGCATGATGGCGCTCGCCGCGGTGGCCGCCACCGGATCGGACTTTGCCGAGATGGAGCGCTGCCTGCAGGGCGGGGACGCCGCCGACGACTACATGGCGTGGGAGGCGTGGGACGCTGCCCTGCACCGCAGCCTGGTGGTGGCGACCCACAACAGCTTCCTGGTCCGGATCGGGGAAATGGTCTCCGCGGCCCGGCAGGGGCTGGCCTGGGGTGGTCTGAAGCGGCGCAACTCGAGCCCCGAGCAGCTGATCAAGTACCGCTCCGACCATCACGCCATCGTCCGGGCGTTGGTGGAGCGCAACGGCAGTCAGGCGCAGCGGGCGATGCACCAGCACCTGCAGCAGGTCAGTAGATACTTGCTGGGGGATCATCCGGGGGCCGCCCCGGTGTTCGTCGGCGAGTCGATCGCCTCATCCGACTGAGGCCGTCCGACTCCCACGGGCTTGCCGGTGGGAGCCCACCCGGGCCAGGGCGGCGGCTGACATCGCTAACTCGTAGGAACCCGGCGCCCCACCCGCATCGACCCCCAGCCCCGGCCGGGCTTGACGCGGTGCTAGGCCGTCGGGTAGGATACATAACGTCACCTTTATGAAAGATTTGTTTATTTGAATCGCTCAGTGCCGGCAAGTTCTCCGCCTCAGCGCCGGGTCCTGCCGCTGGCCCTCTCCGCGGCGCATGGGGGTGATCTCGCCGCCTACTTCGAGGGCCTCGCCAACCCCACCCGGTTGCGCATCGTCCAGCGTCTCGCCGAGGTGAAGGAGGAGCGGGTCTCCGATGTGTCCCTGCTCTTGGGGATCAGCCAGCCCCGGATGTCGTGGCACCTGCGGCTGCTGCGGCGGGCAAGGATCGTGACCACCAAGCGGGAGGGCCGCGAGGTCTTCTGCCGCCTCGACCGCGAGGCGATTCGCGCCAACCTTTCGCGCTTCTCCGAACTCGTGGAGCGAGCGCCCCAGCCCAGCCCCGGCCCCGACGGGGAGCCCGGGTCGGACCCCAGCGAGATCGTCAACCAAGTGCGCTCCGAGCCGATCGGCGAGCGCTCGATATCAGAGGTAGTCAGATGACCGAGAAGGTGCGGGTAGCCATCATCGGAGTGGGCAACTGTGCGTCGTCCTTGATCCAGGGGGTGGAGTTCTACCGCCGGGCCAAGCCCGAGGAGGCGGTCCCGGGGCTGATGCACGTCGACCTGGGCGGCTACCACGTCAGCGACATCGAGTTCTCAGCGGCATTCGACATCGACCGCGAGAAGGTCGGCTACGATCTCGGAGAGGCGATCTTCCGAGGCCAGAACAACACTGTCACATTCGCCGAGGTGGGCAAGCTCGGGGTCCCGGTGCACCGGGGCATGACCCACGACGGCCTGGGCAAGTACCTCTCCGAGGTGATCGTCAAAGCGCCCGGACCCACCGCCGACATCGTCAAGATCCTCCGGGAGACCAAGACCGACGTGGTGGTCAACTACCTGCCGGTGGGCTCCGAGGCAGCCACCAAGTGGTACGCCGAGCAGATCCTGGAGGCGGGCTGCGCCATGGTCAACTGCATGCCGGTCTTCATCGCCCGCGAGGAGTACTGGCGCAAGCGCTTCGAGGAGCGCGGGCTGCCGATCATCGGCGACGACATCAAGTCCCAGGTGGGTTCGACCATCATCCACCGGGTGCTGACCCGGCTGTTCCAGGAGCGGGGGGTGCAGCTCGACCACACCTACCAGCTCAACTTCGGGGGCAACACCGACTTCCTCAACATGCTGGAGCGGGAGCGCCTGGAGAGCAAGAAGATCAGCAAGACCAACTCGGTTCTCTCCCAGATGCGCCAGCCCCTGGGCAAGGAGGACGTCCACATCGGGCCCAGTGACTATGTGCCCTGGCTCAAGGACCGCAAGTGGGCCCACATCCGGATGGAGGGCAAGGCCTTCGGCGACGTGCCCCTCAGCGTCGACCTCAAGCTGGAGGTGCACGACTCGCCCAACTCGGCGGGGATCGTGATCGATGCGGTGCGCTGCTGCAAGTTGGGACTGGACCGCGGCCTGAGCGGGGCCCTGGAGGGACCCGCCTCCTACTTCATGAAGTCGCCCCCGTTCCAGGTCTCCGACGAGCGGGCCCACGAGCTCACCGAGGCCTTCATCGGGGGCCGGGTGGGCGCGGCCTGCATCAGCGACCCGGAGGAGACGGTGGCTCCCCGGTCGGCCAGGCCCGCGGGCAACGGAGCCAGCACCGAGGTCCCGGGGTCGGCGGCGGTACCGGTGGGGAGCGAGTCCTAGGCAAGCCCCAACCCCGGCGCGACCGGGGAGGGCTCCTGGGTTGGCAGGAGTGAGGTGACGACGAGCTCGGTGCCACGGGTTGACCCGGCTCCGGAGCTGGTCGAGCCGACGGGCTCGGTCCGCCCGACCTTGGTGCAGGCCCGCACCTCCAGGGCGGCCGGCTGGTTTGCCCGCGGCGGTCCCCAGGCGCTGGGGCTGCGAGTCGCCGGGGCTCTGGTCTCCCCCATGCCCCGGGGGCTGCGCTACCTGATCGGCGACATCGGCGGGGCGGGCGCCTTCGCGATGCTTCCCGCCCGGGCCCGCCGGGCCCGCGCCAACTACCAGGCGTTCGCGCCGGGCGACCGGACCCGGGCCTCACGACTGGCCAGGGGCGCCTATCGCAACTACGCCCGCACCGTCCTCGACTTCCTCATCCTGGAGAAGCTGCTCGACGAGCTGAAGCGCACCCCTGGGGCCATCTCCCTGGGTTCGCTGGAGACGGCCCTCGCTGCCGGCCGGGGGGCGATCGTGGTCACGCCCCATCTGGGCAACTGGGACCTGGGGGCGGCGGTGATCGCCACCTGCGGGAGCCCCGTGCACGCCGTGACCGACCCCTTCGGGCCGCCTCTGGTGGACCAGATGGTGCGGTCCGCCCGGCAGCGGCTCGGAGTCGGGGTGATCCCGGTCGGGCCCGCCAGCGTCCGGGAGGCGCTGCGCGCCCTGCGCCACAACCAGGTGCTCCTTTTGGCCTGCGACATTCACAAGGGAGGCTCCGGGGTGGCGGTCTCCTTCCTCAGTCGCCAGGTGGTCCTCCCAGCCGGTCCGGCCACCCTCTCACTCCGCACCGGGGCGCCGCTCATCCCCGGCTACATGCGCCGCCGCCGCGACGGCAGCCACGAGTCGCGGCTCCTGGACCCCCTGCCCCAGCCGACCAGAGGAGATGGCCCGACCCAGGTCCGCTCGCTGACCCAGGCGATCGCCGACGCCTTCGATCGGATGATCCGAGAGGATCCCACCCAGTGGTTCGCCTTCCACTCCCTGGCCGGCCCCAGCCAGGGGGAGGGAGCGCCGTGAAGCTGACCGTCTCCCGAGCCATCGAGCGCCGGGTGAGGATCCGTCCCCGGGCCGCCGATCCGGCGCCGATCTCCGCGTCGGAGCCGATCCTCCCCTACCTGGGGCTGCGCGCCGCCGAGCTGGTGCTGCGCACCGTCGACCGGCGCACCGCCTACCTCATCACCCAGCCTCTGGCTACCCTGCTGACCACCTGCTGGCCCTCCCACTGGCGCGGGCTGCGGGCCAACCTCGAGGTGATCCGGCCGGGACTGAGCCGGCGCCAGATGCGGCGCCTGCTGCGCCGCAACGTGCGCAACTTCTTCAAGGCCTGGATCGATGTCCTCCAGATGTCCCACCGCTCCCTCGAATACTGGGGGAGCCTGATCCGCCTCGAGGACGTCGACTACCTCGATGAGGCGCGTCAGGGGGGGCGGGGGGTGATTATCGTCAGCCTCCACCTGGGCTCCTGGGAGGCGGCCATAGCCGCCCTCCGCGACCACTTCGCCTTCAGCGACGGAGGCCTCGCCCTGCTGGCTGAGCAGGTACGCCCCATCCGCTGTTTCAACTGGCTGGTCCGGGCCCGCCGCAAGGTGGGCTGCCAGGTGATTCCGCTCAACGTGGATGCCGTCGAGCGGGGCGACCTGGAGGCGGTCCGCCGCTCCGGGGCGGCGGCGGTGCGCCAGATCTACAAGGTCCTCGCCGGGGACGGGGTGGTGGTGATCGCGATCGACCGCGACCTGCTCCAAACCGGGGTCCCCATCCCCTTCTGCGGGCACCAGGTCTCGATCCCGATGGGACCGGTCGAGATCGCCGCCCGGACCGGGGCCGCGATCCTGCCGGTGTGCCTGCTCCGGGATCCCGACGACCGCTACTTCGGGCGCGGCTTCCCCCCGATCCGGATCACCCCCGGCGAGCACTCCCGGGAGGAGCTGCGCCGGGTGGCGCGCCAGGTGCTCCGGGTCCTGGAGCCGGAGCTCCGCGCCAACCCCGAGCAGTGGCACGTCATGAAGCCCCTGTTCGGGCAGCCGATGGCTGACTCAGAGCCCGAGCCGCGGGCCCCGGGAGCCGTTGGGGTGGGGGTTGGACGGTGAAGGTCGCCCTGGTCTCCCCCTACGACTACGGCCGCCCCGGCGGGGTGGGGGAGCACGTCAGGCACCTGGCCACCGAGCTCAGGCGCCAGGGCGCCGAGGTCCGGATCCTGGCCCCCGCCACTGCTGGGCACCAGCCCCAGGTGGAGGGCCTGTACCCCCTGGGGCGGCCCATCCCGGTCCCCGCCAACGGCTCGGTGGCCCGGATCTCGCTTTCCTTCCACCTCTCCCGCAAGATCCGGGCACTGCTCGAACAGGAGCGCTTCGATGTGGTCCACCTCCACGAGCCGCTGATGCCGGCCCTGCCGGTGACGGTGCTGCGCACCAACCACCCGGGGGTCAACGTGGGCACCTTCCACGCCTATGCCCGGCAGAACCTGGGCTACTACTACGGTCGACCGCTGCTGCGCCGGCTGTTCCGCAAACTCGACGCTGGCATCGCCGTCTCCGAGCCCGCCCGCACCTTCGTCTCCCGCTACTTCCCCGGAAACTACACGGTCATCCCCAACGGGATCGACCCAGTGACCTTCAACCCTGAGGTGCCACCCCATCCTGGCATTGCCAACCCGCGGCGGAAGACCATCCTCTTCCTGGGCCGGCTGGAGGAGCGCAAGGGGCTGGGCACCCTGCTCGACGCCTATTCCCTGCTGCGCCAGGTCCGCGCCGACTGCCAGCTGGTGGTGGCCGGGGACGGCCCCCTGCGGCGCGGCTACCAGCGCCGGGTGGAGGAGGAGGGGATCCCCGACGTCCGCTTCTGCGGCTTCGTCCAGGAGCCGGAGAAGGCCGCCCACTTCACCGCCGCCGACATCTACTGCGCCCCCAACACCGGCAAGGAGTCCTTCGGGGTGATCCTGCTGGAGGCGATGGCCTGCGGTCGGCCGGTGCTGGCGACGGCCATCGACGGCTTCCGCCAGGTCATCCGCGACGGTGAGGAGGGACTTTTGACCCCGCCCGGGGACGAGGCCCAGATGGCCGCCGCCCTGGCCCGGCTCCTCGACCAGCCGGAGCTGCGTCGCGAGATGGGGGAGCGGGGCCGGCGCTCCGCCGAGGGCTACGCCTGGTCGCTGGTCGCCGACCGGGTGCTGGCGGTGTATCAGACCGCGCTCCAGTCACGGTCCCAACCTGAGGTGAAAGCACTTGTTCAGCCGACTGCTGCAAGCGTCCGTTAGATCGGGCGCCCAGCGCCTCGCCCGGGCCGCCCGCCTGGACCGGCTCAGCCCCAACGTGATCACCCTGATCGGGCTGGCGATGACCATGGTGGCCGCCGTCCTGATCGGGCTCGATTACCTGCTCCCGGCGGGGCTGGTGCTGCTCCTGGCCGGTTCCATGGACATCCTCGATGGGGCGGTGGCCCGGGTCTCGGGGCGGGTGCATCGCTACGGCGCCTTCCTGGACAGCACCGCCGACCGCTACGGGGAGGGTGCGATCTACCTGGGCATGCTCTACCTATTCCTGGTCCGGCTGCACCAGGACCCCCAGGTCTTCCTGATCGTGGCGGCGCTCCTGGGCTCGCTGCTGGTCAGCTACGTCAGGGCCAGGGCTCAGTCCCTGGGCTTCACCTGCGACGGCGGCTGGTTCGCCCGGCCGGAGCGGGTGGTGGTGACGTCCGTGTTTCTGGTGCTGGGGCAGCTCACCATCGGTCTCTGGATCCTGGCGATCTTGACCAACCTCACCGCGATCCAGCGCATCTACCTGGTCTGGACCCAGCACCGCTCCCAGCTGCACCAGGAGCAGGCTGCCGCCGCCACCGCCGCGGCCGCCCCCGCCGCCCCCGAGGCAGCACCGCCCAAGCGGCCCCCGGCCAAGCCCCGGCGCGACGCCGCACCAAGCTAACCTTCGAGGGTGGCCGAGCTCGCCGACCCGGCAGCGCTGGCGGTCCTCTCCACCTCCCCTGCGGTGGGGGTGGTGATGGGCTCCAGGTCCGACTGGGAGACGCTGCGCCACGCCGCCGACGTCCTGACCGAGTTGGGGGTCGGCCACGAGGTCAAGGTGGTCTCGGCGCACCGCACCCCCGACCTGCTCTTCGAGTACGCCAGTTCGGCGGAGAGCCGGGGGGTGGAGGTGATCATCGCCGGAGCGGGCGGGGCCGCCCACCTTCCGGGGATGCTGGCCGCCAAGACCCACCTCCCGGTGCTGGGGGTGCCCATCCAGAGCCAGGCGCTGCAAGGGCTGGACTCCCTGCTCTCGATCGCCCAGATGCCGGCCGGGGTGCCGGTTGGAACCCTGGCGATCGGCCGGGCCGGGGCGGTCAACGCCGCCCTCCTGGCGGCGGCCATCCTGGGCCTCCACGACCCCTCGGTGCGGGCCGCGTTGCTCACCTACCGGGCCAAGCAGACCGATGCGGTCCTGAGCCGTCCCGACCCCGCCAGCGAGTAGTGGGGCCGCGGGTCGGCTGCCTCGGCGGCGGCCAGCTGGGTCGGATGCTGGCCCTGGCCGGGATCCCCCTGGGGTTGCGCTTCACCTTCCTCGAGCCCCTGCCGGGTGCCGCCGCCTCCGAGGTGGGCCGCCAACTGGTTGGGGCGTATGACGATGAGGAGCTGCTCCAAGAGCTGGGTGAGACGTCCGACCTGGTCACTTTTGAGTTCGAGTCGGTGCCCCAGAGCTCCGCGGAGCTGCTGAGCGGCACCGGCGAGGTGTTCCCGCCGCCGCGAGCCCTCGCCATCGGCCAGGACCGGCTCTTGGAGAAGCGCCTCTTCCAGAGCCTGGGGATCGAGAGCGCCGGCTACCTCGAGGTGGGCTCAAGCGCCGACCTAGGGTCGGCCGCCGGGATGCGGATGCCGGCCCTGCTCAAGACCAGGAGGCTCGGCTACGACGGCCATGGCCAGCGCCTCGTTGAGGAAGCCTCCCAGTTGGCGGCCGCCTGGCGGGAGCTGGGAGAGGTCCCCTGCATCCTGGAGCAGCTGGTGCCCTTCGAGCGCGAGCTGTCCATCCTCTCGGTACGGTCTCGGGACGGCGACAGCGCCGCCTATCCGCTGGTGCAGAACCACCATGAGGCGGGCATCCTGCGGCTGACCCTGGCCCCCGCCCCCGCGCTCACCCCGGAGCTGGAGCAGGCCGCCGCGGCGATCGGGTCCCTGATCGCCGAGGAGCTGCAGTACGTGGGGGTGCTGGCGGTGGAGCTCTTCCAGGTGGAGGGACGGCTCCTGGCCAACGAGATCGCGCCCCGGGTCCACAACTCGGGGCACTGGACCATCGATGGGGCCGCGACCAGCCAGTTCGAGAACCATCTCCGGGCCGGCCTGGGCTGGCCGCTCGGCCCAACCAAGAGCTCCCCGTTCACCGCCATGCTCAACCTGCTGGGCGAGCTGCCCGACCCCGCTGAGGTTCTCACCCTTCCCTCGGCCCACCTTCACCTCTACGGCAAGGAGCCCCGGCCGCAGCGCAAGCTGGGCCACGTCAACGTGGTTGGCGACGACTCCAGGCAGGTGACCCAGCAGGTGCTCTCCCTGGGTCGGGCCCTGCGCCTCAGCCTCCCGACTCCCGACCACCCCGAGAGCTACTGGGGGAATGCGGCGGGGGGAGTCGGCTAGAGACGACCCGGCCCCGGGGCCGCCCGGAAGGAGGCCTCGGCCCGGGGGCGGCGATCACCCTGAATGCAGCGGGGCGGTTGCGCCGCGCGCCCATGCGGCTGTGGGGAATACGGTCCGGCCGAAGTCGGGACATCCTGGTCTTGGGAGCCACCGCCTAACCTTTACTTGATTGAGTCAATCACGTAATGTGACGAGCACCGATGGCTTCCCGTAAGGACGACGTAGAGGCGATGGTGGCAGCCCTTTTCACCCTGAACGCCAGTCT
>JBOHUH010000083.1:0-19236 GCA_050733915.1 Candidatus Dormibacteria bacterium | reverse complement strand
CAACCAAGCCGTAGTCGTGCGCAACGTGCTGCTGGGGCGGCCGCCGGAACAGCCCTGAGGGCCGGTCGCCTCTGACGCCGGGTGCGCTAGAGGTGGAAGCTCAACTCAAGTCTTCCTGTCCTACCAGGGCCGCCCAGACCCTGGTGGCGGCGTCCGGCCCCCGCCAGACGGGCCGAACATGAACCGAGCTCTGATCTCAAGCTGAACCAAAGGCTGGCTCCGGGTGCGCGGCCCAGCAGGAGTGACTTCTTGGGCCGCTATTTAGACGAAGAGTCTCGTGTATAATGACGGCGTGACCAGTCTGGACGAGACATCGGTCGAAGCCCACCGAGCTCTGGCGGGCTGGACCAGGGTGGCCTTGCTCACCTGTCTGCGCCAGGCCGACGGCCCGCTTGATGCCAGGGAGCTGGCGCAGGCAGTCGGTCTCCACGTGAGCACGGTTCGGTTCCACCTCGGCGTGCTGGCTGAGGCGGGGCTGGTGCTGGCCGAGTTTGAGCGGCGGCCCCGGCGAGGTCGTCCTCGGCAGGTTTGGCGGTCGGCAACCGAGCTGGCGGTGGGGCCGGAAGGCGGCTACCGAATGCTGGCCGAGGTCCTCGCCGGCTACCTCGAGTCCAGCAGCACCGAACCGCGCCGCCGCGGAGACGAGATTGGCAGGGTTTGGGGGGCGCAGCTGGCGCGGGCCCGCGGGGATCAGGAGGAGCCGGGAGTGACCAGCCTGGTCAGCATCCTCGGTGACCTAGGCTTCAGCCCCGAGGTGGTGGAGACCACCTCCGAGACCGAGATCCACCTGCACTCCTGCCCCTTCCTGGCGGTGGCAACGGAGAACCCCGAGCTGGTCTGCTCCGTCCACCTGGGTCTTCTGCGCGGGGCGCTCGCCGAGACCGGCGCCTCGATGGTCGCCAACGAGCTGGAGCCATTGGTGGAACCTTCCCTGTGCATCGCGCGCCTGCAGCAGGTGGAAGCATCCAGTGCCGGTTGAAGGCGTGGAGCCACTCGCTGCCGGTGCGCTGGTGGGTGACCAGGCACTCGAGAAGGAGGCCTGGGAGCGTCTCCTTGAGGTGTACGACCCCGAGCTGGGCATCGACTTGGTCAACTTGGGCCTGATCTACGACCTGCGGTCCGAGGGGGGGGTGGTCACGGTGGCCATGACCCTGACGACTCCCGGCTGCCCCATGGGCGGCAGCATCCCCGACCAGGTGAGATTCACCCTGGAGACGGTGCCGGGCGTCCAGGAGGCGCAGGTCGAAGTGATCTGGGAGCCGCGCTGGGAGCCCGAGATGATGAGCGACGCGGCCAAGCACGCGCTGGGTTGGAGGTGAGGAGGCCGGGATGAGCCAGTTGGATGTCCGCGAGCTGATGTCGAAGGGTGGGGAGCCGTTTGCGGTGATCATGGAGGCGGTGGCGCACCTCGGGGAGGCCGAGTCGTTCGAGCTGCTCGCCCCCTTGGACCCGGTGCCCCTCTACGCCGTCCTAGGAGCGAGGGGGTACGACCACCGCACCGAGGAACTGGGCGGCGGTGACTATCGGGTGGTGTTCACGCCGCTCCCGGAGGCCCGCGATGGCGCTCCAGAGTAAGTCCTCCCGGGCGTTGGTGGGGGAGGCCTGGGGGCTGGCCCAGAGTGGCTCCGAGGCGACCATTGCCCGGACTCTGCTGGAGCGTCCCCATCTGCGGGCGCTGCTGATCCACCTGGAGCCGGGTCGCGAGCTGGCACCCCACACCCCCGGGTCCGACCTGATCCTGTCCGTGCTTGACGGAGCCGGCGAGCTCTTGGCCGGCGGTCGCGTCTACCAGGTTCGAGCGGGCGACCTGGCGGTCATCCCAGCTGGCCAGTCGAGAGGCATCCGCTGCCAGGCGGGGCGGTTGATCGCTCTGGGCGTCGTCGCTCCGCCACCGGGAGCGGGAGATCACCAACCGTCTGCGGGGGAGGCGGCTTGGCCCCCACCCGCCGACGGTCCCGACCCGGCCAAGCTGATCCGCGAAGAGCATGCCGGACTGCTTGACGAACTGGGTCGGCTCGACCGCCTGGCTGACGGCGTCCTGGAGATGGAGTCCGGACAGTTGGGTGGCGCTCTGCGTGCCGCCGCGGCCTTCTTCAGCAGCGAGTTGCTGCCCCACGCCGCGGCGGAGGAGCGTCTCGTCTATCCCGCCGTGGAGCGGGTGCTGCGGTCCCGCGGGGGCAGCACCCAGTCGATGGCGCTTGACCACCGCCGCATCGAGGACTTGACCCTGGCGTTGGACCAGGCGGCCAACGCGCAAAAGGGCGAGATAGACCGACCGGCGGGGCGGCGAGCCCTGGTGGCGTTGCTGGCGGTGGTGCGCCTGCATCTGGACAAGGAAGAGGAGGACTACCTGCCCCTCCTGGCCCAGTTGGGCGCCGCGGAGCGGACCTCGCTGGTGCGGGCGCTGCGCGGCGAGGAGACGATCGAACCCGGCGGCGAGGTGCTCGCCGGGAGCTCGGCAACTACGGACATCGCCCCGGTGGCGGGACAAGGAGATGAGACGTGGCGGACTTGACGTTCGAAGTGGAGACGAGGTGGACGGGTGCGGGCAGCTCGGCCAGTGGATCGCTGGAGACGGGCGGCCAGGTTATGTCCTGGTCGGTGCCGGCGAGCATGGGCGGCCGGGGCGAGGGGAGCAGCCCAGAGGAGTTGCTGGCGGGGGCGGTGGCAACCTGTTACACGGCGACCCTGAGTGCTCTGCTCACCCGCGACCGGCTCCCCTGGAGCCGACTCCGAGTCGGGATGCAGGAAACCGTCGCCGACCACCCAGGGCCGCGGGCCCGGATCAGCCGACTGCTGGTGGAGCCCGAGGTGGTGGGTGGGGATACCCAGCGAGCTTCGGAGTACCAGCGAACCGCCGAGCAGGCGCGCGACCACTGCTTCATCGGGCACCACCTCAACCCCGATGTCGCCTACGAGGTGGGGGGAGTTGCATTGGTCTCGGGCGAAGAGGCCGACGGTGAACTGGATGTCCGGTCACTGCCTCCGGCCCAGCGCCACCAGCTGATCTTCTCCACCCTGGACGGGCTGGGCAGCGGCAGCTCGCTGACCTTGGTCAACGACCACGACCCGCTGCCCCTGCGCTATCAGCTTGAGGCCACCCGCGGGGACAGCTTCAGCTGGGACTATCTGGAGAGCGGCCCACAGACCTGGCGGGTCCGGATCGGGCGGGTGGCGTGACCGAGTCGAACCCGGCCATGGTGCGACTGCTGGACCGAGCGCTGCGCGCCCTCGGCGATGCCGGCGAGACGGAGCGTGCCTGCCGCTTGGCGGCTGATGCGTATGCGGTTCTGGAGAAGAGCAATCCGCTGTTGGCGGAGCGCTTCACCGGCACCCTGCATCACCTCACCTGCGTTCCCCCGCGACCCCCACGGCAGCCCGGCGCAGGGAAGGCCTTCCGGCTATGACCCCGGCGGCGCTGGAGGTGGTTCTTCCGCTCGACCAGATACCCATGGACCAGATGCGCCGGGTGGTGGTGGACGAGCTGGCCATCTGCGTCGCCCACACCCGAGACGGAGGCTGGTACGCCATCGACGACACCTGCACTCACGAGGACTGCTCGCTGAGTGAGGGCGAGCTCTCCGATCACTTGGTGGAATGCCCCTGCCATGGGTCCCGCTTCGACCTCCGCACCGGGGACGTGTTGAACCTGCCGGCGGTGCTGCCCGTGCATACCCACCGGGTGGTGGTGGTCGGGGACCAACTCCGGCTGGAGCTCGACGCGGTGGATACCGCATGAGAGAGCCTGAAGTGATCTTGTCTTACTTAAAGAGGTACCGGACCAGATGACGTACGTGATCGGCGAAACCTGCGTCGACGTCAAGGACAAGTCCTGCGTCGAGGTCTGCCCGGTGGACTGCATCGTCGGCACCGACGAGGACCGGATGCTCTACATCAACCCCTTGGAGTGCATCGACTGCGGCGCCTGCGTGGATCCGTGCCCGGTCGACGCCATCTACGCCGAGGAGGACCTGCCCGAGGAGTGGCGCAAGTACACCGAGATCAACGGCCTTTACTTCAGCAACCCGGAGGCGGCCAGGCAGCGAGTGGATGCCCTGCGTCCGGGGGTCCCCCAGGGGGTCTGATGCCAAGGGTCGAGGCGTCGATCTGGCGCCACCGCTCACCCGGATCCGAGAGGTCGTCCCAGCCTGCGCCCGCAGGGCCAATCGGCCAGGGTGGAACACCTGTCGGCCCGCCCTCCCGAGGCAGCGGTCTTCGGGTGCGGCTGCAATGCGGTCCGCTGGAACCGCCGGAGCGGGAGGCGCTGATGGGGGCACTTCTACAGGTCTCGGAAGGTGACAGCTGGCCCGAGATCCATCCCGGGCTGCTCCAGGCTCATGCCTCGACCCGAGTCCATCTCCTCGCCCGGCGCCTTCGGGAGTCCATCCCGGCGCGGGGGCTGGAGGGGATCGTGGCGTTGCCCAATCAGGAGTTGGCCCTGGAGTGCTATGTCACCCACCTGAAGGGGCTCGGTCGCGTAGCCCGCGACCTCCAGGAGCTGCAGACCCCCTATCGAATCTCGATTGCTGCCGACTCCCTTCATTCGGGCTGCGTCCAGGCATCTTGGGACCTGGGCCTCGAAGGGGCCTCAGTCGCACTCCGGGGCGAGGTGCCGGGCGATCCCGGGTGGCGCCGGCGGCTGCTTAGGCAAATGCAGACCCTTCTCCTGGGAGGGTGGGAGCCGCGCCCGCCCAGGCGGGACGACCCAACGATGGGCCGGAGCACGGCGGCACAAGCTCCAGCGATGGCTGCGGTCTCGACCAATTTGGACACCGCCGCTCCCCACGGGGGGTCGGAGTCATCCGGCCCCCCGGTTTCCGCTCCCCACCGCGCCATGGCTCAGGTGGGTGATGCCTGAGGGGCGCCGGCGCCCGCCGGTCCCTGGCGCATCGGGGGAGTGGTCGATGTTCACCTGCCCGCATTGCCGGCGGCGTTTCCATCGTGCCTTTCTAGAGCAGCATTGGTCGGAGTGGTGCCAGGTCTGCTGGAGTTCCGATGCCGGGGGGTTTCGCCAAGACTGCGAACTCTTCCGAGCACCGCACAAGATCACCACCTCACCAGGCAGCGCCTCCGGGGGGGAGCATGTCCCGAGCGAGGATGGGCCGGCGCCTGGCCCCACGGTCATGGGAGCGTGCGTCGGCGAGTGCCCCTCGTGTGGTGACCACAATCGGCTCGCCATCGTCACTTCCGACCGGGTGCTGAGCCGCTGTCTCAGATGTGGGGACGAAGCTATGCTCGACTCACCACCCGCGTGGTGCCACGCAGCCGGCCTGCGCCAAGTACTCCCAGGGGGTGGAGACAGTACCGGGCTGCCTTTGGGGGCGCGGTCGGAGCACGAACCGGATGACGAGCCCCTAAGTGGACGGGCGGTCATCCCCTAGTTTGGAGGCAGCCGTGTCAATTGCAGCGCGAACGGCGGAGACGGTGTGGCAGGGTTCCCTCGCCTCGGGGCAAGGGGTGGTGAAACCCGGCAGTGGCGCATTTGAGCCGCTTTCAGTCACCTGGGCTTCCCGGACCGAACAACCCAACGGCCTGACCAGCCCCGAGGAGCTGGCCGCCGCGGCGCACTCCTCGTGCTTCGCGATGGCACTGACCTTGCGCCTGGGGGAGCACCACGCCAAGGCTGAGCGACTCCGGGTGACGGCGACTGTGGTTCTCGACGAAGTCGACGGGCGCCCTACCATCGTCTCTTCGACCATCCAGGTCCAAGGGCGGGCGCCGGAGCTCGATGCCGCAGGGTTCCAGGCGGCCGTGGACGAAGCGGCGGATCTCTGCCCCATCTCCCGCCTGTTTGCGGGGGCGCAGATCGGCGTTACCGCCGAGCTCGAGCAAGTCTGAGGTGGCGCGGTGAGTCGGGTACCTGAGCGGCGGACGATGCCGGTCTTGGCCCGCCCGCCCGCATATTGATGGTCTCTGGGGTGAGGCGTCGTCGCAGGACGGATCGAGTCCGGGGCCGGGCTGGGCAGCCGCGGCCGGTCAGGCGGTGCGCTCGCCAAGAAGTGGAGGAGTGACATGAGAATCGAGTACGGGAAGGTCATGCCGGAAGCGATCACCGCCATGCGGGGACTGCAGGAGGTCGCCGGTGGGCACGGTCTTGAGGCCAAACTGGTGGAACTGGTGAAGCTGCGGGCCTCGCAGCTCAACGGATGCGCCTACTGCCTCGACATGCACAGCAAGGATGCCCTGGCGATAGGCGAGGGGGAGCAGCGTCTCAATGTGCTTCCCGCTTGGCGAGAGGCACCCTTCTACAGCGCCCGGGAGCGGGCCGCGCTGGCCTGGTGTGAGAGCCTCACCCTGCTCCCTGAGCGTGGGGCGGCGGATGAGGTGTACGACGAACTCGCGCAACACTTCTCGGCGGAGGAGATCGTCGCCCTAACGCTCGAGGTGGTGGCCATCAACGGCTGGAACCGGCTCGCGGTCGGGTTGCGGTCCCCGGTCGGGGATTACGTCTCGCAGCGCAGCGCCTAATGGCGGGCTGACGCTAGCCCGATCGGCGCTGCCCCGGCCGACCTCGGTGGTGCCCTGAGTTGTCGCAGCTGCCGAGTTCCGTGGAGGGGCCCCAAGATCCACGGTGGAGCGGCGCTGGTGGTGATCCCCGCGCGCATCACTTGGGGGCTACTTTGAAGGGGGCTGTGCCTCGACACCGGCTGGGTGGATGCCGGACCACCTCGGGGTCGGCGCGCCAATAGGGGAGGGGTGATTGGGCGGTGGTGGGCTCATCCAGATCGGTCCGCCGGCCCCTTGAAGAGAACCTCTCCGCCCGCGCCCCGCGCTATGGCGGAAGACCGGCTGGCGGACCGGCGGACCTCGCGGCCGGGGAGGAGGGTTACTCCCAGGGTGGCGGCATCGAGCAGGGCCCCGGCCAAGTAGACCAGCCCAAATACGGCGACCAACCAGACCTCTGCCTTGAGCAGGCCCACCCCGGTCCCGGCGTAGCCGATCACCAACAGGGCCAGCCCGGTCCAACCTAGCCTGGAGTCGAAGAGGTCTTGGAGCAGGGGGGCGGAGATCACCCCCGGCTTGCCGCTGTAGCGGTTCAACCAGGTCAGGAAGGGGATGATCTTGTAGTACTTGCCGACGATCGCAAAGCCGAAGCAGCCGACGACCACCAGATATCCGTAGGCGACCACCCAGTTCGGCTGCAGGTGCGCGCCTGAGGCCATCAGAACACCAAGGCTGGCGGCCAGCACCAGCGAGACCAGGCTCACCGCCACATGGGCCTGCTCCAGCGAGATCGGCCGGCGCCGTCGAGCGCGCCACATGCGCAGGAGATCCACCGCGAATACCGCGGCGGAAAGCCAGAGCACGGATGCGAACGCCACCACTGCACGGCTGCCGGGCCACAGCAGCAGCGAGATCACCAGCCCCAGCAGCGCGGCATTCCAGATCCCCAGGTTGGTGTAGGCGGTACGCCAACGGCGTCGATGGGACAGGGCGAACAGCTCCATCAGCTTGTAGGAGACCCCCATGAAGGTGCAGCCCAGCCATCCCACCAGCCCGGCGTGGACGTGGGCGGCGAGCATGCTGGGACTGATGACAAACCAGTTGAACTGCCAGTCGAGTGCCCAGGTCAGGCCGAACCCCATCACCACCATGAGCCAGATCAGGCTGCAGAGCACGTAGGCCGCCATCGGGTGCCAGGCGGTGACCGACCGGAAGCTGTGAAACAAATTGACTGCGAAGTGAACCACCCCAACTACTGCCAGGGTGCCGAAGATGGCGATGCCCGGAGTCCAGGCAAAAAAGAAACTGGGGACGAACCCGCCGACGCCGGCGAGGTAGATCCAGAAGTTCCAGCGACCTCGCCCGGGGTTGGGCACGGTGGCCTGCAGCGCCACCGGAAAGAGTTGATAGAGGGCCCCCATGATCGTCATGGTCACCCAGCCCAGGACCGCGAGGTGGGTTAGAGCGAAAACCTGAGGGTCGTCGTAGCCGGCGACCAAGTGGGCGGCCAGCAGTGGGGTGCCTCCCGCGAGGAGCAGCCAAGCGACCATTCCCGCCAGGAAGTAGCGAAGTGGCAGACCGAACTCGGGCGAGCGTTCGGATCTGATCACTCAACTCATTTTACACGAGAAGTATCACGTTTAACATAGTATCTGAGGATGGGGAGTGGTCGGGCGTGGGTTGCAGCGGCTCGGCTGGATGTGCGCATCGAGGCGCTCCGGTCGAACGAGGCGCGCTCGACAGGTGGCTGGACCCACCGGGACCGCATCGCGGCGGCCGGCGGCTTGGTCCGCTCGACTCAACCAACGCAGGCGGGCTGCGCCTGGGAAGTTGCCCCTGCAGCGCCTACCGTGCTCCTAAGAGTCCGGCCGCCCAGCGGCAGCGGAGCCCCCCTCCATAGGCAGATATGCGCTGGGTAACCAGAGGCTTCGCGGCCCGATTGGTGTTGGTGGACCGAGGGCATTCCTCCCAGCTGGTGGCCTGCAGCACCCGGCCGGCTGCAGCTCGGCCGTGGCCGGCACCACGGTGGCGGCAAAGGCGCCCGGGTGCTATGTTCGATTCGGTAGGTGGCCGGCTGGCCCGCCCTCGGCAGAACTGCCAAGGCCGTGATTCAGCAAGTGGAGGGAGAGCAGCTGTGCCCGACCTGACGACGCCGCTGCTGCAAGCCCATCAGTTCTTCCGCAAGGGGCAGGCATCTGCCGAGGGCTGGAGCCAGCTGGTCGCCAAAGATCGGGATTGGGAGTCCTTCTACCGCGATAGGTGGCAGCACGACAAAGTGGTGCGCTCCACCCATGGCGTCAACTGCACCGGCTCGTGCTCTTGGAACGTATACGTCAAGGACGGCATCATCACCTGGGAGACCCAGGCGGTCGACTACCCGTCGGTGGGGCCGGACATGCCGGAGTACGAGCCCCGAGGATGTCCCCGAGGCGCCTCCTTCTCCTGGTACACCTACTCGCCACTGCGAGTGAAGTACCCCTACGTCCGGGGCAGCCTGCTGGAGATGTACCGCGAGTCGCGAAGCCAGCATGGCGACCCAGTGGCGGCCTGGGCGGCCATCGTCGAGGACCCGGCACGGTCGTGCCTCTACAAGTCACAGAGGGGCAAGGGCGGCTTGGTGCGCAGCTCCTGGACTGAGGCGGTGGAGATGATCGCAGCCGCCCACGTCTACACCATTAAGAAGTACGGTCCGGATCGGGTCGCTGGCTTCTCCCCGATTCCGGCAATGTCTCAGGTCTCGTACGCGGCGGGAACCCGCTTTCTCTCCTTGGTCGGTGGGGTGATCCTCAGCTTCTACGACTGGTATGCCGACCTGCCCCCGGCTGCCCCCCAGGTCTTTGGGGATCAGACCGATGTGCCAGAGTCTGGCGATTGGTGGAACGCCGGCTATCTGATGCTCTGGGGCACCAACCTGCCGGTTACCCGCACACCCGACGCCCACTTCATGACCGAGGCCCGCTATCGGGGCCAGAAGGTGGTCGTGGTCTCGCCCGACTATTCCGATCACACCAAGTTCGCCGACGATTGGCTGCCCGCCCAGCCAGGGACCGACGCCGCCCTGGCCCTGGCGATGGGCCACGTGATCCTGAAAGAGTTCTACGTCGAGCGCGAGGTGCCCTACTTCCAGGACTACGCCCGGCGTTTCACCGACCTGCCCCTGCTGGTCACCCTGCGCGAGCGTGACGGTGGATACGTCGCAGATCGCTTCCTGCGGGCCTCCGACCTCGGCTCCGGCGAGGAGAACGCGGACTGGAAGCTGGTCTTCTTCGACGAGGTGACCGAGGCGCCGGTGGTCCCCGAGGGCTCGGTGGGACACCGATATGGCCAGCAGCCGGGGAGGTGGAATCTCAAGCTGGGCGCCGCCCGACCGGCGCTCAGCCTCTACGGCAGGGGCGGGCCGCTGCTGGAACTGGACCTGCCTCGCTTCGACATCGGGGCCACCGAAGGAGGTGACTCACTGCGCCGGGGGGTGCCGGCTCTGCGCTTGGGCGGTCATCTGGTCACCACCGTGTTCGATCTCACCCTGGCCAATTATGGAGTCCACCGTGACGGCCTGCCGGGAGCCTGGCCCCAAGGTTACGAAGACCCGCTCCCCTACACCCCGGCCTGGCAGGCTGAGATCACCTCGGTAGACGCTGGGCTGGCCACCAAGATCGCCCGAGAGTTTGCCCGTAACGCGGAACTGACCCAGGGCCGCTCGATGATCTGCATGGGAGCCGGCACCAACCACTGGTTTCACTCCGACTTGATCTATCGGAGCTTCCTTTCCATGCTGATCCTCTGCGGCTGCGAGGGAGTCAACGGGGGCGGCTGGGCTCACTACGTGGGGCAGGAGAAGGTGCGGCCGCTCACCGGCTGGCAGAGCATGGCCTTCGCCCTGGACTGGACCCGCCCACCCCGGCACCAGGAGAGCACCCCCTGGTTCTACCTGATGACCGACCAGTGGCGCTACGAGGCGATCAACGCGGATGAGCTCGCCTCGCCGCTAGGCCGGGGTTTGTTCCGGGGGCGGCAATTCGCCGACTGCAACGCACTCGCCACGAGGCTGGGATGGATGCCGTTCTATCCCAACTTTGATCGCAACCCGCTCGACATCACCGATGAGGCCAGGCGGCAAGGGATTGCAGTGGGCGACCTCGTGATCGACCAGCTGAGACGAGCGAAGCTGCGTTTCGCCGCGGAGGACCCAGACGCGCCGGAGAACTGGCCCCGGGTGCTCACCGTCTGGCGGGCAAATTTGCTGGGCTCATCCGGCAAGGGACACGAGTACTTTCTCAAGCATCTCCTGGGGACCACCGATCCGGCGGTCCGCGCCCGCGAGACCGCGCCTGAACTCAGGGCCAAAGAGGTGACCTGGCATGAGGAGGCCCCAATTGGGAAGCTAGACCTGCTGACCACGATCGACTTCCGGATGACCTCCAACTGCCTGTTCTCGGACGTGGTCCTGCCCGCAGCCACGTGGTACGAGAAGTTCGATATCTCCTCGACTGACATGCATCCCTTCGTGCACTCCTTCAATCAGGCGATTCCCCCGCCCTGGGAGGCCAAGAGCGACTGGGAGGCGTTCAACCTCATCGCCGAGACCTTCTCGAAACTGGCCGCGACCCATCTCGGGGTGCGACAGGATCTGCTCGCGGTGCCGCTGCTGCACGACTCGCCCGACGAGATCGCCCAGCCCCTGGGGCGAGTGCTCGACTGGAAGGCAAACGAGTGCGAGCCGGTGCCAGGGCAGACCATGCCCAAGCTGGTCGTGGTCGAGCGCGACTTCGGGGCCGTCGGAGCCAAGATGAAATCGGTCGGGCCGCTGCTGGAGGAGCTGGGCAGCCAGGTCAAGGGGGCCAGCTGGAAACCGGATCAGGAGATCGACTACCTGGCCCGCAAGCACGGGGTGGTCAGCGGCGGGGTTGCCGACGGCCGTCCTCGCCTGGACCGGGCGGAGCAGGTCGCCGAGGCCATCCTGACGCTTTCCGGCACCACCAACGGCAGGCTCGCGGTGGAGGGCTTCCGGTCGCTGGAGCGCTCGACCGGAGTTGGGCTCGCCGACCTGGCGGCGACGCGCGAGGCCGATCGGATCACCTTCCGTGACACCCAGATCCAGCCCCGGACCGTGATCACCTCGCCGGAGTGGTCCGGAGTGGAGTCTCACGAACGCCGCTACTCCCCCTTCACCATCAATGTCGAGCGGGACAAGCCCTGGCACACCCTCAGCGGTCGTCAGCACTTCTACCTCGACCACGAGTGGATGCTGGAGATCGGTGAGGGGCTACCGGTCTACAAGCCACCTCTGCATTACGGCCGCCTCTATGGCGACCAGGGCACCCAGGAGAGCGGTCGGCTGGAGATCACCCTGCGCTACCTGACGCCCCATTCCAAGTGGTCGATCCACTCCGAGTACCAGGACAACCTCCACATGCTGACCCTCTTCAGGGGCGGCCCGGTGCTCTGGCTTAGCCAGGAGGACGCCGCCCGCATCGAAGTCCGCGACAACGAGTGGGTCGAAGCCTTCAACCGCAATGGGGTGGTCAGTTGCCGGGCAGTGGTGACTCATCGCCTGCCCCAGGGGGTCTGCATGATGTACCACGCTAAGGACCGCCACCTCAACGTGCCGCTGACAGAACTCCACGGAAATCGTGGCGGGACCGACAACTCACTCACCCGGATCATCTGGAAGCCGACCCACCTGATCGGTGGCTACGCCCAGCTCTCCTTCGGCTTCAACTATTATGGCCCGACCGGATCCCAACGCGACGAGACCACGGTGATCCGCAAGCGCCAGGCACCGGTGGTCTTCTAAATGCGAGTCAAGGCCCAGGTCGGGATGGTGATGAACCTCGACAAGTGCATCGGTTGCCACACCTGCAGCGTCACCTGCAAGCAGGTATGGACCAATCGTCCAGGCACCGAGTACATCTGGTTCAACAACGTCGAGACCAAGCCGGGGCTGGGCTATCCCCGCCGCTGGGAGGACAACGAGCAGTGGCGGGGCGGCTGGGAGCTTGACAAGCGGGGTCGCCTACGGCTCAAGGCCGGTGGCCAGCTGGAAAAGCTACTCAAGATCTTCTGGAATCCCAACCTCCCCGTGATCGATGACTACTACGAGCCTTGGACCTACGACTACCAAACCCTGACCACCGCCCCGCTCTCCGAGCGCGACCCAGTCGTTCGCCCGCAGTCGCAGCTGACCGGCCGGGCGATGGAGGTTGAGCGAGGACCCAACTGGGATGACATGCTCGCCGGAGCCCCGGAGACAGCCGGTCAAGACCCCGATCTGCGGGGCATCCAGGAGCATGTCAAATTCGCCTATGAGCAGGCGTTCATGTTTTATTTGCCCCGGATCTGCGAGCACTGTCTCAACCCCTCGTGTGTCGCCTCCTGTCCCTCGGGGGCGATGTACAAGCGGGAGGAGGATGGCATCGTCTTGGTGGACCAGGAGAAGTGCCGCGGCTGGCGCTTCTGTGTCAGCGGTTGTCCCTACAAGAAGGTCTACTTCAACCACAAGACCGGCAAGGCCGAGAAGTGCACCCTCTGCTATCCGCGGATTGAGGTGGGCTTGCCCACCATCTGTTCCGAGACCTGCGTCGGCAGGATCCGCTATTTGGGGTTGGTCCTCTACGACGCCGACCGGGTGCTCGAGGCCGCCTCCACCCCGGACGAGAAGGACCTGCTCGAGGCGCAACGGAGTGTCTTCCTGGATCCCGAGGATTCCGAGGTCAGGATGCAGGCGAGCCGGGACGGGATACCCGACGACTGGCTGGAATACGCGCGAAGGTCGCCCGTCTACAACCTCGCCATGCGCTACCGGGTGGCGCTGCCTCTGCACCCGGAATACCGCACCCTGCCCATGGTCTGGTACGTCCCGCCGCTCTCTCCGGTGGTGAGCGCTCTCGAGGGGGATGGATACGAAGCCGACCCCGACGACATCTTCCCGGCCATCGACATGATGCGGATACCGGTCGAGTACTTGGCGAACCTTCTCGCTGCCGGCGACGCCAGCGTGATCACCGCAGTGCTCCGCCGCCTGGCGGCCATGCGTACCTTCATGCGCAAGCGCCAGGTGCTCGATTACACCGACGCCGAGATTGGTCCGGCGGTGGGGATGACCGCGAGCCAGCTCGAGGACATGTACCGTCTCCTGGCGATTGCGAAATACGAAGACCGCTACGTCATCCCCAAGGCGCATACCGAACTCGCGGAGCGTCTCTCCGAACAACCCGGAACCTGCGGCCTTGACTTCGAGGGGGGGCCCGGGAACTGCGGCGCTCTGTCCCGAGTGCCGGGCGACCTCAATGAGCGGTTCATGCTGCTCCGCCAGCTTCCGGTCGTTGGACCGGAGCTCGGCGGGGGTACTGGCAACTCATGACTGCCGTGGCGGCGGCTGGGCACCAGATGTCACCGCGTCGGTCTGGCCGGGGTGGGGTCGGCCCTCGGGTCGGAGGACGCCGTCTGCGTTCCCGCTCTCGGAGCAGCCAGTTGCGGGGGGCCGGCGGTGCTGGTTGGGAGGAGATCCGGCGACGGACCCGTCCGCACTTGGGGCGAGTAGCGGCCCTCGCGGCCGAGACCACGGGGCAATCGGCGGACACCCCGCCGGTCGAGCCTGTGGAGCTTGAATTCGCCCCCGACAACCTGCCCGACCAGGCGGTCCTGTTCGATCTTCTTCGCGCCGGCGATGATGGGTTCCCGGTGGAGCTGATCGAGGCAGTGCTCGCCGCGGTCGAAGCCTGAAGGAAAGGCTAAGGAGTGCCACGTCGATCCGGCGCAGGTGGAACGGGGGTACTCCGTGGTACGGGCTCGTGCAGGCGACTGCTGTCGTCGTGAGGTTGTCTCCGGCGCGGCAACCTCCGCCCTACAAGCTTCTCTCTTTGCTCTTCCAATATCCGGACGCAGCGTTACTGGCGCGGCGGGCCGAACTGGCAGAGACCATCCAAACCCTACCCAATGATCGTGCGCGGACTGCCATCATGCGGTTTGCGGCTTACTTCATCACAGCCCGCCCACTTCAGCTGCAGCAGGAGTATGTGACCACCTTCGATCTCCAGAAGCGCTCCGGTCTCTACCTCACCTACTACACTGAGGGCGACACGCGAAAGCGCGGCATGGCGCTGCTCCGGCTCAAACGAATCTACGCGGCAGCGGGCCTGCCTTTAGAAGGACGGGAACTATCCGACTACTTGCCGGTGGTGCTAGAGTTCGCGGCCCTGGCACCGCAGGGGCTCGGTGCCCACATCCTGGGCGAGCACCGTACTGCCCTGGAGGTGCTTAGAACCCAGCTTAGGGGGGTGGAGAGTCCATATCGGCATTTGGTCGACGCCGTGTGCTTCGGCCTACCTGGTCTCCGCAGGGCCGACCTCGATACTGTCAAGCGAGTGCTCAAGGAGGGGCCTCCGCACGAAGAGGTCGGGCTTCAGCCGTTTGCGCCGCCCGAAGTCATGCCCGTGACCGGGGCCCGGCGGTGAGGCTGGCGACCACCTTCCTCTGGGTGGTGCTGCCGTACGCCGCGGGGATTCTGTTCGTGGCAGGACACATTTGGCGCTACCGCAGGGACAAGTTTGGCTGGACGTCAAGGTCCACTCAGCTGCTCGAGGGTAGATGGCTGGCCTGGGGCAGCAACCTCTTTCACTATGGCGCTCTGGCGGCGATTGGCGGCCACGTATTGGGGATGCTGATTCCCACCCAGTTCACCCGGGCGGTCGGGATCAGCGAGCCCATCTACCACGTGATCTCTGTGGTAGCTGGATCGGTAGCCGGCATCGCCTGCGTGGTTGGTCTGATCATCCTCATACTGCGCCGTGCCTACTTCCCCCGGGTCAGGCGGACCACGACCCAGGTAGACATGGCCATCTACTCGCTCCTGGCGATCCTGATCGGACTGGGGATCACCCAGACCATTGCGGTCAATGCCCTGGGAGGTGGTTACAACTATCGAGACACGGTGGCGATCTGGTTCCGTGGGCTGTTTACACTCGATTCCCGTCCCCAGCTGATGGCCTCTGCTCCCATCATCTACCAGGTGCACGCCGCCGCGGCGTGGCTGCTCTACGCACTCTGGCCATTCAGCCGTCTGGTGCACGTATGGAGCATTCCATTCCAGTACATCGGTCGACCAAACATCCTCTACCGCCGTCGCTACTCGGTTCTACCGCGGTGACGCGCGCACCGGCGCGAGGTCCCGCCGGGCCCCACGCCGAACTCCTGCAGGACGTCATCCGTCAGCAGTTGCACTCCCGGCGCTGCCCCGCATGCGGGCACTCGCTCCGCGGATCACGGCTCGCCTTAACGGAGGTCGACCCGGGGCAGTTCTCACTTGAGATCACGTGTTGCACTTGTGGTAGCCTTCGTAGCCTGATCGTGGTTCCCGGGGATGACGGCGGCGTCGCGGAACTTCGTTGAGAGGTGGCCCAGCCGGAGCCAACTGGTAAGGATGCTGGAGGCGTAGCTCCGACCGCGGCCGGTACGGACTGGCCCCGCCGGTTGTTGGCGCAGCCTTTGGAACATCTGTATCCTGGCTACTTCGCGCAGGTCATGGCGACCGGGATCATTTCGACGGCCTTCGCGATTGCCGGCGTCCGTGTGCTGTCGTTTGCCCTGCTGGGGGTCGCACTGCTCGCCTTCGTGCTCCTAGTGATCTCGTTCGCCCTGCGGCTAGCCCGCTACGCAGGGGCATTCCGAAGCGACACCTCGGACGCTGGCCGCGCCTTTGGATTCTTTACGTTTGTGGCGGCCTCGGGCGTGCTAGCGCTGAGACTGGCGCTGGCCAAACAGGCACCACTCTTCGGAGTATTTGCGGCGCTTTGTGCCTGCTCCTGGGTTGCCTGCAGCTACGCGCTCGTTCCCTGGGTTGTAACCCGAGCGGCGAAGGGTACCGTAAGGGAGTCGGTGACCGGAGCTTGGCTGATCTGGGTGGTCGCGACCCAGTCCATGGCGCTGGTTGCGATCCGGTGTGGCGGTCTCTGGCCCGACTGGAGTGGGCCTCTGGATCTCGCAGCGCTGAGCTTATGGTCTGCAGGCGCGCTCCTCTACCTGCTCCTCATGTCGAGTTTGCTGGCTCGCCTGCTGCTAGTCCCAACCGAGCGACCAGACATGTCTCCCACATACTGGATCGCCATGGGAGCGACTGCGATCTCGGTGTTCACTGGGATATCACTCCTGGGTTTGGTTGGCGGCCCAAGTCCGCTCCAATTGATAGCCCCAACCGTTGCCGGTATGTCGTTCATGCTGTGGGCGCTCGGAACTTGGTGGGTCCCTCTGCTGGTGGTGCTTACTGCTTGGCGTGTCAGTGGGCGCCACGGACTGCGAGCCTACGACCCGGCGCTCTGGAGTGTAGTCTTCCCCTTGGGGATGTACTCGGTGGCCACCATGGGGCTGGGTCATCGCTTGCATGTAACGGCACTCGTAGTTCTGGGTAAGGAGGAGAGTTGGTTTGCCCTTACCGCTTGGCTTGTGACGATGGGCTTATTAGTACGCTCTTCGATAGGGCCGAGGCGAGGTAGCTGGTGAATTCGTGCCTCTGCGTTAGATGCCAATGGTCGCGTAATAGTCCTGGCAGGGAGTGATCGGCGGCGCTGGTGAATGTATAGCGGATCTTCCCGCCCGCACACCCTAGTCCTCCAGCACCCGGGCGGCCAGCGTAGCCATTGCGATCTGCAAGGATTGCGGGTTGCGCCCGTCCACCCGAACGGTGAGGTCCGCGCTGGCGTCTGCGACGTACTTCTTGACCGCTTGCCGGTTAGGCTCCATGCCGAGCGCCAAGCTAAGCACTACGTCGCGGTGCAGTGCGATCCCGGCGAGTGGAGGCGTGCGCCGGCGGTACCGCGTGCGGGTTGCAGGTAGCGAATCAGCCCCTGAGGCGGCCATGGGCGTGGTGGAGGGCAGTTGCCGACCGATTGACATCTACAGTTGCCGCCCTTCTAACTGATCCAGGGGCGGTCGGGCAAGCCCAGTGACACGGCGCCACGCCTCTTGGCCGGTCGTTAGGGCCTGTTCCAGCATCGGCGCCCCGAGTCTGAGCGCCTGCTCGAGTTCGTCCAGCTCGGCCCGGAACGCCGTCAAGGCATGGAGGAGGTTCTCGCGGTTGGCGTCGGCGAAGCTCGCTACCAATCTGGGGTCGCTCCCCGCGAGTCGGCCGGAGCTGGCAAGTCCAGGGCCGCTCAGGAGTTGGATCCGGCTGGGGTCCGGATCACACGCCGCCGTGGTAGCGGCGAGAGCGGCAGCGAGTAGGTGGGGGAGGTGGCTGGTACGTGCAACGATCCGATCGTGGTCCTCGGCGCCGAGAACCACCGGACGCGCCGCGCATGCAAGCACCAGCGCCCTAGCCATGAGTACTGCCCGCGGGTCTGGCCGGCAGGGAGTGAGTGCGAAGACGGAGTCGCAGAGCAGCTCTGGCCGGGCTGCGGCGGGACCCTTGCCCTCTGTCCCGACTAGAGGGTGACCCCCGATGGCGTGGACGCCGATCGGCACGAACTCAGCCATCGCCTCGATCACAAGAGACTTGGTGCTGCCGGTATCCAGCAGGGCCGTGCCGGGCCGGATTCGCGCCCCAAAGTTCCCTAGCCAGCCCACGACTTGGTCAACTGGGATTGCCAGTACCAATTGGTCGGCACCAAGAACGTCCTCGGGGCGGCTCAAAACCTTGTGGCCTGCGGGTAGACGAAGTGACGCGTCGGCTACGCGAGAGTCTCGGTCGTACAGCCCGATCAAATAGCGATGAGTTCGGTGTAGCGCGGCCCCAATCATGGTGCCAACCTGGCCAGTCCCCACGATCGCGACGGAGCGTCGGGCCCTCACGACCGGGACGCAGAGCGCTCGAGGCGATGCGCAGTTGCGCGACCCATCCGGCTGATCATCGGACGGTAGCGTCCCGAGCGACCAGGTCCGGGCGAAGGATACTCGCCTCCCCCAGGTATGGGTGACGGATTTGGGCTTGCGGGATGCTCGTGTTCACCAATACGAGGACTCTGAGGCAGTGGTCAACTCGGCGGACAGCACCGTGCTCCCGCACGGCTAGGAGTGGCACTTGGTCGAACCCTGCCGCTCGAGCCGCTGCGGCCGGATTGACCGCGCTCAGGTCGTCGGGCAGTGTGAAGATGATGGCGGCAAGGTCATCTGGGAAGGCTCGATTCTGACTCAGGACGGAGCTGAGCAGCTTACGGACCGCCGACTCAACCTGGGTATGATCGGCCGGATTGTCGATCGCGATCGCGCCTCGCACTCCACGACACCGGACTGGGGAGTCCATCGGGCTGTTCGATGGACTTTCTGTACTCGAGGCTTGTGGCATCTCCTTCCTCCAACTCCGTCACGCGCGCGTAGAGCGGAGCAAGCGCCACACATAGAAAAGGCGCGGAGCCCGCTCCACGCCTTCCACTCACGACAAGGATAGAGCTATGTCGTGAACGTATCCCTCGAAGGCATGGACGCACCCGGGTATCGACACCCGACTCTGCCCAGACCCACGCAGTGACCGGCGGTCCATCTCCCAAGCTGCATATTGCCCTCATTGTGGGAAGTGGGCGAGCGGCTTGTCAACCAGCATGCTGTCGACGGTCAGGTAATAGGCCACCCGGCGCCACGTGATAGGTCCACACGCGGTCACGGGATAGGTCCACCCGCGGTCAGGCAATTGGTCCACCGCGAACGTGGGCTGGCCGCCGGTGCCACAGGCGAGAGCAGGCCGAGCCGGAAGCCCCCAAAGGAGGGTGGATGGCGGGCAGGAGGTTCCGAGTGGCAGAGGTGGTGGAAGCGCTGCGGCTGTGGCACGCCGGGTATTCGGCGAGACGGCTGGCGAAGAGCGTGGGG
>JBOHUH010000082.1:0-13342 GCA_050733915.1 Candidatus Dormibacteria bacterium | reverse complement strand
GGCGGCGCGGGCAGTTCCGCCGGTACCCCCACGGTCTATTTGCCCCTCGACATCCGCCAGACCGACTCCGAGTTTATCCTCGAGGCTTCGGTTCCTGGGTTTGCCCCTGAGCAGATCGACGTGGTGGCGGAGCAAGGCACCCTGACCATCCGTGGCGAGCGCCGGATGGAGACCGAGGAGCAGGGCCGGTACCTGCGCCGGGAGCGGAGGCAGAGCTCATTCCTGCGCCAGCTGAGCCTGCCCAGCGAGGTCAACGAGAGCGAGATAACCGCACATTTCGAGAACGGGATCCTGCGGGTCCGCATCCCCCGTGTGACCGCCCCCGCTCCCACCCGCATCAAGGTCGAGGTCGGCGCCGGCGCAGCCGCCCTGGAGGCGGCACCACCGTCCGCGGTGGAGTCGTCGAGCCAGCCCGCCTGATCGTTTGCTCCCCAGCCCAAGCTGGCCTTGGACCCGCGTCTGGGGCCACTTGGGTCTAGGGCTGGACCTCCAGGGCGGTGCCGAGGCGGGGATGTAGGCGCTCCGCCAGCGCCTCGGGACTGCGCACCATAAAGGGCTCGTCCAGCAGGTGCTGCCAGGAGGTGGCGTCGGAGCCCTGGATGGCAGGGTTGAAATAGAGCCGGGGCGAGACCCGCACGTGCAGCCAGAAGTGCGGGTGGGACTCGCCTGCGGGGGCGGCGTAGAAGGCCAGGTTGAAGGCCCTCACGCCCTCTTCGTGCAGCGCGGTGAGGGCGGATCGCAGCCCCGTGGCGAACTCCTGGACCGCCGCCTCCGGGAGTTCCTCGAGACGCCCTACACCAGGGAAGAGGACCAGGAGATCCGAGATCACGCTGCGGGAGACGAAGGCGGTGAGCCAGACGGTGTGGCGGGCCCGGGCCACGAAGCGCTCTCCCAGCTCCTGCTCGGTCTGCGCCAGCTCCTCCCAGTAGGGGTGGTGCCGGCGTCGCCAGAAGCCGCGGCTCCGGCGCACCTCCTCCTCCAGCAGCGATCCGGGCCGGTTGGTCGAGAAGGCCTGCAAGTGCGGGTGCACCTGGGTCGCCCCGGCCGGGGACATGTAGTTCCAGGTGAGCACTGAATGGGTGCCCCGAGCCACTCGGGGCAGGGCCGAGAAGTACTCGGCTGCGGCCAGCACCCCGTCCGCCAGCTGGGGCTGTAGGAACTGGTCAGCGGCCACGTAGTGAGCGCGGGTCAAGGTGATCACCACGCTGTGGCGGTCGTAGGGGGAGATGTTGGGGAAGACCAGCGCCTCCCCCCGCTGGATCCTTCCCTCGGGACTGATCGCTACCGGGAGGAGGGGGGTGACCTGGAGAATGCGCTCCGGGCAGAAGGGGCAGCCCGGCCGGGAGGCCGCGATCGCCCCACTGAGGTCGGGGGCGTCCAGCTTGAACCCCGCGAAGTGGGCCACCCGACCGCTGCGGTGGGTGAGGGGGTCACGGCGGAGCTCCGAGACGCGCCGCATCACACTCTCGGAGGCAGCCCCCGGGCTGGGCCGGATGTCGGTGAAGCGACGCTCCACCTGAAAGCGCAGGGTCACCGGCACTCCCCGCGGGTGGTCATCAGCCCCCCTGAGCCTCCAGGTCGCCGGCCCGTGCCAGGAGCACGGTGAGGGCGACCACCCCGGCCAGGGTGCTACGCAGGTTGCGGGGCCCGAGTGACACCGGGCGCGCGCCCTGGCTGGCCAGTTCCTGGACCTCGCTGGGGCTGAACCCGCCCTCAGGACCCACCAGGACCGCGGTTGGCCTCCCGCTCTCCCAGGCCACCGAGTTGAGTCCCTGGCGGAGCTCGCCCTCGTGGCATGCGAAGAGCTGCAGCCCGGGCTCGACCGAACGCAGCTTCTCCATGGCCACGAAGAGGGGCATCACCTCGTGGACCGTGGCAACCCGGTGCCGACCAGCCAGCTGGGCCGCCTCATGGGCGATGCCCTGCCAGCGCTCGACCCGCCGCGCTGCCGCCTCGGCGCTGGGCCGGGCCACCGTCCGCTCGCTGACGGTTGGCCAGATGGCGAGCACTCCCAGCTCGGCA
Organism: Candidatus Dormibacteria bacterium; assembly: GCA_050733915.1. Classification (GTDB taxonomy): domain Bacteria; phylum Chloroflexota; class Dormibacteria; order Aeolococcales; family Bog-877; genus Bog-877. Next base: position 11,320 of record JBOHUH010000082.1, on the reverse strand, counting down.
GCCTGCTCGCAAACCGCAGCCATGCCCTGGCCCTTGGGGATCGCCTGCACCAGGTGCAGGGCGGCGGTGGGCTCGCGTCGCACCCGCCGGGTGGCGACGATAACCCCGGTGATGCGGTGGGCGCCTAGGGTCTCCAGGCGGACGTCGTGTTCGGTGCCGTCCTCCACCACCACGGTCACCAGCTCGCCCCTGCGCGAGCGCAGCACCCGGCTGATGTGCCAGGCGTCACGATCTCGGATCTGGACCTCGCCGTTGGCGCTGACCTGGTCTCGAGGGACGAAAAAGAGGGGCATGCGCGGAGTCTAGCCAACGGTTGGCCGTGGTCCGCACCGATACCATGGTGGGGTGGAGTGGCCCGCCGCCGCTGAGCTGCGGCGGGTCAGAGCCGGAGACGGCACCGAACTCGCGGTTTACGCCTTGGGCGAGGGGCCGCCGCTGCTGCTGATCCCCGGCCTTGGCACCGACCACCACGCCTTCGTCTGGAACCTCGCCGAGCTGGCGACGACCTTCGAGTGCCTGGTGCTGGACCAGCGCGGGATCGGGCTGTCCGAGTCCACCCCCGGCCCCTACACCATGGAGCTGCTGGCGGACGACGCCGCCAGCGTGCTGCGCCACCTGGCGCCTCGCGATGCCGCGGTGATGGGGGTCTCCATGGGTGGCATGGTGGCCCAGCACCTGGCAATCCGGCATCCGCAACTGGTGGGCCGGCTGGTCCTGGGCTGCACCGGACCAGGGGGCCGGTTGGCCGTCCGCGCCGATCCCGAGGTCACCCGCCGGCTCCTCGGCGGCGACGCCAAGGACCCCGGATCAGCCTACCGGGTGGCCTGCTCGGTTCTCTACGAACCCCGTTGGGCGGCCGCCCACCCCGAAGTGATCGACGAGGCGGTGGCCTGGCGCGCGGCTCACCCGGTCCGGCCCGCGGTGTTCCAGGCCCAGTGGCAGGCGATCCGCCACCACGACACAGTTGCCAGACTGGGCCGGATCTCCGCCCCAACCCTCATCGTGCACGGCCGCGCCGACGTGGTCATGCTCCCCGGCAACGCCGAGGTCCTCCATCAGGGCATCCCGGGAGCGGAAATGATCTGGCTGGTAGGGCGAGGTCACATGTTCTTCCAGGAGGACCCAGGGCAGACCCTGCAGCTGCTCCGCTCGCACCTCCTCGGTGCGCCGTGGGAGACTGAGGCGCGGGCGACTTCACCGGCACCCCCCGCCATTACAATGTCCACCCGCCCAGGCAAGGAGTAGGTGACGCCGGCGGGCTGGGGTAGGCTGGCTTTAGGAGGTGACTTTCGCTGTCGGAGGTAAAGCTGCGGGAAGGCGAGTCGTTCGAGAGCGCGCTGCGCCGCTTCAACAAGAAGATCAAGCAGAACGGGGTGCTCACCGAGGTGCGCCGCCGCGAGTTCTACGAGAAGCCCAGCGTCCGGCGCAAGAAGAAGACCATGGCGGCACGCAAGCGCCGGGCCAAGCAGGCCTAGCCGGTCAAAACGCGGCCTGGGTGGTCCCGGCGCCGGCCCTTCCTCGCAGCGCCAGGTCCCTGGTGAGCTCCTCCGATCTGCTGTCGCTGCTGCTGGGTGCCCTGGACGACCTCGGGCTGAACCACACCAGCGTCGGCTGCCAGCCGACCACGCCACGAGCGCTGCGCGATCTCAACCGGGACTTCGCGGGCTCCGACCGCACCACCGACGTGCTCGCCTTCCCTGCCCTGGACTCGACCGACCCCAGCTTCACCCTGCCGGAGTCCGAGGTGGGATTCCTGGGCGACATCTACATCTCGGTGGAGACGGCGCTGGCCCAGGCGGTGGCGGGTCCCGAAGAGGAGATCCGGCTGCTCGCCGTCCACGGGTTGCTCCACCTCCTGGGCCACGACCATCTGGAGCCCGGGGGCGCGGCCAAGATGACCCGGCTGACTCGCGATCTGCTGGCGCGGGATGCGGCCCGGCGGGGCTTGCCACCGCCCCAGGTGCCCCAGCTGCAGCCGATGGCGTGAACCCGCCCCCCTTCCTAGTGATGGGGCTGGGCAACCCCGGCCCGGAGTACGAGGGTTCGCGGCACAACCTGGGGGCGGCGGCCCTGGCGCTGCTGGCCCAACGCCTCGGGATCAAGCTGGGGCGCTGGCGCGGGCCGGCCTGGCTGGCCCGTAAGGAGGCTGATGGCAGGGAGCTGATCCTGGCCCGTCCCAAGACGTTCATGAACGAGTCGGGGATCGCGGGTGCCAAGCTGGTCCGCGACCTGGGCCTCAGTTTGGACCAGGTGGTGGTGATCTACGACGAGCTCGATCTCAAACCGGGGCGGCTCCGAATTCGCGCCCGCGGGGGCACCGCCGGTCACAACGGGTTGCGCTCCCTGCAATCCCACTGGCGTTCGCAGGAGTTCGCCCGCATCCGGATCGGCATCGGCCACCCCGGCCCCGCCCAGGACCCCGTCGACTACGTCCTGGGGAGGCCCGCCGGAGAGGAGCTCGACCTCTTGGAGGGGGCCTGTGCCCGCGCCGCGGAGGCGGTCCTGGTGATCGCTCGAGATGGCGTGGAGCAGGCGATGACCGAATACAACCGCACCCAACCCCGGGAGGCGGCCGATGTCGGCTGAGCTGACCGGCTCTCGGGACCGGAGCTCGGCCACCCTGGCTCCTCCTCGGACCCTGGTTGCGCGGCTGGCGGGGCTGCCTCTGGGCCAGGCGCTGCGGGACTGGCTGGCCCGGGGGGCTCCACCGGACCGCCTGGGCGGGGTGATTCACGCGGCGACGCCGCTCCTGGCGGGGCTGCTCCGGGAGCTGCTCCAGGTCCCGGTGTGCCTGGTGGTGGCCGAGCCCGAGCCGATCTGGCAGGAGGTGTCCACCTGGAGCTCTGACGCCGCAGTGCTGCTCTTCCCTGCCCCCGACGTGCTCCCCTTCGACCGGGTGGCCCCCTCCGGCGAGGTGGTGCGGCACCGGCTGGCCACCCTGCGCGCCCTGCGTCAGGAGCGGCCGCAGATCGTGGTCACCTCACTCCCGGCGGTGCTCAGGCCCACCCTCTCCCCCGAGCGAATCGGCAGCTGGCGCAGCAGCCTCGAAGCGGGTGCCGAGATTAGCCCTGGGGACCTCGCCGGGCTGCTGCTGGAGTCGGGATACCGTCAGGAGTCGATCGCCTCCTTCCCCGGCGAGTTCGCCCGCCGGGGGGGCATCGTCGACTGCTTCCCCACCGAGGGCCGGCCCTGGCGGGTCGAGTGGGAGGGCAACTCGGTGGTAGGGATCTGGAGGCTGGACGCCGAGACCCAGGGATCCCGAGCCGCCCTGGAGTCGGTGCCCCTCACCCAGGCGCGGGAGTTCGCCCTGGACCGGGCGTCCCTGGCGCTGGCGGCGCAACGCCTCGAAGCCCTGGACCTGGCCTCCCTCCGCGACGACGTCAGAGAGCGCTGGGAGGCTGACCTGGAACGACTGCGCGAAGGGGCGCTTCCCGACCCTGCCGACGCCCTGGGGCCGCTGCTGGCTGACCCCGAGCAGACGCTGCTGCGCCATCTCCAGCCGGGTACGGTCATCCTCACCGAGAATCGGGAGCGCCTGGCCCAGGCTGCGGCCACCTGGCTGGCGGAGGTGGAGTCGATCCACGGCGCCGAGGTGGCTCGGTCCGAGCTGCCCCGCGACCTGGCCCCCAGCGTCGCCTCGCTGGAGCGGGTGCTGCAGGAGCTGGGCCGAGGGGCGTGCCTCGACCTGCAGCGAGAGCCGGTCGAGGACTCCGGAGTCTGCGCCGACGTGGAGATCTCCGCGGCCCCCACCTTCGCCGGTGACATCGATGAGTTCGCCCGCCAGGTGCGCGAACTCCGCCGGGCCACCGGCACCACCCTGGTGCTGGGGATGCAGGAGGAGCGGGTTCTGGAGCTGGCCGGCGAGCGCGACCTGGAGCCGGTGCGGGTCGAGGAGTTCGCCATGTCCGCCACCGAGCTGCCCGAAGGGGTGCTGCTGGTGGCCCCCGGGGATCTCGAGTCCGGGGTGGTGGTGACCGGCCTGCGGCTGGCGGTACTCGCCGACGGCGACATCTTCGGGCTCCAGAAGCGTCGTCCCTCCTCGCTGCTGCGAACGGTGCGGCGGGCGGAGTCCAGTGCCGCCGGGCGGCTGCGCCACGCCACCGGGTCCGGGGTGGACGTGGCCGCCTTTCGCTTCCAGCTCGAGCCCGGCGACCTGGTGGTGCACCGGGAGCACGGGATCGGGCGCTTCGTGGCCATGAGCCGGGTGGCCGACGGCGAGGGCGAGCGCGAGTACATGCAGCTGGAATACGCCGACGCCCACAAGCTCTACGTCCCGGTCGAGCACCTTGACCGGATCGAGCGCTACTCGGGGGGCGGCGGTGAGCACCCCCAGCTCTCGCGTTTGGGCAGCGGGGAGTGGGAGCGCACCCGGAGATCGGTGCGGCACCGGGTCGACCAGATCGCCGAGGAGCTGGTCGAGCTCTATGCCCGGCGCGCGGAGGCCAAGGGGCATCCTTTCGCGACCGATTCGCGCTGGCAGGAGGAGCTGGAGACCTCGTTCCCCTACCAGGAGACCCGAGACCAGCTGCTGGTGCTGGACGACATCAAGCGGGACATGGAGGCGGCCCGGCCCATGGACCGCCTCCTCTGCGGCGACGTCGGCTTCGGCAAGACCGAGATCGCCCTCCGGGCCGCCTTCAAGGCGGTCGAGGACGGCTACCAGGTGGCGGTGCTGGTCCCCACCACGGTGCTGGCCCAGCAGCACCACCTGACCTTCAAGGAGCGCCTGGCGGCGTTTCCGGTGGTGGTGGAGCAACTCTCCCGGATGCGCTCCGATGAGGAGGCGGCGGGGGTCCTGGGGGGTCTCGCCGCGGGTGGGGTCGATATCGTGATCGGCACCCACCGGCTGCTCCAGCGCGATGTCCGCTTCAAGAACCTAGGCCTGGTGATCCTGGATGAGGAGCAACGCTTCGGGGTCCTCCAGAAGGAGCGGCTCAAGCAGCTCCGTACCGCGGTCGACGTGCTCTCGCTGTCGGCCACCCCCATCCCGCGCACTTTGCACATGGCCCTGGCCGGGATCCGCGACCTCTCGGTGGTCCGCACCCCGCCAGAGGGGCGGCTGCCGATCCGCACCTACGTCACCGCCAAGGAGGAGGGCCTGGTTCAGGACGTGATCCGCCGGGAGCTGGCCCGCCGGGGCCAGGTCTACTACGTCCACAACCGAGTCCAGACCATCCAGCGGGAGCTCGACTGGCTGCGCCGGCTGGTTCCCGACGCCCGCCTGGCGGTGGCCCATGGCCAGATGGACGAGGGCGCCCTGGGGCGGGTGATGGTGGCCTTCATGGCGGGGGAGATCGACGTGCTCTGCTGCACCACCATCATCGAGAACGGGCTGGACATCCCCAATGCCAACACCCTGGTGGTCGACGACGCCTCCCGGATGGGGCTTTCCCAGCTCTACCAGCTGCGGGGCCGGGTGGGGCGCTCGGGGCAGCGGGCCTACGCCTACTTCCTCTACGACCCCGAGCGCTCGCTCACCGAGCGCGCCGACAAGCGCCTCGACGTGGTCGCCGACCTCCAGGACCTGGGGACCGGCTTTGCACTCGCCCTCAAGGACTTGGAGATCCGGGGCGCCGGCAACGTGCTGGGGGAGGCTCAGCACGGCGACATCGCCGCGGTCGGGCTCGAGACCTACAACCACCTGCTTCGCCAGGCGGTGCTCCAGGCGAGGGGCGAGGAGCTGGCGGAGTCGCCCCTCCAGGTGGCGGTGAGCCTGCCCTTCCCCGCCCTGCTCCCGCCGGAGTACGTCCCTGACGAGCGCCTCCGGCTGCGGATCTACCAGCAGCTGGCGGGCGCCACCAACGAGCGAGAGCTGGACGAGAGCGCCCGCAACCTGCGCCAGCGCTTCGGACCGCGGCCGGAGGCGCTGGAGAACCTGATCCAGGCGCTGCGGGTGCGGCTGCTGGCGGCCGAGGTGGGAGCCCGCTCCGTCGAGACCGACCGCGAAGATGTGGTGGTGGCCTTCGACCCCGGGCACGGGCTGCCGCTCCGCGACCTTTCCGGTCCGGGCTACAGTCAGGCGCTCTCGGCTGGCGCCAACCGGCTCCGGCTCCAGGTGGGGCTGCTCGGGGAGAGTTGGCCCGAGGTGCTGATCGCGGTGCTGCGCCAGCTGAGCCGGGCCAAGGCCGAGCTGGTCCAGCAGCTGACTCCGACATGACCGATGAGCAGCTGCTGCAGCTGCGTCGGCTCTTCGAGGTGATGGAGCGACTGCGGGCTCCGGGCGGCTGCCCCTGGGACCAGGCCCAGACTCACCAGAGCCTGCTCCCCTTCCTGCTCGAGGAAACCTACGAGACCATCGAGGCGGTGGAGGAGGGTGGGAACGAGGCGCTGGCCGAGGAGCTGGGTGACCTGCTGGTCGAGGTGGCCATGCACTCAGCGATCGCCGCCGAGGCCCGGAGCTTCGACATCGGCGAGGTGGCGCGACGGGCGACCGAGAAGATGGTGGGCCGTCACCCGCATGTCTTCGGCGACCTTGAGGTGTCGGGAGTGGAGCAGGTGCTGGGCAACTGGGAGGAGTTGAAGCGCCGGGAGAAGCCGACCCGGGAGTCGGCCCTGGACGGGATCCCCAAGTCCCTGCCCGCCCTGGCCCTGGCAGCGGCAATCCAGCGCCGGCGCCCCGCCACCCGATCGGACGAGCCGGCCGCCCTGGCGGCTCAGGCGCTCAGCCGACTGACCGCTCCGGAGTCCGACGCGGAGGCGGCGGAGCCGATCCTGGGCAAGCTCCTCTACGCGGTGGTGGCGCTGGCCCAGGAGCGCCAGCTGGACGCCGAGGCGGCATTGCGGCGCTACGCCACCCTAAGGCGCAGCGAGCTGCGTCGGGCCGAGATTGCCAAGGGCGCTCCGGCGGTCTCTGACAGGAGCCGCCGGTCCCGCCCTCACCCGAACTAGAGCCGAACTTGGCGCCCGGGCTCACCGGGCGATCTCGGCGCCGTATACTCAGCCGCACGCGGCCGCCTATGGCCGCGGTCTGCCTTTCAAACACACCCTACGTTGAATCCCGATCGAGCGGACGGCTACCGGCCCCTGGCTGGGCTTATCCGAGAAGTGCGCATCCGCTGGCGCCTGTACCGCCGGAATCACACCCTGGGCCGCCGCCACCTGGTCTTGGTGATCGTGGCGGCGGCCGGCTTCTGGATCGCCGTCAGCCTCTATCACGGCCTCGGCACCGACGCGCAGCTGCAGCGCCAGCTCGACCATCTCCAGGGCCAGACTCAGAGCCTGACCAGCCAGGTGCAGGCACAGCGGGTGGAGTTGCAGACGGCGGGATCGCCGGCGGCGCAGTCGGAGCTCTCCCGGGCGGAGGGCCTGGTTGAGCCCGGGGAGAAGGTGTACGCGATCGAGAGTCCGGTGAAGGCGGCCGGGCCGGGGGCGATCCAGCGGGCCGCGGAGGAGGTGGGTCAGACCGCGTTGGGCCTGGCCCAGGAATTCCTGGTCCCGCCCGCACCTTCCTCATAGCGAGTGATCGCGCTCCGAGCGGTCGGGCCGCAGTGGCCAAGCCGCCTCGCGTGGGGAGGTTTTTGACCTTATCCGCGCGCTCGGGTACAATCAGGCCGCGGCGTGGAGCAGTGGCAGCTCGTCGGGCTCATAACCCGAAGGTCCCAAGTTCGAATCTTGGCGCCGCAACGCTCATCCACCCGAGGCCGCGGACCGAGGCGGTATAGCTCAGTGGTTAGAGCGCTCGGCTCATAACCGAGGTGTCCCTGGTTCAAATCCAGGTACCGCCACCATTGCAACCCTGATCGATGCCGCTCGTCGACAGGGCGCAGGCGCTTAAGCAGGGTTGGCGTGGCATTGGTCGGGGGGGCACCTGCCCGCTTGGCGAGCACCTCAACCCCGCTGGGACGATGCCTTGGCCGCCATCTGGACTACCGAGCCGTCCAGGTGACCAGGACGTGGTCGGATGCTGTTTGTGTCAATTGGTGGGTCCTGGCCGTCATGGCCACGAACTCACCCGTTCCGAGCCGGCCGCCAGCCCGCAAGCGGCCAGCGTCGGCCCGGTCAGCGACGGGTCGGCAAGCGACGGGTCGGCGACTGTCACCTACGCAAGCGTTGGCGGGGCGTGGGGCAGGTTGAACCCGAAGCGGAACCCGACTTCCGCCACCGTCCCATCCCAAGACTCCGCGAACCGAGCCCGGATGGTGTCCAACCGGCGCCCGAGAACGACGTGGACCAGACTCGGAAGGACTCGGTCTGGGTGGGAGCTCACTCCCTGGAGCTCCAGTCGGGACCCTCGACCGTGGTGTCCGTCCACGATTCGAGCTGTTCCGCCCTGGATCCAGCCCGCCGCCGGCGCTCCGCGCGATCGATGGGCGAGAACAGAGGGCAGCCGACTTGGTCGTCACGGCCGAGCACCAGGTTGGAGATCACGGTGGCCTCGCAGCCCGGCTGCCCTCGCCACGCGGCGGCCAGCAGGGTGGCGCCATAGAACAAGTCGACCGCCGTCCCGGTGACATTGTTGCTCGACAACGCCACGATCACCGCGCAGTTGATGCCTGCGCCTAACGGCCCGGTGAGCCGAAGGGGGCGGGAGCGACTTTGGCCCACGACGACGCCAAGGCCCACCGTGAGCGCCGGCAGCGCCACCAGGCCCGCCACCACCTCGTACCACACGACACCTGATGGACGGATGGTGCCCAGCAAGCCCACCACCACCAGCCCTGCACCGACCACCACCCGACTCCAGGTTCCAACCGGTCCGATGCTCCGCATCAGCGCACCGTACGGCCTACCCCCGGAGGGAGAGTCAAGACCTCTGCGGCGGTACTCGACGCTGGGCGAGGGGGCCGGCGGGTCAGCCAGCTAGGCGGGGTGTTCGCGCGCCGCCTGGTCGATGCACTCCAGGCGGTATTGGAGTTCGGCGATGCGGGTCTGGGTGCGCGCTCTCACGGCTGCCAGCAGGTCGGCGAAGCGGGGCTCCAGCGATTGGTCGTGGCGGAGATACACCTCTGAGAGCTCCTGGATCTCGGGGAGGGTGAGGCCGAGCTTCCGCAGCCCAATCACCGTCTCGACGCACCACAGCGCCTCCTCGCCGAAGAGCCGGTAATTGCCAGGGCTGCGCCCAACGCTGTAGACCAGCCCCAGGTCCTCGTAAGCGCGCAGGGCCTTGACTGGAATCCCGGTCCTGCGCGACAGCGCTCCTATCGTCATGCTGGTCATCCGACGGGCCGATTGGTCACTCGCTTGGCCTTCGGACTGGCCCGTTTTGTCCGGGCGCGGCGGCGTCGGCAATAACTGACTGGCGTACAGGGTCTGCGCGCCGCTGCAACTGCGGTTCTGGCGCCGGCTCGATGCCTACTCCTACAGCCGCAACGGTTTCGGGTAAGTCGCATTGTTCCTTCCGCCGGTCTAGGTGGTGCCGCCTCGCCGGCGACGCTAGCGGTCCTCTCGGCGACGCCGTGGGCCACGCGAGCCCACAGCCTGTCGAGGCGAGGGTACGTGCGCCTTGGAGCATCTGGGCTCGGATGTTCGGCGGCGAATCGCCTGCCACCTGTGTCGCCGAGCAAGTCATCGACGTGGTCAGCGGTTGGCCACCTCCGGGATCCACCCCAGTTCCGCGCAGGTGGCCTGGCAGCGCTGGTAGGCGTCCGCGATGCTGAGCACCTCACCGTCGGGGTGCTCAACAGCCCACCCTCCCGCCGCCGGGGCGGTCGCGTAGAAGTGTCCGTGGGTGCAGATCTCGGCGCGTAGATCGCCGACCAGCGCTCCCGGGCATCTTTGGGAGATCACCGCTCCTTGTGGAGACACCGACAGCAGTGCGTCGGGAGCGAGTTCGACCCGGACCGCTTGCTGGGTGGTGGGACAGGTCGATTCGGCTACCGCAGGCTCTCCAAGGATGAGGGTGAAGAGCAGGGTGTCGGCGGCACACCAGGTGTATAGGGTGCGTCCGGCAACTGTGAAGCGGTGCTCGGTGGGTCGCAGAGTGAGCCCGAAGCCGACCAGCTTACCTTCGGCATCCCACTCCGTCCCCGGCTGCCCCCGAAGGGACCGTTCCACTACCGCTCGCGACCGTTGCACCAAGGGTGCGAGCTCGTCAAGGTCCACCGGCTCGCCGCGGGCGATGAGCCGCACGATTTGGGGGACGGCGTCGAACCCTTCCACGCTGGAGATGAACGCGACGTCGCTGCAGCTCGCTGGCTGACTCATGGCAGTCTCCCTCTTCGATGATCCCTTCGATGGCGTTTCCCAAGGAGCAGAGCCGGCGACGGGGAATCCGGTCGGGGGTGGCGGGGAGCTTGGTCGCCGGCTCGCGCGCCGCGCCGAGGTTGGCGATCTTCTGCCCCATTCGGATGAGCGCTTCGGTGGCGACCACCTTCGCGGCGCCGCAGCGCGCCGCGCCGGGGCCGCGCGGCCGAGAAACGAGGCGATTGCATTGAAGGAGGATCCCACCAAGTGGGCGCGCTTGATCCGGCCGGTCGCGGCGGCCCGGGAGTCGTAGGAGCGATGGCCCGCGTCGAACCAGCGCACTTCTGGAAGGCGGCCCGGCGTTGGTACTTGCAGGGTGGCTGGAGGTGAGTGCCAGCCGGGTCCGCAACATCGGAGCAGCGCATGTGGCCACGCTAAACCCTGTACCCGGGCATCAAGTCAAGCGTCCCGGGCCGAGTGTGGTGACGCCACGCCCCAGAGGGCACTCAGGCGCCAGAGGTCTCGCTCCCAGCCATTGCGATGGCCGCTGGTTCCGAGATGCGCACGCTCGTCTGGACGGACCCCGGAGGCGATCATGCCCACTGCGGTCGGGCTTCACCTCCACCTCCGTGTGGGCCAGGCGACTGGGGCCAGTCGCACGACTTAGGTGAAGGTGGTCGCGTTCGGGGCGATCCCTCGGGGTCCGATCGCCTTGGTGTTCGCATGTCCTCTGCGGCGTGGCACTGGGCACACGGCGGTGCGCCGCGACGTCGCGATCGAATCTCGTTCCAGGGCTCCCTTACACATGGCCGCTCGCAGGGTGCCCGGGGCAGAAGCACTGCGAAAGCGAAGACGCGAACCGTGTACGGCGACAAGAAACGTCGCTGGTGCCGCGCCGCGCTTGACCCGACGCAGAAAAATAGAGCGTGGGGCGCGGCCTTATCCTCGGCTGCCTCTGGGGCCACAGCGCCCTTGACTCGCGTCGCCCCCCCTGCCCGCGAACGACCCTTCGGCGCACGCTCGCAACGGGTCCGGTGACTCCGCGAGGGGGCGGCCTCCTATCCGAGCCGGTATCGATGATCCTCTGGATCAGCCGGGTGGATGCAGCAGATCATCGAGGCAGTCGAGCGCTGCCTGGAGACCACCCTCCATGCCCGAGGCAATCGCAGCGTCGCGCAGTTCTCGGCTGGGGTAGCCG
>JBOHUH010000081.1:0-6266 GCA_050733915.1 Candidatus Dormibacteria bacterium | reverse complement strand
CCGAGCCGGGGCCAAAAAGCGGTAGGAGTAGGCGACCCGGAGCGTCTTCACTGAGGAGCCGTAGATGGGCTGCCCGGTGCTCAGCCCACTCCGGCCGTAGATGGAGGAGGGAGAGGTGGCAGCGCTGTAGGAGAGCCGGCCCACCTGGTGGTAGGCGGTGGCGGCGGCCGCCACCGGGGGTCGCGTCCAGGCGACGCCAGCCACGATGGCGGCGCAGAGGGCGACCACCGCGCAGGCGATCGCGCCCGCCTGCCGGCCGCCGCCACTGCGGCCGCCTGCTCCTCGTTGGCCGGGGTGGTGGTCAGTGGGCATTGCGTCTCCTCCTGGGGCGCCGGTTGGATTTGGACCTGGGCCAGAACAGCAACAGCCACATCCCCCCCAGCAGCGCCGCGGCGGTCAGCGGGCTGCGCAGCTCCAGCAGCACGTTCCCCCAGCCGGGCAGGTGCAGCCACTCGGCGCCGACGATCTGCCGCGCGGTGGGGTGGTAGCTGTCGCGGAAGTCGTTGTTGTCGCCCTTGAACACGTAGTGGTCGCCCTCGATGGCGACGATCCGGTGCATCACGGTCACCCCCAGCTCCTGGTTGTGGTAGCCGGCCACCTCGCCGACGTGGTAGCTGGGCTGCTGCCGCAGCAGGACCAGGTCACCGGCGTGGAACTTGGGCAGCATGCTGATCCCGTTGGTGATGACGTAGGAGGTGGAGCCACCGATGGCGGTGGGGGCCAGGGCCAGCCATCCGGCGACTCCCAGCCCCAGGGTGAGCAGCGCCCCCAGGAGCCGGCTGCGGCTGAGGCGCCAGGCCAGCGCCAGGGGATTGCTAACGGGGATCGCGATGCTCACTCGGCCTCCGGGGGGGATAGCGGTTTGACTACGGTCGGGTCCCCTCCCCCCACGAAGAGGGAACCGGCGGGGGCCGGGAACGAGGGCCCAGAGCGACTGGGCGCCAGGTCCCCGACCACCCGCGCGATTCCCCAGGTGACGATTACTGATTGGCCTCGATGTCGACGCTGGTCACGTCCTTGATCGGTGTCTGAGGCACCCGGCACAGCACGGTGCCGGCGTTCTGCGAAGCGCTGTCGCTGGTCCAGCCGCTGAGAGTGCAGCCTTCCCAGTTGTTGGCCGCGTCGAACTCACTCACCAGGCTCTCGGTGGTCAGCACGGTGTTGCCGTGCAACAGGGTCACGACCACGTCGGTGGGAGCACCGTTGGCGGGAGCCGAGTTGGCGTCAGAGGTCAGAGAGAACTGGACCTCGCCGACGTAGCAGACGTACTTTCCCGACCAGGTCTCGCAGAGCTGCGAGCCCGGATAGTCGGGGTTGTAACTGATGGCGCCGGTGCTGTAGCCGCTCACCGCGGCGCTGCCCTCGCCGGCGCTGCTGGCAGAGATGGTGTTCGATGCCATGTAGGCAAATCCGGCGGTGGCCAGCACTACCGCGCCGCCTCCCACCAGAAGCAGTCGACCGAATGGAATCCGCATCCGTAAGCCTCCTTCGCGCCCGCCGACCGGGCGGGAGTCGCAGTCTTGGGCCGGATCCCCATCACCACCCCGGGTCGGTGATCACGGTGGTCTTGGGGTGAGCCGGTGTTACCCCACCATTGATGCCATCCGGAGGCTCTTGGGGCATCTGCAAAATTGAGGATTTTGCGCTGGTCGTGGGAGACGGCAGGAGGGGCAGGAGCACTCGCGCGGTCAGCCCGCGCGCGCCCAGCGGGGCTGCGGGATCGCTGGCCGAGAGCTGGAGCTCGCCGCCCTCGGACTCGGTCAGCTCCCGGCACTGGGAGAGCCCCAGGCCCATCCCGGCCAGAGCCGCGGCTCCGGCACCCCGCCACCCCGGTTCCAGGGCCAGGGCCAGCTCGGAGTCACTGAGCCCGGGGCCGTCGTCCGAGACCACCAGCTCGGCGAGGGGGCGGCGCGACGGCTGCTCCAGGCGCCGGACCCGCAGCGCGACCCGGGCCCCGGGCGCGTGGCGCAGGGAGTTGACCAGCAGGTTGTTGACGATCCGCACCACCCGGTCGGGGTGTCCCGGGACCTGCAGCCCGGGCTCGCTGGAGAGCTGGATTCGGGTGCTCCCCGAGCTGTGCAGGGCGACCACCCCCTGGAGCAGGTCGGAGAGGTCGTAGAGCCGCTCCGGGCTGCGGTCCTCGGTGAGGATCCCCGCCAGCCTCTGGATCTGGCCCCGGACCGCGGTGAGCAGCATCCTCGATCTCTCCGCCGGCAGCCGCTCGCCCTCGGTGGCCAGCACCAGGAGGGTGCCGTCTACGGCGCTGAGCAGGCTGGTGACGTCGTGGCTCTGGCCCCGGTAGGCGGCTCGGACCCGGTCCAGCTCGCTCTCGGCGGCGACCCAGCGGCGCCTCCCCCTCACGTCGTGGAGGACGATGGCGCCGAAGGCGGAGCGCAGGTCGTTGCCGCTTATGAAGAGCAGGCAGACCGCCCCCAGCAGGAGGAAGAACGAGGGCACCGCGGCCGCCGGGCTGGTGGCGGTCAAGGGGACCAGGCAGGCGGCCGCCCTGGAGGCGGCGATCGCCAGGAGCATTCCCCCGGAGGCCACGAAGAGCGAGTGCCGGCCCCGGACACCCCGCCCCAGGAGGCCCAGCGCCACCACGGTGCACCCCAGCGCCTCCAGGGCATTGACCGCCACCAGGCCCGCGGATCCGGGCTGGGCTCCGCCGGGAACCGGCAGCAGGCTGAGCGGGATGGCGAGGGCGAGGACCACCGCCACCGCCGAGCAGACCGCCAGGGTGGGCCGCAGGTCGGCACAGATCTCGGGCAGCATCCCCGCCGCCAGGCTGGCCCCCACGATCACCGCAACCGCGCTCATCTGCAGCGCCGCCACCAGGCCCGCCCCCGAGCCTCCGAAGTGGGTGGCCGGGACCAGGATCAGGCCGGCGACCAGGTCCGCGGCGGCCAGGGCGATGCTGGCGGCGTCGCCCACCAGGCGCCAGCGGCAGAGCAGGACCAGCCCCGAGGCCACGAAGGCGACCAGGGCCGCGTCCGAGGCCCCGATCGAGGCGGCCTGGGACGACAGCCCCCGGTCCAGGGTGAGCGCCGCGGCACCGAGGAGCGGTACCAGGAGCACCGCCAGCACCACCAGGAGCGCCAGCTTGGAGCTGTCGGGGTTGGCGAGCCGGGCCACGATGCCGCGGCGGTCGACGCCCCGGTAGGCGGCCCTGGAGCGGCCCAGCAGGACCGCGGCGCCGGGAACTCCCACATCCGGGCCTAGCCGGCCCGGGGCGCCGCCCCGTCCGGGGAGAGCATCAGTCGGGCCATGGCCACCGCCGCCAGCTGGCTGGAGACCCCCAGCTTGCCGAGGATCCCCTGGATGTGGGTCCGCACCGTCCCCACCGAGACGAAGAATGCCTGGGCGATGTCCCCGGCGCTCTCCCCCTCGGAGAGGGCCCAGAGCACCTGGCGCTCGCGGGTGGTGAGCTGGGCCAGCTTCTGCTTGATCCCCTGCTCCAGCTGCAGCCGCTCCCGGCCGCGCCGCACCAGCTCCAGGTAGTCGGCGTCGGCCATCAGGGGCCGGTTGCGGAGCACCGCCTCGGCGGCGTCGAGGAGGCACTCGAAGGGTTGGGCCTTGCTCACCGAGCCGCTGGCCCCGAGGGCCAGGGCGGCCGCGACGTGGCCCTCGTCGTTGCAGCCGGTGACCACCAGGACCCGGGCCCCGGTCGCCCGCAGCCCGCCCACCAGCTCCAGCCCGTCGGCGTCGTCCAGGAAGAGGTCCAGCAGCACCAAATCGGGGCGGAACTCCGCCGCCTGCTCCAGGACCGCCTCCCGGCCGCTGAGCTGGGCCACCCGGCAGCTGTAGCCCCTGGCCGAGAGCGCCAGGTGCAGCGCCTCCGCCAGCATCTCGTGGTTCTCCACGATGAGGATGGAGACCGCACCGCTCAAGGGGTCGACCCGGGCCGCGGGCCGAGCCGGGGCCGCGAGATCTGTTCCGCTCAAGAGATGGGCCTCCGGGCCGCCCCTCTCGTTGGCTGGGAGATTGGCAGTGTAGCCCGGGCTAAGTCGAATTCAGCGCCCTGTTCCGCCAACGGACGGCCTTGTTACCCCAACTCACGGCCTAGTGACAGGCGGCGTTGGTCCCCACCAGGAAGATCGCCGCCACCGCGATGAGGTTGAAGGAGGCGTGCAGGACCATCCCCGGGACCAGGGAGCGGGAGCGCTCGTAGACCAGGGCCAGGGCCACCCCGGCGATGAACAAAGATGGCCCCAGGAGCACGATCGAGCCGCCCACCGAGAAGGTGTGGGCGAGGGCGAAGATCACCGAGCTGACGACCACCGAGAGGGTCACCCCAAAGCGGCGCCGGAGGGCGCCGTAGATGAAGCCGCGGAAGACCACCTCCTCGACCAGAGGGGCGATCACCGCCAGCGAGATCACCGCCAGGTAGGGGTCGGCACCGAAGGCCTGGGAGATGTCGCAGCCCTGGGGGTTCTTGATCCCCCCCAAGAGTGGGGAGAGGATCTCCGAGAGGATCCCGGTGACGAACTGCAGGAACAGCGCCAGCGGGGGCATCAGGATCACCAGCCAGACGGGCGGCGGGCCGAACCCCAGCCGGCCCCAGGGGCGGCCGGCGCGACGGCCGGCGATGAAGAGCACGATCAGGAGCAGCACCCCGTAGAAGGCCAGGGTGACCACAAAGCTGTAGTAGGGGGCCAGCGGCCTCCAGCCGGGACCCCGGATGGCCCGGACCACCCCCGCCTGGTGCAGGCCCAGCACCACCAAGGAGGGGATGAGGTAGGCGGCCGCCACCCCCGGGAGGGCCAGCAGCACCCCCATCAGGACCTGGCGGAACCCCCAGTTGACCTGGACCGGGGCCGGCCCCGGGGAGGGGGCGGCGGGGGCTGAGTCGCTCAGAGCGCAGGCCCTTTGGGGGTCCCGCCGCCCTGCTTTCCACCCCCATCCCGGCGGGGGTGCTCCTCCCAGCGCATCCCCTGAGATGAGGGCGGGGGCGGCGCATTGCCCACCCAGGGCATGGGCAGGCGATCCCCCGGGGCCTCCGCCGGGACCGGCTCCGATGGTTCCGGCTGGGGGTGGCGGGCCACCGGCGGAGCCGGCTTGAAGGGGCTGCTGCGGCTCCAGACATAGGCGAGACCGCCCAGGATCACGGCATAGACGACGCCGAAGAGCCAGGAGCTCTCCAGCACCCCGACCAGGGCCGCAGCCAGCAGCTGCAGGCCGAGGCCCCAGAGGACCCGCTCGGGGTGCCCGGAGAACCTGGTCCCGGGCCGGACCACCGCCAGCGCCCCCCGCAGGATCAGGGCGTCCCCGCCCAGCCCCACCAGCGCCCCGATGAACACCAGGGCGAACTCCAGCGGCCCCTGGGGCGCCCCCAGGTGGGCGATGGCACTGCCCAGAGCGATGAGCGCGACCAGGTTTCCCAGCACCGAGCAGGCGGAGACCAAAAGCAGCGCCAGGGCCAGGCGCAGCCGCCACTCGAAGGAGATGGACACCGAAGGGGCCGGAGGATCAGCGGGGGCGGCGCTGCGGCGCTGCCGCGGCTGGCTGCTCATGGGGGCCTGGTGCCGACCGCCCGAGGCGCCCCCCCGGGGAGGATGCCAGCGGCGGGCCGGCGGAGATCGGGCACCCGCACATGATGCCTCAAGGGATGCCGGCCCGGAACCATCGCAGTCACCTCATATATAGGGTCGTCGTGGTTCCCACCGCGGCGGGTCGGGGAGTCTTCCTGCCCCCTTGGCCGCCCGATCCAGAGGGTCGATCGAATTCACCCCACGCCTATAATCGTCGCCATGCCAGCCCCGAGTGGGGATCCCGGGCGGGTACCGAGCTCGGTGCTCTCGCGGATCCGCTGCGCCGCCGACTGCCGGGATCTCTCCATCGAGGAATGCCGCCAGCTGGCCACCGAGATCAGGGACTTCCTGGTGGAGAAGGTCTCGATCACAGGTGGGCATCTTGGTCCCAACCTCGGTGTGGTCGAGCTGACCCTGGCCCTGCACCGCACCTACGACAGCCCCATCGACCAGATCGTCTTCGACACCGGCCACCAGGCCTACGTCCACAAGATCCTCACCGGCAGGGCGGACCAGTTCTCCACGCTGCGCCAGGCGGGTGGCCTCTCCGGCTATCCCAACCGGCAGGAGTCGGAGCACGACATGGTCGAGAACAGCCACGCCTCGACCGGGCTCAGCTACGCATTGGGGCTGGCCCAGGCCAAGCGCCGCCGGGCCGAGCCGGGCCGGGTGGTGGTGGTGGTGGGCGACGGCTCACTGACCGGGGGCATGGCCTACGAGGCGCTCAACAACATCGGG
>JBOHUH010000080.1:0-19363 GCA_050733915.1 Candidatus Dormibacteria bacterium | reverse complement strand
TGCCTGAGTAGTTCTTGTTGGGCACCAGCTTGGCGTAGCCGTCCGAGGTGAACTGGCTCAGCTTGAAGGGGCCGTCCACCACCTGCCACATCGGGTTGGTGGTGTAGGTGCCGGTGTTCTGCGACTGCACGTTGATGAACTGGGCGACTCCCAGAGCCCCGCTGGTGGCGGTCCCTGGGTTCACCGGCACGTAGGAGTTGGCCGGCAGTCCCTCACTGGCGGGGGCCAGCTCCCGGGTCTCGGCCGAGGCGTCCTGGGTGCCCGCGCTGGCGCTGGCCGAGGTCTTGTCCCAGCTCGCGCTGGGCATGGGATAGATCTGGCTCAACTCGTTGTAGAGGTACCACTTGGGGTTGTAGGAGTTGTTGAGCTTCATGGTCAGGCTGTAGGTGCCAGTCGCCTTGTAGCTGACCACGTTCTGCGGGAACCCACCCGCCACTTCAGCTCCCCAGCCAGGCCCTGGAGCCGAGCTGGAGCCCACCGCCGGCGAGGCCGGGTCCGTGGCGGCACTGAGCATGTTCATCCACAGGATCACGTCCCTGGAGGTGATCGGGGTCCCGTTGGACCACTGCCAGTGCTTCATGGTGATGGAGACCGTCTTGTTGTTGTCGCTGAAGGTGGGCTGGTTGGCGATGCTGAGGCCGGCGTTGAAGACCGGCTGGCCGTTGTCGCCAAACCAGAAGAGCGGCAGATACATCATCTGCGAGAAGTCGGAGAGGTTGGTGACGCTGAAGTAGGCGCCACTCGCGAGCGGCGAGATGTAGTTCGGAGGAGCAGCTGGACCATCGGCGAACGTCACCACGGAATTGGTGCTCGGCGTTGTGGCGGTGCTCCCGCAGGCGGCGATGAAGAGCCCGGCCACGATGACCACCCCTCCCAAGCGCACTGCTGACAGCTTTGGAATTCTTCTCACTACGCTGATCTTCCTCCTTTACCGATCTGTCCGACGCCGCCCCATGACAGCTGACGCGGGTTCTGACCCACGCGCTGGGACATATTAGGGACCTTGGGGTCGAGCGGTCATCCCCCAACAGGGTGATTTCTGACGATCTCGACTTCGAGGCCCATGGGCAGCAGGCCCTGCCGCCAGGCTCTCAGGACCGCCCCCGCCCGGTCGTTGGCGCCCAGCTTGGCGAGGATGTGGCTGACGTGGGTCTTGACCGTCTGCTCGCTCAAGAAGAGTTGGGCAGCGATCTCTCGGTTGGTCATCTCCCCGGCCATGCAGATCAGTACCTGAAGCTCCCTCGGGCTGATCTGGTGGCTCGAGGGTTCTCCCCCATCGGGAAGTTCCAGGAGCGACTCCCCTCCGGCCACCCGGCGGATGGCCTGCATCAGCTCGGAGCGCTCGACATCCTTGAGGAGGTAGCCCGCGGCCCCCGCCTTGAAGCTGGGCACCACATAGTTCTCGTGCCCGAAGGTGGTCAGCATCAGCACCTTGGTCTGGGGGCGTTCTCGGACGATCTCCTTGAGCGCCTCGATGCCGTCCATGACCGGAAGCTGCACATCCATCAGCACCACGTCCGGCTCGACCTCCCGGGTTCGTAGCACCGCCTCGGCGCCGTCTCCGACGTCCCCCACCACCTGCAGGTCGGGCTCGGCCGCCAGCATGGCGCAGATCCCCTGGCGCACCACCGGGTGGTCGTCGGCGACCAGCACCCGGATCACGAGGTGACCCGGTCGAGGCCGGGCTCGGGGCAGGGCACCTCCAGGACCACCCGGGTGCCCTGCCCCTTCCGGCTGAGCAGGTCGAGACTGCCGCCGCAGGTGGTGGCGCGCTCGCGCATCGAGGTGATCCCGAAGCCCCCGGGGCGAAGCGGACCCTCAGTGTCGAAGCCCTGGCCGTCGTCGGAGATGGTGACCTTCAGGTGCTCGCCGGCGCGGTGGAGCTCGACGGTGACCTCGGTGGGTCCACCGTGCCGCACCGCGTTGGCCACCGCCTCGCGGACCACCCGAAAAACCGCCACCTCCAGTCCCGCGGCCAGGGTCCGGCCGTGCATCCCCCGTTGCCGGAGCCGGGTCCGGACCCCGCTCCGCTCCTGGGCCCGGCCAAGCTCCTCGCTGATGGCGCCCGCCAGCCCGGCCCGCTCCAGACCTTCCGGGCGCAGGTCCCAGACCGAGCGCCGGGCCTCGCGGAGACTGGACCGGGCCAGGTCGGTGGCCTGTTCGATGGCAGCCTGGGCCTGCACTGGGTCCATGGCCATCCAGGCGTCCGCGGCCTGGAGCTGGACCAGGATCCCGGTAAGCCCCTGGGCCAGGGTGTCGTGGATCTCGCGGGCGATGCGGTTGCGCTCGTTGAGAGTGGCCATCTCCTGGGTGTCAGCGAAGAGCTGGGCGTTGCGCAGCGCCAGCGCCAGCTGGCCCCCCACCACCGAGAGCATCTCCACCTGACTCCGCCCCGGCGGGTCCGCCTGGCGCAGCACCAGATAGCCCACCCCGTTGCCGGTGACCTGGAGCGGCACCACCACCCGGTCGCCGACACGGACTGGACCGCCCTCCTCCGCTTGCGACTGCTCCAGGGCCGCCAGGAGATCCCGCGACTCCGGCGCGTCCGCCTGCTCGATCCCGGACCGCCCCACCAACCGGACCCCCTGGGGAGCGGTCCCATCCAGCAGGTACACGGATACCGCGCCCACTCCCCAGAGCTGGCGGAGCTGCTCGGCGGCGGCCGAGGCGACGTCGGAGAGGACCAGGGAGTGACTCAGCCCAGCGCTCACCGAGTTGAGGGTGGCCAATTCATCATTGCGCTGGCGCAGCTCGGTGGTCCGCTCGTCGACGCGCCTCTCCAGGTCGCGCCGGGCGATCTCAATCAGCTGGCGCTGACCGGCCAGGCGCTGGCGCATGCTCTCCAGGGCCACCTCCAGGCCTCCGATTTCGTCGTGCGAGCCGGGGCTGACCGCGACCGGGGTCTCGAGGTCGCCGTGGGCGATCCGGCGCGAGGCCGCAGCCAAGTGGGACAGAGGATGGAGCAGGCGGCCGCTCAAGATGTTGGTGAGGACCGCCACCAGGACTGCCAGGACGATGAGGAACGGCAGCAGCACCCAGGTCACCCCCACCAGGCCTCCGGTGATGGTCTGCGAGAAGCCGACCACGCTGCCGTCGATGCCCGAGACCGGAACCGCCACCCCAAGGCTCCACTGGCTGGCGGGAAGGGGGCTATAGAAGACGGCGACTTGGTCGCCGCCGAGGTTGACCGTCTTCCGGCCGGTGAGCCCGGCGGTCATGCTGCTACCGACGCCCACCCAGGGGCTTCTCTTCGCCAGCAGGTTGAAGGGAGTCGAAGCGTCTTTGCCGGCAGGCCTCAGGGCGAGCTTGCCTCTCTGGGAGTAGCTCAGCAGGGAGCCGTCGCTGCTCACCAGGAAGGCGTAGCTGCCCTCGGACTTTCCTGGGGGACCGGTGAGGAACTTGGAGACCAGGTTCTGCACCGTGATGTTGGCTCCCACCCAGAAGGCGGTGCCAGTGCTGGAGATGGTCTCGGTGGCCACGGTTACCGTGGGGCCACCCGCCGCCGGGTTGTTGTAGACCGGGGTCCAGACCACGTACTGGCCTGACTGGGGTAGAAGCGAGCGCCAGTGGGGGCTGTGAAGGTCCGAGGCAAGCCGGCTCACCCCTGCCTGGTAGTCACTCGCCGGGGGAGTGAGCTCGCTCTGGCTGGCCTGCTGGGCGCTGGGGATGGTCGAGGCGGGGGCGACCGCCACCAGCCCGCTCCCGGGAAGCTCGACCCAGACGTCGGCGACCTCCGGGTGCTGGCGGTCGACCAGGCTCAGCTCACCGCTCAAGGACTGCAGCGCGAGCACCTGGCTTCCCGGTTGGTCCGATCCGGTGCCCGGGCCGTAGATGGTGATTCCCGAGGTGGATTGGGACCGGGTCGGGGGCTCATCCAGCCGCTCCCCGGTCGCCTGGCTGAGCACGGCGACCTCGTCCTGCACCGACTGGAGCTCGTTGTTGATCACCAGCGCCTTGCTGTTGACCAGGTCCTGGAGGTGGCCGTCCTGGCTCCTCTCGAGCTGGCCGTTGGCGGTCTTGAGGGCACCGCTGTTGAGTGTCGAGAGGACGCCCAGCCCGGTCAGGCTGAAGATCGCCAGCGGGATCACCGAGACCGCCAGCATCGCCACCAGGATGCGCCGACGGACGCTAACCCGGTGCCAGAGCTCGACCCGGGCCAGCAGCCGACGGACCCCTCCCGGGAGCCACCGGCCCGGTTGGTCTTTTGGTCGTGACATGGCCTACTTGGACTTCGACAATGGCTCGAGGCGCTCGAGGCGCTCATCGTACACGCTCCGCCGCCGAGGCCCGGCCCCCCCCCGCCGAACTCGATCCGATTCGGTTACACCTAGGCGGTGCCGGAGTCTCAACCGGCGGCCGGCCCCGTCGCAGTCCTGGTCGCCCCCAACACGTTCAAGGGGTGGATCCCGGCAGGGCTGGCCGCTCCAGCGATCGCCGCAGGAGTCCGCGAGGCCTGGCCTGCCGCGGTCTGCCGAGAGATGCCCCTGGCCGATGGGGGCGACGGATTCCTGGACGCGCTGGCGGCGCTTCCGGGCAGCAGCGTGGATCAGCACCGGGTGCATGGGCCACTTGGCCAGCCGGTTAGTGCACGGCTGGTCCGCCTGGGTCGTGGACCGGTTGCGGCGGTGGAACTGGCCGGGGCCTGCGGCCTGGGCCTGATCGCTCAGCCCAACCCCGAGACTTCCCTCCGGGCCAGCACCCAGGGGGTGGGCGAGCTGATCCTCCAGGCCATCCACCAGGGGGCCCGGCAAGTGTTGGTGGGCCTGGGTGGCAGCGCCTCTACCGATGGGGGCGCCGGCCTCGTTCAGGCGCTGGGATTCAGGCTCACCGGCGGCGACGGAGAGGAGCTGGCGCCAGGTGGGGTCGGCCTGCTCGAGCTGGGGGGGATCGATCCCAGCCGCGCCGCCCCGGGGCTCCGGGAGCTGGACCTGGTGGCGGCTTGCGACGTGGACAGCCCCCTGCTGGGACCCTATGGAGCCGCCCGGGTGTTCGCCCCCCAGAAGGGGGCCGGTCCGGCTGAGGTGGAGCAGCTGGAGCAGGGCCTGGCCCGGTGGGCCGAGGTGCTGCGGCGTGACCTGGACCCCGTCCCCAGCCCGGATCGGCCTGGGATGGGGGCGGCCGGGGGCACCGCCTACGGGCTGGCCGCCCTCTGCGGCGCCCGGCTGGAGTCCGGGGTCTCCCTGGTCGCCGACCTGGTGGGCCTGGACGGGGCACTCGACCGGACCCAGCTAGTGATCACCGGAGAGGGTCGCTTCGACCGCACCAGCCTCAGCGGCAAGGTAACCGGGGAAGTGCTGCGCCGGGCCGCGGCGCGGGGGCTACCCAGCATCGTTCTCAGCGCCGGCTGGGAGGAGGCGGCGGCCCGCCACGCCCGGGAGCTGGGAGGGGTGCTGGTGCTGACCGCGAGCGCGCCCGGCCGCCTCCCCCAGAGCCGCGCCGAGGCTCTAAGTCAGCTGCGGGCGGCAAGCCGCCAGGCCTGCCTGGAGCTGGGGTCGCTGGGCCGGGGCGGACCCGGGCAGTAGGTCCCGGGGGCGCTAGGTCAGTAGACCGGGACGCACCACTCGCGGTACTTCTCGAGCTGGCCCCGGACCAGCCCCAGGTAGAGCTCCTCGACCCGGCGTCCGAAGGGGCCAGGCTGGCCGGTCCCCACCGGGCGGTGGTCGATCTCCACCACCGAGGAGATCTGGGCCCCGGTACCGCAGAGGATCACCTCATCGGCGACGTAGAGCTCGGTGCGGTCGATGGGCCGCTCCAGCAGCGGCAGCCCGAGGTCCTCGCTCCAGAGCTGCATCAGGGTGGAACGGGTGATCCCCTCCAGGATGTTGTCGCTGACCGGGGGGGTGATCAGGGTGCCCTTGCGAATGATGAAGAGGTTCTCCGCCGAGCCCTCGCAGACGTGGCCGTCCTGGCCCAGCACGATGGCCTCGTCGTAGCCGTTGGCGGCGGCCTCGCTCTTGGCCAGGGCCGAGTTCACGTAGATCCCGCTGATCTTGGCCCGGGCGGGGGCGGCATTGTCATCCACCCGGCGCCAGCTGGAGACCATGCAGCGCAGTCCCCGGCTGCGGTCGAGGTACTCGCCGTAGGGCTGGGCATAGATGAGGAAGCCGTCTTCCAGGTCGTGCAGCCGGACCCCGATCTCCTCCGAGGACTTGTAGACCAGAGGTCGCACGTAGGTGTCGCTGCGGAAGTGGTTGCGGCGGATCAGCTGGACCGTGATCTCGACCAGCTCCTCGGGACTGTGGGGCACCTCCATGCGCAGGATCGAGGACGATTCCCAGAGGCGCTGGTAGTGCTCCAGGGGCCGGAAGATGTAGAGCTGCTCGCGGGCCTCGTTCCAGTAGCCGCGGATGCCCTCGAAGCAGGCGGTGCCGTAGTGCAGTGCGTGGGTCATCAGACCCAGCCGGGAGTCCCGATAGCGCCGCTGCTCGCCCCGGTAGTAGACCCAGGCCGCGTCCTGGTCGAAGGCGGGGGCGGTGGGGCGCCCTCGGGGATCGGTCTCCAGCACCAGCGAACCCGAATCGCGGCGCACTTCGTGGGCTGGCATGGCACCCTCCTGCTGCCCTGGGGAGCGGACTCGGCTCTGACCGGGGGCAAGTATACCGCGGGCTTTCAGAAGCGCCGCGGCTGCGCTTCCCCGCCCCGGCGGGGCTTTCCGGGGCCGGTGATACCATCCCGCCCAGTCATGCGAACGCCATGGGTCGGATCTGGCGTGACCCGCTGGCTGGTCCCGGGCCTCCATGTCAAGCGCTGGGTGGGGGTCACCATCGTGGCGATCGTGGGCATCGCCCTGGGCATCAGCTACGCCCTGCGCGAGTTCTATCAGAGCGCCCACCTTCCCGCCTTCACTTACAACCTGACCCTGCAGTTCTGGCCCCGCTGGGTGCGGGCGCTGATCTTCGTCGGGATCGGCCTCTTCCTCCTGGGCCTCGGGATGTACAAGCTGACCCGCTCACTGCTCAGCCCCTTCGTCCCAGGCGGCGACAAGGCCCTGGTGGAGCGCCTCTACGACTTCCGCCGGCTGCAGCGGGGGCCGCGGATCGTGGCCGTGGGCGGGGGTACCGGGCTGTCCACCCTGCTGCGCGGGATCAAGCGCCACAGTGGCAACGTCACCGCGTTGGTCACCGTCGCCGACGACGGGGGCAGCTCGGGGCGGCTGCGCGCCGAGTACAAGGTGCTCCCCCCGGGCGATTTCCGGCAGTGCCTGACCGCCCTCGCCGACGTCGAGCCCCTCATGAGCGAGCTGTTCCAGTACCGCTTCCGGGA
Source organism: Candidatus Dormibacteria bacterium (assembly GCA_050733915.1). Taxonomy (GTDB): domain Bacteria; phylum Chloroflexota; class Dormibacteria; order Aeolococcales; family Bog-877; genus Bog-877. Next base: position 12,100 of record JBOHUH010000080.1, on the reverse strand, counting down.
GGGGTCTCTGAGCGGGCACTCCTTCGGCAACCTCTTCATCATGGCCATGAGCGATATCACCGGCGACTTCGAGCACGCCCTGCGGGAGTCGGGCCGGGTGCTGGCGGTACGGGGCCAGATCGTCCCCACCACCTTGGAGACGGTCACCCTCTGCGCCATCGCCGGGGAGGAGGTGCTGGTGGGGGAGTCCAGGGTCCCCACCGGCAAGGAGCCGATCCAGCGGGTATTCCTGGTCCCGGAGCACCCCCGGCTCAACCCCGAGGCCCAGCTGGCGATCATGAATGCGGAGATGGTCCTGGTGGGGCCCGGGAGCCTCTACACCAGCCTGCTGCCCAACCTTTTGGTGGAGGGGATGGTCGAGGCGCTGCGCTCCACCCCGGCGGTCAAGGTCTACGTCTGCAACGTGGCGACCCAGCCCGGGGAAACTATGGGCTACGCCGTCCACGACCACGTCGAGACCCTGGAGCGCTACATCGGCTCGGGACTCTTCGACTACGTGGTCGCCAACAGCAACCTCACCCTGCCGCTCTCCCCGGCGGCCCAGGAGGCGGGGGTGCACCGGGTCACCTTCGACCGCCGGCGGGTCCCCCGCAACGGCAACGGGACCAAGTACGTGCTGGGCGACCTGGCCTCGGCCAGCATCACCACCCACCATGACCCGGACAAGCTGGCCCGCCTCCTGATGAAGCGGATCTGGTCTCGAATCTGACTCGCGGCGGGCCAGCTACCATGCTTCGAACATGCAGGCGCGGAACGCCCCAACCTCGAGCACCCCATCCGGGCCCCCGAGCGGCCCCGGGGTATCCGGACCCCAGGTCCATTCCGACCTGAGCTAGCCGATGCCGAAAGTCGCCTTCCCGCCGATCCTGGCGGCGCTGCGCTGGCGGACCGCGAGCAGCGCGGCCCTCCTGGCGGTGGCGGTGCTGGCCATCTTCACCGCCGCCGCGGGCCCGCTCTTCCTGGGAGCGGCAGACACCGAGGTGCTGCACACCCAACTCACCCAGGCGGGTCCCTCCCAAACCGCGGTCTCGGTGGCCAACCCCACCCCTGGGGCGAACTCCACTGCCGCCTTCGGCCGGCTGGACGCGCTGGCCCGGCAGCTCGGTCTCAACCGGTGGTACGAAGCCCCGGTCTACACCCAGGACTACGGGGCCCTCGTGAGCTCTAACCACGCCGACCTGGTCTACCGGACCGGGGTCTGCGACCACCTCCACTTCATCAGCGGCAGCTGCCCCAGCTCGGTGGGCAAGATCGCGATGAGCGACCGCGACGCCCGGCGGCTCAAGGTCAAGGTCGGCGACCTGGTCGACGTCCCCGGGGCCGGGCAGCTGCGGGTCAGCGGGATCACCTCGGTACCCAGACTCGGCGGCGCCTACTGGCTGGGCAACGACTTCTTCCAGTTCTCACCCCCTTCGCTGAAGCCGCTGCCCTCTCTGGACGCCTTCTTCGCCACTGCCGCCACCCTGGCCACGCTGCCCAGTGTCGCCACGGCGCAGTACCCGCTCAGGGTCGCCTCCACCGCGCCGGCCACGGTGCCCAACCTGCGGGCCGCGGAGACGAGCTTCGCCCACCTCTCCCGCACCCGCTACAGCTTCACCGTGAGCAGTCCGCTGGGTGGGGTGCTCGACAGCTATAACCATCAGGCCAGCGACGTGGCCGCGATCGTCGGGGTGGTGGCGCTGCAGCTGATCCTGCTCACCCTCTTCGTGCTCTACGTGCTGGTGGCCCGGACCGCGGTAGCCCGCCGCTCCGAGGTGGCCCTGGCCAAGCTCCGCGGGGCCAGCCTGGCCTCGCTGCTGGTGATGGGGATCTCAGAACCGGCACTCATCCTCTTGCTGGCCCTGCCGATCGGCCTGATCCTTGCCTTCCTGGCCATCGAGCTGGCTTCGGGGATCGCCCTCCACGGGGCTCCGGTGCCCTTCTCGCTCTTGGCGCTGCTGGCCGGCCTGGCCGCCTTCGCCAGCGGCCTGGTCGCCATCGTCGCCGGCTCCCGCCGGTTGCTCTCGCGACCGCTGGTGGACGAGCTCCGGGCCGCCGAGGAGCATCCCTCCCAGGTCGCCCGGGCGGCCTGGGAGGGGGCGGCGCTGGCCCTGGCTGCGGCCGGCCTCCTGGAGCTGGGCACGGCGGGGGTCCTGACAGGGTCCAATCCCAACCCCATCGCCCTCTTCGCGCCGGGCCTGATCGCGGTGGGGATGGCGGTGCCCGGGGCCCGCCTGCTCCCGGTGGCCTGCGCTTTCCTGGTGCGGCGCACCCGGTACTCCCGCTTCCTGGGCACCGGGATGGCGGTCCGCCAGGCGATTCGCCGGCCGGCCGCGCTGCGCCAGGTGCTGATCCTGACGGTGGCGGTGGCCCTCTCCGCATTCGCCATCATCGGCTGGTCGGTGGCCGGCACCAACCGCACCCTGCGAGCCGATTTCGACCTAGGCGCGGCCCGGGTGGTCCAGGTCAGCGTGCCCCAGTCGGTGAACCTGGTGGAGGCGGTGCGCCGGGCCGACCCTTCGGGGCGTTACGCCATGGCGGCGATGGAGTCGAAGCAGGCCAACGCCATGCTGCTGGCGGTGGACGTCTCCCGGCTGCGGCGGGTCGCCTACTGGCCTCGCACCATCAGCCGCACCAGCGTCAAGGCGATCGTCAACTGGCTCAACGCCAAGCTGCTCCCGCCCCTGCTGCTCACCGGCACCGAGGTTCGCCTCACCGCCGACCTCAGTCCGGGGATCAGCCCGCCACCGGACCTGGTGCTGAACCTGCTGGACAGCGGCGGCAACGCCCAGGAGGCCGACTTCGGCTACCTCGGGGTGGGCAGCCACACCTACACCGCCAGCCTGCCCTCCGCCTGCGCGGGCGGCTGCCGGGTCACCTCGCTCTCCCCGGTGTGGACTCCCATCCAGACCCTCCCACCCACCTCGACCAACCCCTACTCGTTCGTGAACCCCACCTACTACGTCGCACCCCACGCCGCCTACTCGGTGACGATCTCGGGGATGGGCCAGCTCCTGGGCGGTACCTTCGAGCCGCTCGACGCGAGGATCTACCGGACCGGCTATTGGGGCACCACCAGCTCGCACGCCAAGGTGCTGGGCAGCGGGTCGGCGCTCACCCTCGTAGTCGAGGACAGCGTCAACGACGCGGTGGTCCCCGGCGCAGTACCCGGCCCGCTGCCCCGGGTGCTGCACGCGGTTTCCACAGACGCCAGCCAGCCGGCCGACCCGGTGACCAACACCATCAACGACTTCGACGGCACTCCCCTCCGGGTGAACTCCTCGCCCCAGGTGGTGGCCCTGCCCAGCCTCGGCGACAGCGGTGACCTGATGAGCCTGTCCACCGCGATGGAGGCGGAGCGCGGCGTCCCCCTCTTCACCAAGAGCTACGTCTGGCTGGCCCCGGGGGCACCGTCCCACGTGTTACGGCGCCTGGTCGCCGAGGGCCTCACCGTGGAGTCCGTCTCCACCCCGGCTGCCACCATCAGCGGCTACAACGCGGGCGGCCTCGGGCTCGGCTATCAGTTCTTCGTCTTCGCCGCCGCGGCGGCCGCGGCGCTGGCGGTGGCGACCACCGTGCTCTCCTTCTTCCTGAGCGCTCGGCGGCGGGCCTTCGAGTTGGCGGTCCTGCGCGCCCTCGGGGTTCCCAACCGCACCCTGCGCCGCTCGTTGATCACCGAGCAGGCACTGGTGCTCATCCCGGGTCTGCTCTTGGGAATCGCCGCGGCGGTGGTGGCCGGGGTGGTGGCACTGCCCTCGGTGCCTGAGTTCGGGTCCAACTCTGGCCAGCCACCGCTCGACCTGAGCCTGCCGGCGCTGCCTCTGCTGGCCCTGGGGCTGGTCTTCCTGGCGCTGCTGGTTTCGGCCGCGGTGGTCACCGCCCAGGTGGCAGTGAGACGAGTGGACCTGACCCAGCTGCGGATGGAGTTCCGATGAGCGTCGCGGCCGCCCCGCCCGCCCCGCGCGGCCTCGACGTCGAGTGCGACCGGGTGGTCCTGCTCTATCCCAGCGAGGAGGGCGACGTGGCCGCGCTCCGCGGCATCGACCTGGAGATCTCGGCGGGCGAGGCCCTGGCCATCCTGGGCCCCTCGGGCTCGGGCAAGTCCAGCCTGCTGGCCCTGCTGGCGGGGCTGATCAAGCCCAGCTCGGGGCGGGTGCGGCTCGGTGAGCACGACCTCGGCCAGATGACCGGGAGCGAGCTGGCCCGGCTCCACGCCGGAAGCGTCAGCTTGGTCCTCCAGGACCCCACCCGCAACCTGCTCCCGTATGCCTCCGCGGTCCAGAACGTCGAGTTCGCCCAGCGTCTGGGCACCTCTCGCCGCCACCTGAGCCACCGACCCGCCCGAGAGCTCCTGGAGATGCTGGGGCTGGGCGAGCTGGGGCGGCGCCAGGTGGCCTCGCTCTCCGGCGGCGAGCAGCAGCAGGTGGCCATCGCCGCCAGCATCTCGCTAACCCCATCGCTGCTCCTGGTCGACGAGCCCACCAACCAGCTCGACGCCGGCAGCCGGGACCTGGTGATGCGGCTTCTGCTCTCGGTGAACCAGGAGCTGGGGACGACCCTGGTCTGCGTCACCCACGACCAGGCCGTGGCCGACAAGCTGCCCCGGACGGTGCACATCCGCGACGGCCTGGTGGGGGCCGAGGGCCGGCTCGGCGAGAACTACTCGGTGGTGAGCCGGGACGGCAGCGTCCAGCTGCCCAAGGAGGTGCTTGACCTGCTGCCGCCGGGAACCCTGATCAAGGTGGTCCCCCGCGGCCGGGGTGCGGAGCTGATCAACCCCGACCGGCCCCCCGCGGGCGGCCCCACCCTGCCCGGCTGAGCCCGGCTGACGGTCAGGGGGATCGGCCCGAATAGCCGCTCGCCGGTCTCTCGGTCAGGTCGGCCCTAGCCCGGCGGGGCCAACACGGATCGATATCAGCTGCTGGGCGCCGCTCCCTCGGGCTGTGGCGGCGCGCCCACCCGGCGGCCGTCGAGCAGCTGCAGCGAGCGGTCGCAGGCGTCCACCACCTCCTGGTCGTGGGAGGCCAGGACCACGATGCTCCCATGGTTGGCCTGGGACCGGAGCAGGGCCAGCACCTGGTGCCTGGCGTCCGCGGCCAGCTCCGAGGTGGGCTCGTCGGCGATCATCAGCTCGGGGTTCGCGGCCAGTGCCCTGGCCACCCCGACCCGCTGCCGCTGGCCCCCGGACAGGTCCTCCGCCAGGTGATCGGCGGCATCGTCGAGGCCCACCGAGTGGAGCGCCTCCCTGGTCCTGCTGGCGATCTCGGCGGAGGGCAGGCCCCGCGCCTGCAGCGGCAGCGACACGTTCTCCGCCGCGGTGAGGATCGAGACCAGCCCGTGGTTCTGCAGGATCACCCCTACCCGGCTGCGGTCCGGGCCGTCGGGCGCCAGCACCCGGCCGTCGACCAGCACCTGCCCCGAGCTGGGCACCTGGATCCCGGCCAAGACCATCATCAACGTGGTCTTCCCAGACCCTGACGGACCGGTGACCGCGACCAGCTCGCCGCTCCGGGCCTCGAAGTCGACTTGGTCGAGGATCCGCCGTCCGTCGATGGTCACCACCAACGGGGTGGCCCGGATCTCACCGATCAACTGAGCCCCCTTTGCCCAGCAGCTGGTGCTGCGCCAGCAGATTGCCGGGCAGCGCCAGGGTCCGTTGATCGCCCTGCGACAGCGCCTCACGGGCGAGCTCCTCGAGGAGCGCCGGGAAGGGCAGCCCGCTGGCCGCCCAGAGGTGGAAGGCGAGGGAGCCGGGAATGGTGTTGACCTCGTTGAGATAGAGCTCGCCGGCCTCGGAGAGCAGGAAGTCCACCCGCGCCGTCCCGGAACAGCCCAGGGCGTCGAAGGCTGCGACCGCCAGCCGCTGGACCTCCATCCTAGTCGCCTCGGGGATCCTCGCCGGGAGCTCCCGGTGGGGGTCGGCGGCACCGCCTTGGGAGGGCGGCTTGCCCCCGACCTCTACCCCCAGCTTGGCCGGGCGGGCGTACTTGTCGGCGTAGCTGAGCACCTCCTGGCTGCGCCGGTGCAGCTCCACCTCAGAGAATCGCGGCGCCGCCACCTTGACGGCGCAGTTGAGGTCGCTGGCCCCCGGAACCGCCGGCTCCAGCTCCAAGGCGGTGTCGAAGGCGAGCGCGGTCGTAACCGCCACCTCCAGCTCGGCCTCGTCGCGGGCCAACCCCACCCCCACGCTGGAGCCGCCACGGTTGGGCTTGACGACCATCGGGAAGCCCAGCTCTCGAGCCACCTGGAGCGCCTCTTGGAGGCTGGCCGCGGCCCGGCCCTCGACCACCGGCAGTCCGGACCCCTGGAAGATCCGCTTGGAGCGGAGTTTGTCCATCGCCAGGGCCGAGCTCAGCAGGTCGCTGCCCACCTGAGGGATCCGGCCCAGGGCGGCGAGCCCGGCCAGACTCCCGTCCTCGCCGAAGGTCCCGTGCAGGATCGGGAAGATGAGGTCCACCTGGAGGTCGCGGGGCCGGGCCAGCAGAGTCCCCCCGCCAGCCTGGAGCCGGCCCCGGGCCAGGTCCAGCAGCACCGGGTCGCCCTGCTCGGGAAGGCTGTTGCGAAACGCCGACAGCTGGGTGAGGGTGTCCCGGGTGATCCAGGACCCCTGCTTGGTGATGTAGACGGGCACAACCTCGGCACCCAGCTCCTGGAGCAGCGGCATCACCTGGCAGGCGCTGATCACGCTGATCTCGTGCTCCACCGAGCGGGAGCCGAAGATCACGGCCACGGTGACCCCGCCGAGGCTCATTCCGGCTCCAGGAAGGAGTCGGGGAGGTCGTTCTCGAAGAGGACCACGCTCTCCGCCCCGGCCACCTCGGGCAGCCGCCGCTGCGCCGCCTCCAAGTCGGCGGCGACCGTGAGCTGGGCCGCCGGGTAGGCGGCGGCACTCAGCCCCTCGGCGATCGCCGCCGACTGGGTCCGCCCCACCAGGATCACGTGGGTGCACACCGCGGCCGCCTGCCGGCCCAGCTCCCGCATGCTCTGCTCCTGCAATGGCCCCAGCTCGATGAAGCCGGGCGTCACCAGCACCCGGCGCCGGCCCGGCAGACCGCCCAGGAGCTCCAGCGCCGCGGCCGCCCCCTCAGGGTTGGAATTGTAGGCGTCGTCGATGATCGTGATCCCGTTGACCCGGCTCACCTGGAGCCGGTGCGGCGCCCCCTGCAGCCGGGCCGCCCGCTCCACCAGATCCCCCAAAGCGACCCCCAGCTCAACCGCGGTGGCCCAGGCCAAGACCAGGTCGGCGAGGATGGGCTCGCCGTGGAGGGGGACCTGGAGCCGGAGGTCCTCCCCCGAAGAGCCCCGGAGCCGCAGCCCCGAGCCCTCGGGGCTGAGCACCACCTCCTCCAGCCACCAGCGGTCCTGGGGCCGGCCCACCCAGACCGGCCGGGCCCTGAGCGGGGCGATCAGCAGGTCGCGCTCGTTGACCGCGCTGGGGAGCACCGCCAGCCCGGACTCGGGCAAAGCCGCCAGCAGCTCTGACTTGGCCTCGGCGATCTTGGGCCGGGAGCCGAACCGCTCCAAGTGCATCACCCCCACCGCGGTCACGATCCCCAGCTGGGGATGGCTGAAGGAGCAGATCTCGGCGATCTCACCCTTGCGGTACGCCCCCATCTCCAGGACCGCGAAGTGGTGCTCTGGGCGCAGCCCCTCGTTGATCGCCCGGCAGACCCCCAGGGTGGTGTTGAAGCTCTCCGGGGTGGCGAAGCAGGGGGCCTCGGGGGAGTCGAGCAGCTGCTGCAAAAAGCGCTTGGTGGTGGTCTTACCGTAGCTGCCGGTGATTCCGATAACCACGGGGCCGACCGCCGCCAGGCGGAGCTCGGCTTGGCGCATGTAGCCGCGGCGGCGGCGGTGCTCCCCGGGGGCGTTGAGGGAGACCCCCAGGATGAGGGCTCCAACCAGCACCAGGTCGATGCCGCCCAGGATCACCGCCCCCTCCCAGCCCGCCCAGAGTGAGAAGAAGAGCACCAGCAGGGTGACCACCCCGGCGGTCGCCCCGAGACGGCGCGCCCTCGGAGTCCAGTGGAGCTGGCCACGCCTGGCAAAGGGCTGCTCGGTGAAGAAGGGCAGCAGGCTGGCCAGGAACAGGGGTACCCAGCGGAAGGTGCTGCCCGGCCAGGCCGCAACCAGGGCCAGCAGCAGCGCCCCCACCGCCAGGGCCAGCTGCCAGCGCCCGTTGCCCCGTAGCCGGCGGCGGCAGCTGCGCCAGAGCCGCTCCGGCAGGTACTCGTCGAGCTGGTAGAGGTAGAGCCAGCCCACGAAACGCCCCCGCACCGAGGCCGCCGCCACCAGGGTCAGCAGGACGGCCTGCCAGACGGCGATGGTCACGGCTTCAGAGTCTGGCGTCCATGAAGGAGTCGAAGACGGCGGCGAACCGCCCCGGCTCGTCCACGAACGGGAAGTGGCCGCTGGCCGGGAACTCGACCAGTTCCGAAGTCCGGATCAGCTGGTGCAGGCGGCGCCCATGCGGCTCCAGGGGCAGCTCGAGGTCCAGGACCCCCCAGATGATCAGGGCGGGGATGGCGACTTGCTCCGCAACCGGGCTGAGGTCCTCCTGGACCGCCCGCACCAGGATCGGCCGGAGCCTGCCCGCGGCGCGGTAGTCGGCGGAGCCCATGCGCTGTCGCAGCCACTCGACGGCGGGCTGCGACCAAGGACCGGGCAGCGCCAATTCGGCAGTCCGGCGCAGGGTCCGGAAGGCGCGCACCCTCAGAGACATCGGCTGCGGATGACCGGAACGCACCCCGGAGGGGGCGCAGAGGAGGATCCGGTCCACCAGGGCTCCGGACTCGGCGGCCAACCTGAGCGCGACCCCGCCCCCGTACGAGTGGCCCAGCACTGAGACTCCCACCCAGCCGCGCTGCCGGAGCAGGTCTGAGACCAGCGCCGCGTAGCTGGAGGTGGCCCAATCCGCCTCGCCCAGCGGCGACTCACCAAATCCCGGCAGGTCAAGGGCCAGGAGCCGCCGCGGGGTGCGGGCCAGTCGGAGCAGGCCGGTGAAGCTGGCCGCGTCGGCCCCCCAACCATGGAGCAGCACTACCGGGGGATCCGCGCCCTCGCGCTCCAGGCAGGAGACGTGGCGGCCCTCCAGCTCGAGGCTGTGCCGAGCGGGGGCAACCGAACCAGGCGCGGGTGTCGGCATCGGAGATCGAGTCTAAGCCGTAGCAAAGGCTGGCCCCAAGATCCGGGGACGCCGTGGCAGGCTCCCGAGCGCCGAAGCAGGCGGTTCGAACTGGCGTGGCAGACAGGCCCGGCGACGCCAGCCGCGCTGTGGACTTCAGCCCTCGCTCACCCCCCTGCTGGCACGAAGGTTATCGGTTTCTGTCCGCTGCACCGAGAAACGCGGCGGCGCGGCTGGCCCCAGGGCACCGTGATGGCCAGGCTTCCACTCCGGGGCGACCGGCCCGCCAACGGCGACTCCCTTACCACCATGGTGCCGAGGTCCTGCGGGCCCGCCACTCGTTTCGACTTGACCTTGAGATGGTCATGGGTCAAATTGGTTTACCTGTGGGCTTCGCCGCTAGCGGTCTCGGTCGCCTCCGGACATTGAGCCCTTTCCGGGCAGCCGCATCCGGCGGCGCCCCTGATCCCCCAGGGGCTTAGCCACCCAGGCTGACTCGTACCCGCGCCCGGCCCAGTTCAGCTCCCGCCTTTGGGGTGGGTCGCGGCAGGGCCGCTGCCATCCTGATCCCGAGTTCCGCCAGCCTATAATTCCGCTTCCATGACCCAAGAGGTGAGGGACCGGAGGCCCGGTCCTCCCCGGATCCTGGTGGTCGACGACGAGCCCGCCATCACCGACTTCATCAAGATCGGTCTGGAGCGGGAGGGCTTCGAGGTCGAGACCGCCGCGGACGGCCGGGCGGCGCTGGCCCTGGTCGACCGCCTCGCCCCGGACCTGGTGGTCCTCGACGTCATGATGCCCCGGATGGATGGCATCGCCCTGACCAAGGTCCTGGCCGGCGACCCCCACCGCGGCCTGGTGATCTTGAGCGCTCGGGACGACACCTCGGACCGCATCCAGGGTCTTGACCTTGGTGCCGACGACTACCTGGGTAAGCCATTCGACTTCTCCGAACTCCTGTCCCGGATCCGCTCGGTGCTGCGCCGCCGGCAGCCGGCGCTGGCGGCGGTGCTGCACGTCAGGGAACTCCAGTTGGACCGGGGCACCCGGAGGGTGACCTACGGCGGCCGGGAGCTGGAGCTCTCGCCGCGGGAGTTCGACCTGCTCGCCTACCTGATGGAGAACCAGGGGCGGGTGGTGGAGCGGGAGCGCCTTCTCGACGCGGTGTGGGGAGTCTCGTTCTACGGGGACCAGAACAACCTCGAGGTCTACATCCGCTACGTGCGCCTCAAGCTCGGCGACACCGACCGCCGGCTGATCCAGACCGTGCGGGGGGTGGGCTATCGCCTCGACGCCGACTGACCCGGGCCTCCCCTGGTACCGCAGCCTGCGCTGGCGGCTGACCCTCTCCTTCGTCGGGCTGCTGGCGATCCTGCTGGTGGTGGCGGGGGCGATCGAGTACAACCTGCTCCAGGGGGCGGTTCTCAACAGCCGAGGCCAGAGCCTGCAGGCGGCCTTCCGCGACGGTCGGGCGGTGCTGGTCGCCGAGCAGCGCTCGCGCCGGCGGGGCGGCCTGCCGCCGCTCCCCGCCACCACCCTCTCCCGCGACCTGGTCCGGCTCCTGGCCGCGGCCGGCTTCAGCAGCGCGGTCTACGGACCCCAGCTGAGCATGCTCGACTCGGCCGCCCCGCATCCCCAAGCGGCCAGTGGGATCCGCCTCGGGGCGAAGCTGCCCGCACCCAGCCGCAGCGACCTGGTGGCGGCGGTGCAGTACGACACCGTGATCGGTCCCACCGTCCTGGGCCAGGGAGCCTCGGCCCGGCTGGTCATGCTCCTGCCACTCACCGGCCGGCTGGGGAGCAACCTCGGGGCGGCCGAGCTGAGCCAGCCCTATGGGCCGATCCGGGCGGAGCTCTCCGCCGCCGTGCGGGTGGTGGCACTGGGGAGCCTCGGGGTCCTGCTCCTGGCCCTCCTGGTGGGACTCTGGCTCACCGCCCGGGGCCTTGGACCGCTGCGCCGCCTCACCAACACCGCCCAGGCGCTGGGTAGGGGCGACCTCTCCCAGCGCAGCGGGCTGCGGCCGCGCCGGGACGAGGTCGGCGAGCTGGCCCGGGTCTTCGACGAGATGGCCCAGAGTGTCGAGGGCACCGTCCGGGAGCGGGAGACCTCCGAGCGCCGGATGCGCCAGTTCATCGCCGACGCCTCCCACGAGCTGCGCACCCCGCTGACCGCCATCAAGGGCTACCTCGACGTGCTCCAGCGTGGCGAAGGGGCGCCCCCCGAGCTGACCCGGGCGGCGTTGCCGGTGATGTCCCAGGAGACGGAGCGGATGCGGAGGCTGGTGATGGACCTGCTCACCCTGGCGCGGGCCGACGAGGGCCAGGCCCTGCACGCGCGGGCAGTCGAGCTCAACGCCTTCCTGGCCAAGTTCTTGGAGTCGCACCGCTCCACCGCCCCGGTGACCCTGGGGCCGGGCCCCCGGGCGGTGGCCCGGGCCGACCCAGACGCCCTCAGCGCGATCGTCAGCAACCTGCAGACCAACGCCGAGCGCCACGGGAGAGGAGCGGCGATCCACTGGAGCACGGTGACCGACGGAGAGCGGGTGGGGGTGCGCTGTGAGGACGGCGGCCCCGGCATCGCGGCCGCGGACCTACCCCATGTCTTCGAGCGCTTCTATCGTCCCGAGACTTCCCGCTCCCGCCGCGACGGAGGCAGCGGCCTCGGCCTCGCCATCGTCCAGTCCCTGGTGGAGGCGCAGGCCGGCCGGGTCTGGGCGGAGTCGACCCCCGGGCAGGGCTGCGTCTTCACGGTGCTCCTCCCCCACGACCCGGGCGGCGACCCAACGTCAGCGGCATGAGCCTCACGGTGGGGAAGCGGCGATCGCGAGCCGTGGCTCTGGCACCACTACGTCCGACTGAATCCCCGTTTCACAACTGTTCTGGCAGCACCGTGAACGCCCTCCCATCAACTTTGCGGACGACCCGAAAGTGAGGGAGATCCAAGGTCGGCATGCGATTGGTTCGGTAGCGGTTGGCGAGCATGACCAGGGACGCGTCTGCG
>JBOHUH010000079.1:0-18564 GCA_050733915.1 Candidatus Dormibacteria bacterium | reverse complement strand
GGAGTTAATTCGTGGATGGGCTCGGTGCGGGAGCTGATCCGAAGTGACCATCCTTAGCCATTTAGCGCTTCAGTCCGGCAACCGACCGGACGGAGCTGGCCAGGCGCCAGAGCGTTCGGAGCCGGGGCCGTTAGGCTGACTCCGCAGCTGGTGGGTGACGTGGTGGCTGCGCAACTCGGCGAGCTGGCCCTGCAAGGTGGTGGCGGGGAGCCGGTGGACCTGAGGCGCACGATCATGGCGCACGGCGTGGCCACCCTGCCGCCGAATGAGGTCGATGAGGCGATTCCCTGCCTCGAGACCACTCTGGTCACAGGAACGGGTACGGCCAGGACCCTGAGGATCGCCGAAGCCCGTCCGGGCGTCGCCACGGTGAGCGTATTGGGTGGCGAGGTGGCCGCCCGGGAGGCCGAGCACCTGTTGCTGACCGCCCGACGCCTGCTCCGCCTCGACGAGGACTTGTCACCCTTCTACCGACTTGCCGCGGCCGACCCCCGCCTTGACTGGGCGGTCACCGGGGCGGGGCGGATGCTCCGGAGCCCAACCGTATTTGAGGATGTGGTCAAGACCATCTGCACCACCAACTGTGCCTGGAGTGCGACCGAGCGCATGGTGGGGGCGCTGGTGGGGCAGCTCGGCCCCACCGACGGTCGCGGCCGCCACGCCTTCCCACCTCCCCAGACCATGGCCGGGGCCAGCGCCGACTTCTTCCGCGACGTGGTGCGTGCCGGCTACCGGGGTGCCTACCTCCGGGCCCTGGCCCAGGAGGTCGCGGAGGAGCGGCTCGACTTGGAATGCCTCAGCGATCCCGAACTGCCGGACGCGGAGGCGGAGGCCCGCTTGCTGGCGCTGCCCGGGGTCGGGCCCTACGCCGCTGCCCACATCATGCTCACCGGTCTCGGTCGCTACTCCCGGCTGGTGCTCGACTCCTGGACCCGCCCCACCTACGCCAGGCTGACCGGCCGGATTGCCAGCGACAAGGCCATCGGGCGCAGCTTTCGAGGCTATCGCGCCCACCGTGGTCTGGCGTTCTGGCTCTACCTCACGCGCAGTTGGTGTGAGTGACGCTCGGGCCTTCCACCTACCGCCTCTGGCGCTCTCGCAAGCCGCCAGCCCAGGCGCGAGCCCGGCCTAGCTCGCCGCCACCTCGCCGGGAGCGTCGGCGCCTGACCCCAGCACCCGGCGGGCGCGCTCGACCCACGGCTGCGCCTTGAGGCGCTCCAGGATTGGCAGCGCCTCCCCGGCCAGCTCAGCCACCTCTCCGGGCAGGTCAGCGTCCTGGAGCAACTCGGCCTCCTCCAGCAGGGTGGTCGCAAGTGGGAAGGGGTGGTCGAGGTCGCGGAATCGCTCCACCGCCAGGGCGTAGCCAGCCTGGGCCTCCACGCGGTCTCCCGCGCGGGCCAGGAGCCGCGCCTGCAGCCGGGCCAGGTGGGCCTTGAGCGAGGGGCGGAGTTGTCCTGGCTTGAGGGCCTTCAGCATTTCCAGTCGCTGCTTGACCCAGGCCAGGTCACCGGTGGCGAGGGCCGCCTCCACCGCGTCCACGATGGTGAGGGTGTCTTCTGCCGTCTCCTCGATCGCGCGTTCGGTCTCCGCCAGGGCGCGGCGGGCGGCGGTCAGGGATTCCCTCCACCGCTTCTGGGCGGCGAAGAGCTTGGCCTGACCCGTGGCCAGCTGCAGGCGCAGGATCGGGTGAGGCGCGGTCTCCAGCTCTCGAAAGAGCCCGATCACCTCCTCGGCGCGGTCCACCTGGCCTCGGGCTAGGTGGATGGGGACCATGGCCGACAGCGCGAAGGAGCAGTCCTCGTAAAGCGGGGAGACATCCGGGTCGTCGCCCAGCATGAGAGTGGCCTGCTGCAGGGCCTCGTCCCAGTCGCCGAGCTCGAACTGGGCCCGGACCCGGGCTCCCAGGAAGGCCACCTCGTAGAGTCGGTCGCCCACGCGGCGGCTCAGGGCCAGGAACTGCTCGGCGAGGGGTAGGGCCTCGCGCTGGCGGTCGAACTGAAGCAGCAGTTCGAGCAGGTTGTTGCCACCGCGCATGGCGGCGTTGGGCAGATCTCGGGCCAGGGCCAGAGCGACCGACCCCTGCAGACCGACGACGGCCTCCTCCCGTCGGGAGGCGTGCCGCAGAGCCAGGGCCTTGGTGTTGAGGCTCTCCGCCAGAACCTCCGGCAGGTCGAGGGTGCCTGAGAGCTCCAGGGCGCGCTCCAGGGGAGCCGCCGCCAGGTCGAAGTTGGTGGCTAGCACGTACCAGCGGGCAAGCTGGGCTGCGGCCTGGGCCACATCGGCATCGTCGGGGCCCTCGCTCAGCTGGCGGTAGGCGGCTTGGGTTCTGGCCAGCGCGGTAGCGGACTCGCCCATCCGCCAGTCGATCTCGGCGCGGCGCACCTCCACTCGGGCCGCCTCCCGGGGCGCGCCGCTGGCCACGTAGCCGTCGGTGGCTCTCTGCCAGTGGTCCCCAGCGACGGTGACCCGGTTGGCCTGCAGGGCCATCGTTCCCGCCTCCTCCTCCAGCTGAGCTGCAGCCCCCGGGGACTCGGCCAGGGAGGCGGCCTCAGCCAGGAAGCGCTCGGCCTCTGCGCTCGCACCCAGGGAGGCGGCCCTCCTGCCGGCGCCGGCCAGCGCCTTCCCGGCTCGGCGCCGGATCTCCGGCGCGTCGGAGGCGTCGGGAGCCGCCTGGTAGGCCTCCCGGAGATGGGAGGCGACGATCTCCAGGAGCTCTTCCTCGCCCGCGGCCCCGGTTGCCTCAAGCAGCTCGGCGGCGCGGAGATGCCGACCGCGCCGCTCGGCCCTGGAGAGGGTGCCGTACGCAACCCGACGCACCAGGTCCTGGAGGAAGGTGTACTGCCCGCGCTCAGGTGAGCGGGGGTCAGTCTGGATCGCGAGCATCTCCTTTCGCAACAAGGCGGAGAGCAGGGGTTCGAGCTCGACCTCCTCGCTCCCGGTCAACCGGGCCAGGTTGGACGCGGTGAAGGCCTTGCCGACCACCGCGGCAGTCTGGAGCAGGCCCCGCTCTGGGGGGCTGAGACCGTCCAGGCGGGCGGCGATCAGGCCCTGGAGCGATTCCGGTACCGCCAGGTCTTCCACCGCCCCGACCGGCAGGTAGATGTCCCCCTGCTGGATCAGGAGGCCGCGGTCGAGGAGCATCCGTACCGTCTCCACCGCGTACAGGGGTATCCCCTCGGCCTGGGCGCGGATCTGCTCCCGGACCCGGGGGGGCAGCCCCGGGACCAGGCCATCCAGGAGCGCCGCCATCGGCTTGGGGCCGAGCGGCTCCAGGTACAGGGAGGTTGCGGCCCTCCGTCCGGCACCCCAATCAGCTCGTCTTTCGGCCAGCTCCGGGCGGGCCAGGGTCACGATGAAGAGGCGGTGGTTTCTCGACCAGTCGACCAGGTAGGTGATGAAGTCCAGCAGCGCCGAGTCGGCCCATTGGAGGTCCTCAAACACCAAGATGGTGGGACTGGCGTCGCTGAGCCGCTCGAAGAAGAGCCGCCAAGCGGCAAACAGGTCGGTGGCCTCTCGGGTAGGCAGCTGGTGCAGCCCCAGCAGGTCGGCCAGGCGGCTCTCGACCCATCGGCGCTCCTCGGGCTCGGGCAGATGGGTCTCGATCGTCAGGGCGAGCTTCTGCCGGGCCGTGGCCGGATCGTCGCCCTCCTCGATACCCGCCCGCATACGGACCATCTCGGCCAGTGCCCAGTACGTCACTCCCTCGCCGTAGGAGAGGCAGCGGCCCCGGTGCCACCAGATCCCTTCGGTCAGCCCGTCGACGTACTTGAAGAGCTCCCAGGCCAGGCGGGATTTGCCGATCCCGGCCACCCCGGTGACCGAGAGAAGGTGGGCGCGCTGCTCTTCCACCACCGCGGCCAGGAGTTCCTTGACCAGCCGTAACTCGCGGTCGCGCCCCACGAAGGGGGGCTCCAATCCGGTGGAGCGGAGCGCGCCCCGGATCCCCGCCACCACCCGCAGCGCCCGCCACACCGGCACCGGCTCGGAGATGCCCTTCATCGCGTGCTCACCGGCGGCCTCGTAGGCGATGGAGGCCTGGGTCGAGCGCATCGTCGACTCGCCCACCAGCACCGTTCCCGGAGACGCGGTCGCCTGGATCCGCGCGGCAGTGTTGACCAGTTCCCCGGCGACCATCCCCTGGTCGCGCGCCATCAGATTGACCGCCGCTTCACCGGTCAGCACCCCGACCCGGCAGGTGAGCCCAGACCCGCTGGCGTCCTGGCCCAGCTGGCTCACCGTTGCAACCAGGTCGAGGGCGGCGCGCACCGCCCGCTCCGGGTCATCCTCCTGAGCCACCGGGGCACCCCACACCGCCATCACCGCGTCCCCGATGAACTTCTCGATGGTCCCGCCATAGTTCTGGATCACCTGTGTCGCGCGCTCGAAATACGCGGAGAGCAACTCGCGGACGTCCTCGGGATCGCGACCCTCGGCCATTGAGGTGAAGCCGACCAAGTCGGCGAAGAGGACCGAGACCAGGCGTCGCTCGGTTATGGGTGCCGGGGCTGGGGCCGGTCCTTCGGTGGCGACCGCCGGCGGCGCTGCCAGCGCCGCCCCGCACTCGCCACAAAAGCGCGCATCGTCGTCGTAGACCGCACCACAGGTAGGGCAGGAGCGAGCCAGCGCCGCTCCACACTGGGCGCAGAACTTCCGTCCCGCACGGTTCTCAGCGCGGCAGTTCGGACAGATCATCCTCTCCGACCGGACCTGAGAGCACGCCAGCGCAGAGTGCTCCCGCCAACTTCAGCTCGGAGCGGCGATCATAGCGCGGCCCTCCTGGTGGGAGATCAACCCGTGAGTCGGTCGGGCGACACCCACGCCAGCTGCGGCCGCCGATCCGCCGGTCGGCGCCGGCAGTAGGCCAGGCGGCGCTTCCAACCCAGCTCCTCCAACCGCAAATGCGGCCGGTGCAGGGTGAAGGGGCGAACGGGTGGGCGCATAATGGACGTGGCGCAATCCCACGGAGGCGCAACGGTGGCATCGACGCTCGACGACGATGACGAGATGGAGATCGAGAGGTTGCGCCTCGAGTGGCTGGCTCTGGTGGGACCCTCACGAGTCGCCCAGCGCATCAGCCACACCGAGGTCGCAGCGTGGGCTGCTTGGACCCGCTGGCAGGTGGCCAAGTCCAGGCTCGACGCCGGTCGCTTGGACTTGAGTGCGAGCATCGTCCCGCCGGTCCCCACGACCCCTGACTGCGCTTAGGAAGCGTTCCGACATCCACCGTGCGGAGGCACGATGGTGGCCATGTGCGCCAGCGCTCCTTGAGCCGGGGTCTTCGTGCCGTGGGGGTGCTAGGCCCGCCAAGACTGGCGGCCACTAGCCACAGCGCCGGTCGCCACCCTGGGGTCATGGGTCGGAGTGGCAGGCCGCCTTTGCAGAGGTTGGGCGTCGGCGATCCTGGATGTGATGGGCGAGCTCTGCAACCCACCGCTGCTCTCGACGTAACTGCCAGCGCTCAGGCCGCTCCGACGGGGTAATGTCCCTCCGCCGCAGCGCCGCCGCCTGGGCCAATCCGCTTCCCGGCCCAGTGTGCGACATGGCCAGTTCGAGATCAAAAAATGGGTGGGGCGGGAGTGTGGGAATCCAAGCCTGAGACACGACACTGGCCACCTGCACTCGGCCCACCCACCACCGCAGCGTTTCCCGGCTGATCCCCAGCTTGCCCGAGATCGAGCCCAGGGCCGCCCACTCCGAGGGGTACTCACCCCCGTGCTCCAACACCATCCGCACCGCCCGCTCCCGCAAGTCCTGCGGGTACCTGCCTCGGTTTGACATCGCTCCATCCTCTCAACGAATGGAGTCTCCAACTTTCCCCGGGAGGGTTCAGACCCGGAGGTGGTGCTGGAGGCGACCTATGCTGGTACTGGACAGTGGACATCTGCCAGGTGGTGCGCGCCAGGGTGCACCTGGCCCACTCGCTTGGGGGTGAACGCGTTCAAGGGCCAGCTGGTGAAGCAGGACCACAGCGACGCCTCTCACCTGACCGACCGGTTGCGCATGCACCGCCGCCGGGGGCCTGGATCGCGCCGCCTGAAGTCCGGGAGCTGCGAGAGCTGATCCGCTATCGGGCCAAGCGGCTGTCGCTGCGCATCGGCTGCAAGTCCCAGATCCACGCAGTGCCGGGCAAGTTCGGGGTCAAGGTGACGATGAGTGACCTCGTCGGGGTCGCCGGGCGGCAGTTGCTTGACCAGACCGTGCTGCCCGAGGTGTACCTGCGACTGGTGGAGTCACTGCGGGCGTTGATCGAGGCTCTCGACGGCGAGCTATGGGAGCTGGAGGCGCCAATCCAGCAACGGTTGCGGGACCAGGACGGCTACCGGGCGCTCCAGCGCATTCGCGGGGTGGGCCCGGTGCTGGCGGCGGTGGGTGGCGGAGATCGGGGACGTCCGCCGCTTCCGGGACGCGGGCTCGCTGTGCAGGTGGGCGCGGCTGACGCCGCGGCACCGCAAGTCCGACCGCACTGTGCACCGTGGCCGGATCACCAAGCAGGGATCCAAGCTGGTGCGCTGGGCCACGGTCGAGGCGGCCCAGCGGCTTGGTGGCGACCCTCACCAGGGCGAGGTACTGCTCCCGTCACGGGACTGCCGGGGCCGGAGTATCGCCAAGGTGGCGGTGGTACGACCCATCCTCACCCTCGTCTACTACGGCCCGCGGGACGGAGAGATCCGGGCATTGGCCCGGCCCACCGCTAAGGCCGTTTGATGACTGTTCGGTCCCGGCTCTGTGCGCGCTCGCCCGAGTGTCTGGCCCCCGCAAGGCGTGACCGTCCGCTTGATTGAGCCCATCGAGCCCTTGCCGTATCGCTCCATCCCGCCTTGCAGCGGCGCAGAGATGACCGGCTTCATCGCAGGGGACAGCCACCAGCAAGACCAACTTGGTCTGGAGCACCGGCAGGCCGCACGGTCCACCCCATCTACTGCAGGCGTGGGGCTTCCCACCACGGCCGCCTCTACCGGCGGCTGACCACACTCCCTGCGGTTGGCGATGCCCGCCGCGCAGAGAGTCGATTTCGGCTGCCCTTCGGCCCCAACGCCTGCGCCTACGGCGTGGCTCATGTGATCAGCAACAAGACCAAGGAACGGGTTGACGAACACTACCGCTTTCAGAGATGACAACTGCTCGCGTCCTTCACGGCGGGGCAGCATCCACGGCTGGGCAGCGTCGCTGATACGTGGGGGGCGGTCAGAATCGCTGACGTACGGCACAACGAGTCGGCCCGCTTGACGCCCCCACCACTTCAACCCTACACTCTGCTCTCAACCGGCATGTCCCTACCGGCATCAGTTTCGCGCCGAGTGTTCGACTTCACGGGGGAGGTAGGCTGTGGATCACCCTATACACTTCAGACGAGTGGGATGGCTGGCTCTCTCGGCTGTGCTCGCCGTCGCGTTGGTGGCGTGTAGTTCAGGTACT
Source organism: Candidatus Dormibacteria bacterium (assembly GCA_050733915.1). GTDB lineage: Bacteria > Chloroflexota > Dormibacteria > Aeolococcales > Bog-877 > Bog-877. The sequence continues at coordinate 11,148 of JBOHUH010000079.1, read as the reverse complement.
AACAAGTCCCACGGTGCTAGTGGCGGCGCTAGCGACACAGTCACCTTCGCCGAAGCCCCGTCCGCTCCGCCAAACTACATTTTTCCGCTCACTGGTCCTGATCACTTCTCAACCAATAACATCTCGCAGTTCTCCCAGATCATGTACCCTCCGCTATACTGGTTTGGGACTAATGGTGAGCCGACGCTCAACAAGTCTCTCAGCGTCGCCTACCCCCCGGTCCTGTCTGACAACAACACTGTAGCGACCATCCGAGTCAAGCACTGGAAGTGGTCGAATGGAGCGCCGATCACGGCCCGAGATGTCATTTTCTGGCTAAATCTGCTCAGTGCCGTCACCGACCCGAGCGCTCCGACCGTCGGGTCGAGCTCTTCACCTGGGCCGGGTTGGGGCGCTGCAGTCACCGGGGAGTTCCCTGAGAACGTTGTCTCTTATAGACAGGTTTCGCGCTATTCGCTCGACATCACCTTCAACGGCTCGTATAACCCAACCTGGCTCACTTACAATCAACTCAGCCAAATTGTTCCGATTCCTCAGGCCTCATGGGATCGTACTTCTCAATCAAGCCCAGTCGGTAACGATGACGCATCGGCAGAAACCCGAGTAGCTCTGGCCGGCACGTCTCCCACACAGTATGTGCCAGCACATCCTGGGTCTGCAACGAGCGGCGCTCTCGGTGTGGCCCAGTTCTTGAACCTGCAGTCGGAGGATGTCGGCACGTATGTCACGAACCCTCTGTGGCAAGTGGTCGACGGCTCGTTCAAGCTGGCCCAATACACTTCCAGCGGATACGTCAAGATGGTGCCGAACAAGAACTACTCTGGTGAGCCGAAGCCTAAGATCAGTGCATTCGAGGAATTGCCATTCACTAGCGATACCGCTGAGTTCAACGCTCTGAAGAGTGGCACAGTCACAATAGGCTACATCCCAGCCCAAGACCTAGGGGACAAGGGTCAATTGGAGCGCTCAGAAGGGTACTCGTTCGCGCCCTGGTACACGTTCGGCGTCGACTACACAAGCATCAACTTCACCAACCCTAAGACAGGGCCACTGTTCGACCAACTGTACCTAAGGCAGGCACTGGAGTCCCTGATCAACCAGAAGGAGTATGTGAAAGACTTCTGGGGTGGACTCGGGGAGCCAGACAATGGGCTTGTACCGCAGTACCCGCAGAACAACCCCGATGAAAGTCCGCTGGAGGCGAAGGGTGAGGTGTACCCGTATAGTCCTAAGACAGCTGCGCACTTGCTTTCCAGTAATGGCTGGACAGTTGTCCCAGGTGGTCAGAGCTATTGTTCGAAGCCTGGAGATGCACCCGGGGACTGCGGGGAGGGCATAGCAAAGGGAGAGACCATCAGTCTCCGAGAGCTCTATCTGAGTGGAGTTGTGCCGTTGGCGAACGAAATGCAGGCGTGGGTGTCGGCCCTGAAGCAGTACGCGGGCATTAGGCTGACCCTGTCTACGGCGTCGTTCAGTGGCGTGATCAGTACGGCTTATAACGGCTGTACGGCCAAGACGCCTTGCGCTGGGTGGGACCTAGTCGACTGGGGAGCGCCCTTGGAGTTGGTCTACTCGCCCAACTATTACCCGACGGGCGACGAACAGGTCGCTACGGGAGCCGCATCGAACGCGGGATACTACTCGGATCCCAACATGGACCGACTCATACTCGCTACGGAAAGCGAGCCTTCTGCGAGCACGGAGAGGGCGGAGTTGTTCCGTTACGAGGATTACGCTGCGAAGCAACTTCCCTTGCTGTGGCTACCAACGGGCCCGAGTACGCTCACCATGTATAAGAAGACACTCCACGGACTGCTCCCCCAGGGAGTGTACGATGAGTTGTACCCGCAGGATTACTCTGTCTCCAAGGGATAGTAGCGATGGCGGCGGCTCGGGTCATTTCGCTCCACCTTGTCGGCGTGAAATAGTCCCTTGAACCACGCAGACTGGTGGCGAGGTGGATGAGAAGTCGGAGCACCTAGTTGCGGGGCGGGGGTTTGATAAGTTGGCCGCTCCCGACTTGGTTGAGCAGTACGCTGAGACGCGGGGCTTCGCGTTGGGGGTACCTAGGGACTTCGCGGTAGTGCGCGAGGGCGAGCTGGTGACTTTCTTGCGGTCGGCGTCGGGGCGTGATCCAGTGACGTCGCTCTGGTTGCTCGACTGCGAGCAAGGGCGAGAGATTCTGCTGGCAGACGCCAGGCTGCTCGGAGGTGATAGCGAGTTGCACCTGCCGATAGAGGAACTGAGTCGCCGTGAGCGCGTCAGGGAAGTTGCCACGGGGATTGTTGCGTACAGCGTGGATGAAGCAGGTGAAACAGCCAGCTTTGCCCTCGACGGAGCCTTGTGGGTGGTGAGTGTTTCCGACGCGAAAGTCCAGAGGCTGCCTGCTGCTGGCCCTGTGTTCGATCCACGAGTTGACCCGACCGGTAGCAGAGTTGCATATGTATCAGGGAGAACACTACGCGCTATAGAGGTAGACGGCACCAATGACCATGTCGTCGCCAGCGGCACTAGCCGAGAGGTGCGGTGGGGAGAAGCCGAGTTTGTTGCGGCGGAGGAGATGGGCAGGCGGACTGGGTATTGGTGGTCCCCCGACGGAGCTCAACTACTGGTTGCCATGACCGATAGTAGCGACGTTTCCAGATATTATGCCTCAGTTGGCGGTAGCCAACTGGACAGTCCGAGGGAAGTGGTCTACCCACTGACGGGATCTCGCAACGTCAAGGTGCTGCTCTATCTGGTTGACCCCGATGGCCAGGCCCCTTTGGTGCCAGTGAGGTGGGACTCTTCCGAGTACGAGTACTTGGTGCGGGTCGACTGGACTGCCCGCGGTTTGCTTCTGAACCTAGAGAGTCGGGATCAGAAGAGAGCGGATGCGTTGATGGTCGACTGCAAAACGGGCGCGACTACAGTTGCGATTAGTGCTCAAGAGGAGGTGTGGATCGATATTGTCCCGGGTGCGCCATCGGTGCTTCCGGATGGGCGGATCATTTCCGTGGCGGAGAGCGCAGATACCGTTAGGATCTGTGTCGATGGCCGCCCAACAACACCACCGGGCCTGCAGGTGAGGGAGGTTCTAGCAGTTGATGCAGCTGGCGTTCTATTTTCAGGCTCGACGGACCCCTGCGACACACACGTCTGGAGCCTCTCCCAGCATGGGCTGCTACAGCAGCTAACCAGCGGCGCCTCTGTGAGCACAGCTCGGAGGGGGCACGGAACCACAGTAATGGTCACGCACACACTAGAGTCCGTGGTACCGGACGTCCATGTGAGTCGGGATGGGCGGACTTGGCCCGTCGCAGTTCTCTGCGAAACTCCATCGCGTGAGGTCCGTCCGACTCTTCGCCGACTTGGAGGTTCGAGTCTGGCGTCTGCTCTGCTCCTTCCGTCATGGCATCGGGAGGGGGGCGGACGCCTCCCCGTTCTGATGGATCCGTATGGAGGTGCCGCTGCCCAGCGGGTTACCAGCGACCTTCGCAACTACGTTTTGTCTCAGTGGTTCGCCGAGCAGGGCTTCGCCGTACTAGTTGCCGACGGACATGGCACGCCCGGGCGCGGGTCCGCTTGGTCGCGGAGTATCCGTGGTGACATCCTCAGCTTGCCTCTCGACGATCAAGTGGCAGCTCTGCATGAGGCGGCCAGCTTGATGCCGGAGCTCGATCTTGGGCGTGTTGGGATACGAGGATGGTCGTTTGGCGGCGTCCTAGCGGCCGCAGCGGTGCTACGGCGGCCCGACGTATTCAGGGCAGCGATCGCAGGGGCGCCGGACTTTGACTCGCGACTGTATGACACACACTCCAAGGAGCATTATTTGGGAGATCCGAGTTTTGAACCCGACGGCTACGATCGTAGTTCGCTGGTTACTGCAGCTCGGGATCTCACGCGACCACTGATGCTGATTCATGGGTTCGCCGATGACAACGTGATGATGACGCACAGCGTCGCATTTTCGGCGGCGCTCACGAAGCGTGGAATTCGCCACGAGGCCTACTATGTACCCGCGCTGACTCACGTGAGACGTGATCCGGACACTCTCCGAAGCATCTTGGCAATGGAGGTGTCCTTCCTCCGGCAGACCCTGCATAGCCCGGACGGTGGGTACAGTGTGCGACAGGTGGTGCCGCCTGCGGGTCTGGACGGGTACTCAGCGCCTAGGACTCCTGGCCTGCACACCCGAAATCGATTAATAGGTTAGGCACCCGGGATGGAAACGTTGGCTCGAGAACCCGCAGGTATTGTGTTGCGGTCTGACGGCGGCGTATGGAGCGGCTACCATAGCGGGTGGATGGGGAGCCGGATGTGTCATGAGGACTATTGGACCGAGTCCCACTGCATTCAGGTGGAGCGTACCGTGCGCAGCGCTGAGGGGTTGGCTTTAGTCGGCGCTAGGGTCTGAACGTGCTGCTTGTCAATGGGCACGTGGTCGATGTGGTTGAAGGGCGGGTCCTACGCAACTGTTGTGTCGAGGTACAAGGGGATCGGATCTCTAAGGTTGGTGAACGTTGGGGCAGTGGGGGGCAGGAGGACACAGTGGATCTCCGGGGGGCGTACCTCCTTCCCGGCTTGATCTCCGTGCACACGCACCTCTCGGTGGTCTATCCGTTCTCTGCTACCGATGCTTCCGAGCACGGCGGCACTAGTTGCCTACGGGCGCTGACCCGGGCCCGTGACGCACTGAACGCGGGAATCACTACGTTACGCTGTGTGCATGAGCAGAACCGCGCAGACCTCATCCTCCGCGAGGCCGGTAAGGAGGGTTGGGTCGAGGTTCCGACGATCGTCGGCGCGGGGCGCGGTATTTCTACAACCGGCGGCCATGGATCCGGGATGGCGACTGCATATGCTGACGGAGCCGATGAATTCCGCCGGGCCGCCCGGGAGGAGTTCCAGGCAGGCGCGGACCATGTCAAGATCTTCATTACCGGTGGGCTTGCCGACCCAGAAGAGGCGCTGGTGCAGCAAATGACCGTCGGCGAGATGAGCGCGGTAGTGGATGCGGCGGCGGCGCACAATAGTTACGTCGTCGCCCACGCAGGTAGCTCGGCGGCCATTCGCAGCGCCCTGTCGGTGGGAGTACGGTCGTTCGAACACGCTTACGAGCTAGACGCCGAAACAGCGCAGCTGATGAGTGCAGCAGGTGCGTTTCTGACACCAACCTTGTGCGTTACGCGCAGCCCCGAGTGGATGAGCGATCATCACTTTAGTCAGGAACAGATTCGCCGAGCCCTAGAAGTTGGCCCCGGGCACCTAGAGAGCATCAGAAGAGCGATACGCGCCGGTGTGACGCTCGTGAATGGCACTGACTATCCACCAGGGTCGGCAATGGACGGCACGGTGGTGGCTGTGCGGGAGGCTGAATTCCTTGTCGAGGCCGGCTTGACACCCGTCGAAGCACTCCGTGCATCCAGCACGTCCGCGGCCGAGCTCATTCATCGGGCCGGCGAGGTGGGACGAGTGGCAGAAGGCATGGTTGCAGATGTGATCGCGGTCGAGGGCGACCCTACAGAAGACCTTGCGGCCTTACACAACGTCCGCATGGTCATCCACAGGGGGAACGTAGTCCGATCGATCTACCCTGTCATCTCGGGCCGCTCTGAAGTGGCGTGAGTTGTGATCCCATCGGCCACGCGTGGGTGACCAAGGTCCGTGCGGCTGCCCACAAACGCGGCCATCGGGGAGGGGTATGGTGGCTGTACGTGCCCGGACCTTGCAGGTGACTGGTCGTTGGTGGTGACGCCCATGCGGGTGAACACCCGCGCGCAAGGAGGGTATGCCGGCAACTGTGGCATCCAGTGGGTAGGACGCCTATGGTACTTCTCAAACCGTGATCTGCAGTGCGGCGCGGGTGGTTGGTGCGCTGGCGGCGTTGCTTCCGGTGCCTACCCGCTACAGAGGGCAGGGCCGTTGGGGCGAGACGTGACGTGGATGACGTTTGCAGTGTGCCTGGGACTGAGCCGTGCCACCGTGTTGCCGGCGGCTACGCGTGTTGTAGGCAGATCGGCACGCCACAACTCGGGAGGTAGGGTAGTGGACGTGAACGGTTGCCGAGGGCGTAACGCACACTGGACACTGTATGCGTAGTGCAAGTAGGCTAGCCGGATGGTAGAGAGGTCTGCACCTGAGACTGTTTGGCGCAGCGCGGTGCGGAACTACCGCCCAGCGGGACCGGGGCCTACCACGAGTGGTCGGGGGATACGCTTGGAAGTGGCCCTACAGGAGCCCTGTGCCTGGGGCAAGGTCAGTGCCGCTCGGCCGGGATAAACGAATCTAGCGAGGAGAGAGAGCGTGGATCGCGATGACGTGAAGTGGCGTGGATACTGGGTCGCGATGCCGACACCCTTTACTGCTACGGGGGAAGTGGACGAGGCAGCGTTGAGAGCGCTCATAGACCAGTACGTGAGTAGCGGCGTCCATGGCATACTCGTAAATGGTACTACTGGCGAGTGGTTCTCGCAGTCCGATGACGAGCGACGCACCGTCGCTGAGGTCGCGACTACGCACGCTGGTGGGCGCGTGCCGGTTGTGGTCGGCTGTTCGAGCTACACCCCTTCTCAGACTATATCTTTGGCTCAGCACGCCCAGCGCGTTGGAGCGGCTGGAGTCTGCACGACGCCACCTCCGTATGTGCACCCGACTCCGAGTGAGATCTTCCGCTTCTACCAGACAGTCACTGAGGCGGTCGCACTCCCATGGATGGTATACAACTGGCCAAGAGGAGCGGCAGTAGACATACAAGTGGACCTCATGCGCGAACTGAGTGATCTTCCCAACGTAGTAGCTATCAAAGAGAGCAGCCCAGATGAGGTGAAGTGTGCCGAGGGGTGCGAGGCGGTCGTTGCGCGAGTGCGCTTCTTCGCGCGATTCATCCACCGACGTGGCATGGCGATTCTGCGAGAGATTGGCGGAGATGGGAACATCGATGGCGGAGGGTTAGGAGCAACGTTCGCGGTCCCGTATTTCGACGCGCTGTGGCGAGGGGAGATTGAGGAGGCAAGATTGTGGGGGCGAAAGTACTCGACGCTGACGAACCTGCTGGTACTTTCTGACTATAGTGGCCGGTGGGGTTCTCCAACCGCCCAGCTCAAGGCGGCGATGCGGATATTAGGTCAGCCCGGTGGGTTTGTACGGGCGCCGCTGGTCGACTTGGGTGAGGAGACAGCACTGGGCGAGTTGCGACAAGCGCTAGTGGCCGGTGGTCTCATGGTGGAGCAGGCCAGCGAGGAAGGCGGGCCTGCAGTTAGGCGGGGCGGGACTACGGTCGAAGGGCAATGCTGACGGCTGGAATGCGTGGGCACGGCTTCAATCCGGTACGGAGGTAGCACGCTGCCATGGGCTGGGGAAGACGGCGTCGCCGCCGAGACGCCGACTTGTTAGTGGACGTAGTGGTGGATGGAACGGTCCACAGGGTACTCAGCGGGCGTTCGGTAGCTGGAGCGCTCCACGGGATAGGGGTGCGTGGCTGGCCGATGCCAGAAGGGGGACTGCCCGGCGGTCCATATTGTGGAATGGGTGCCTGCTACCGGTGCGAGGTGACGATAGATGGGGCGAGAAGTCGTGCGTGCCTAACTCACAGTCGGGCCGGAATGACTGTTGAAACCACGCGGCCCCAGGGTAGGGCCAAGTCATAATCCGCGCAGTGAGCGATGTGATCATCGTGGGCGGCGGACCGTCAGGGCTGGCGGCAGCACTAGAGCTCGCGCGTCGCGGCGCAAGTGTGGTGGTCATCGATGAGTCACACAGCCTCGGAGGTCAATATTACAGAAGGCGAGTTGGGGGGGTGCGTGACGAGTATGGGGAGTATCGAGCAGATGGCACGAGGCTGATTGACCGGGTTTACAGGGCCGGGGTTAGATGCTACACGGATCGAGCGGTGTGGGGGATCGACGGCGGAGACACCCACGCCCTGCTCACAAGCCGGATATCTGGTGCGGCGGACCCCATGACCTTCTCCGGAAAAGTCGTCATTATCGCAACGGGGGCCTACGAGTGGGGGGTGCCGTTTCCTGGTTGGGAGCTCCCGGGCGTGGTCACGCCAGGCTACGTGCTCCACCTAGCGACGTGTGACAGGGTACCTCTGGGTCGGAGCATCGTAGTAGCTGGGACGGGTCCATTCCTACTAGTGGCTGCCACTGCGGTCCTGGGGTCCGGAGGGGGGGTAGCGGCAGTCGTAGATGTGAACCGACCGTATCGGATGTCGCGCGACGCGGCAGCAGCGAGTACGCACCTAGCGCGCATGGCTGAACTTGCGAAGTACATGACGATCCTCTGGAGGCACCGAGTCCCCATCCTCCAGGGATGGCGTGTCACAGCGGCTCAAGGCGACGACGGCGTGGAGAGTGTAACCCTTGAGCAGACTGGGGGGGAAGCGCGATCCTCGAGGACCATGTCGGTTGACGGATTAGCGGTCGGATATGGATTTCGGCCAGCCGTCGAACTCCTACAACTGATGGGAGCCGAAGGTCATGAGGACGGGCTCGGCGACTTCCTGCCGACCGTGGACGAATCTGGCCGGACCTCCGTGGCGGGCGTGTACGCCATCGGGGAAGCGGCGGGCGTCGCGGGAGTACAGGGCGCGCGGGCCCGTGGTGTGCTCGCCGGTGACGCGATAGCCACAAGCCTCGGGCTTGGCGGCCGAGCATCTCCCCGCCGGCATCGTGCCGCGCGAGATAGAACTCGATCGATGCGATTCGCTGAGATTACCAGGAAGTTGTTTCCCGCCGGGCGCGATCTGTTTTCAGGGGTGCCAGGGAGCGCCGTCGTGTGTCGCTGTGAGGGGGTGACCGCGGAAGCTATACGACGAGCGTGCACTCCGGATTGGGGCGGAACGAGCTTTGTGAAGGCGATTACCCGGGCAGGGATGGGCCCATGCCAGGGTAGACAGTGTGCTCCCGCGGTGGCGGCGATTGTGTCCGAGGCGACGGGCAGGCCCGCTTCTTCCCAGCCGGTCCGTATGCCGGTGAAGCCAGTCGGCTGGTCGGGGGCAGTTGGGGATCCTGGCGACTAACCTGGCTACTACAAGTGGACCATGCATGAGTGCGGTTGCTAGGCGCCAGTGGGACGTAGCTGTGATCGGAGCCGGCATCGTGGGTGCGGCGACGGCCTACTACCTCAGCAAAGCAGGTTGCGAAGTGGTCGTGCTGGAGCAAGGCGACATTAATCGGGAGGGATCCGGAGCGACGGCTGGGAACATTCACGTTCAGGGTATTCACCCGCGTCGGCCTGGCCAGGAAATACCGGCAGACGTAGCTCGGTTTCTCCCCTTGCAGATCGCCGCCCGTGCCCTGTGGGAGCATCTCGAGGAGGAGCTCGGCCAGAGTCTAGAGCTGAATCGTCATGGTGGCTTGATGGTCGCGGAGACCGAGACCGAGGTGGCCGAACTCCACGCAAAGCGGGCGCTAGAAGCCAAGTGCGGTCTCGCCTCAGAGATCGTCACTGGCGACGACGCGCGTCGTTTGCTTCCGGACCTGTCGGATACGGTTCTGGCCGCCGACTGGTGCTCAGCTGACGGCTACGCGAATCCTCTGCTGGTGACACCAGCGTATCTTCGTGCGGCTGAGTTACGCGGTACCACCGTCATGCCGTTCAGCAAGGTTGAGGAGATAACCAGGGAAGACGAAAGCTACTACACCCTGAGGACTGGTACGCAGGTCATAGCCGCCACTTACGTTGTAAATGCGGCTGGACCCTGGATCAGGGATGTGGGACGGCTTATGGGCGTGGACGTAGCAGTGTCGGCCATTGGGATACAGATGCACGTGACGCGTCGGGTTCCTTCTGCCATGAATTGCCTTGTACAGCATGTCGGTCAAGCGCTCTCAGTCAAGCGGGTAGCTGCGGGGAACCTCTTGGTGGGAGGCGGGTGGCCGGGTGAGGCGTTGACGCTTGGCTATCGAAGCGCGGTCAGTACCGCAAGCATGCGCGCCAACCTAGGCCAAGCGGCGCGCGTCCTGCCTCTCATCCGACAGTGTGAAGTACTGCGCATATGGACTGGGCCCTTGGCGGTAACCGCCGACGAACTGCCGGTGGTTGGTCCTCTCCCGGGTCGGCCCAACTGCTTTGTGGCCGGCGGAACCTATGCGTTCACGTTGGCGCCGCTGTGGGGCTGCTGCCTGGCGGCCCTCATCTCTGGGGACCACGCGCCAGTCGATCTAACGGGACTCGGGGTCGAGAGGCTGACGGTGACGCCTGGTGGTCAAGTCAACTGAGTGGGGAGGGTCCGGCGCCCATGGTCTGTTAGAGGGAGCGGTGGAGTTGCGGCATCGATTGGAAGGGTCCGCGCAGCGCGGCTCGGATCCGCCCTCATGAGCGAGGCGTGTGGTTATCGGCTGGCTGACGCCCACGCCTGCGGGATCATGCGTATGAGAGTTCCCGCTGAGAAGGGCGGTCTGGTGCAGCGTCCTGGTTGGGTGCCGTCAACTGGCCGCCGTAGTCGCGGCGTGCCGACCCGCCGCGGTCCGACAGTGGATGGCGACGCGGAGCCAAGGCATTGCGAGGGAGTGGATGGGCGCAACGAGAGAAAGCGATGCAGGATCCGCTCGACGTGTATCGAGGCACGACAAGGACTCTCCCGGCGCACGACGCTCACTGGTCGCGCCGAGGACCGGCGACCTAGCTGTACTTCCCACATAGGTTGTTGACACAAGTCACGGGAGCGAGGCCACCAAGCGCGGTGTGGGCTCGGTGGTAGTTGTAGCGGTGCAGCCAGGTGGCGAGCAAGCGGATCCGGCTGCCGTTGCTGGTGTAGGGGCGGACGTAAGCCCACTCCTCGAGCAGGGTGCGGTTGAAGCGCTCCACCTTGCCGTTCACCTGGGGGTGGTAGCGGGGGGTTAGCAGCTGGCGGATCTGGAGCTCGGACAGGGTGTGCTGGAAGTCCGTGGAGATCCGGTAGGCCTTGGCGTTGTCGGTCATCACCGCCTTCACCTGGATCCCCAGCCCTTGGTAGAACTGCTCGGCCCGGCGCAGGAAAGCGGCGCAGGTGGGCGCCTTCTCGTCCCGGTGCGCCTCCACGTAGGCCAACCGGCTGTGGTCGTCCACGGCGCAGTGCAGGTAGTCGTAGCCCTGCCCGGTGGCGTGGGGCACCACCCCCCGGCCCCAGATCCGGTGCCCGCCTCCGGGCTGGATCCGGCCCAGCTTCTTCACATCCAGGTG
>JBOHUH010000078.1:0-22439 GCA_050733915.1 Candidatus Dormibacteria bacterium | reverse complement strand
ATTCCCGCCAGCTGGATCATGACTCCGTACTGCTCCGTCCAGAAGTAGGGGAGAGGGTCGTAGGGGGCGGTCTCGCCGAGCATCGCGTGGGCCGCGTATAGCCCCTGTTGCTGGGCGTTGTCGTAGTGCTCGAGCCGCAACCTGTTGGCCCAGCGCTCGCTCCACCAGGAGGCGATGTCACCGGCGGCCAGGACCTCGGGGCTGGCGGTCCGGCAGTGCTCGTCGACCACCACGCCGGGGTCGGTTGCCAGCCCCGCCGTCTCGGCCAGGCCGGAGTTGGGCCGGGCACCGACGCAGATCAGGGCCAGGTCGCAGGGGACGGTTGCCCCGCTCTCCAGCTCGACCAGCTCCACCCGCTCTGTCCCGGCGAAGCGGCGCACCCTCTCTCCGAGGAGGAGCTCCACCCCAGCGTCCGTATGGAGCTGGGCGCAGAACTCGCCCACCACCTCTCCCAACGAGGAGACCAGGTTCGGTGCCAGTTCGATGAGGCTGACCCGGCAACCGCGATGGCGGGCGGCCGCCGCCAGCTCGGTGCCCAGGAATCCGCCCCCCACCACCACCACCTGAGGGTGGTGGTCCAGTTCGGTGGTGAGTCGCTCGCAGTCCTCGAGGGTGCGGTAGGTCAGGACCCCAGGCAGCTGAGCCCCGGGCACGCCGAGCGCCGTCGGAGTGGAGCCGGTTGCAAGCAGCAGGCGGTCAAAGCGGACCCGCTCGCCGTCGCTGAGCTGGAGCCGCCGGTCGTCGAGGTCCAGGGCCAGGGCGCTGACCCCGGGACGCCACTCGATCTCGCGCTCCGGATAGTAGGCAGCGGGGCGCAGGAACAGCTTGTTCCGGGGCAGCTCCCCGTTCAGGTAGGCCTTGGATAGAGGTGGCCGCTCGTAGGGAGGCTCGGGCTCCTCGCCGAGCAGCAGCAGACGCCCGTCGAAGCCGAGATCGCGCAGGGCGCCGGCGGCCCGGCCGCCCGCCATCCCCGACCCGACGATGCAGAAGGTCGGCCTGGGCATCTCGCCCAGGGTACCCGGGCGCGCCTATCCTTCCGTCATGCCCCGATCGGGAGCCTCTGCCCGGGCGATCGGCCACGGGGCCGGACGCGAGTTGGTCCTGGTGGTGCCCAGGGAGCGGGCACTCCCAGGTGGCCCCTGGCACGGGCTCAAGCTGGGGGGGGTGGCCGAGCTGCTCCAAGCGGTAGCCGACTGGGGCGAGTTCCGATCCCGTGCCGAGGTGGAGGCGAAGCCTGAGTGGCAGCAGGTGATCCCCCACCTGGTGGTGCGGGATGGCACCCGGATCTTGACCATGCGCCGGCTGCGGGCGGGCAGCGAGCCGCGGCTCCGGGGTCAGGTCACCCTGGGGGTGGGCGGCCACATCAATGCCGCGGACGGGGAGCCCAGGGAGGCCTGGCTCACCGGTTGCCTCAGGGAGTGGGGGGAGGAGGTGGTCTGTGACCGCGAGCTGCGGGGCCGGGCGGTGGGGCTGCTGAAGGACGACGCCGGGGCGGTGGGCCAGGTTCATCTTGGAGTGCTGATCCTGGTGGACGCCGCCGCGGCCACGGTGAGCGTCCGGGAGCGCGACAAGCTGGAGGGGAGGATGGCCGCCGTCGGGGAGCTCGGCGTCTACTACCTGGAGATGGAGACGTGGTCGCAGTTCGTCTACGACGCGCTGCTCCGAGGTGGTCTCGATGGGGCCGTTCACGGTCCCTGGGTGAGCCTTCCCCGATCTTCGAGAGACGCTGGGAGTGGCTGCTAAACTCCCGGAGATGGGGTACCAGCCGCCACCCAGCACTGGCCGCCAGGTCCCGCCGCTCTGGGTCACCACCGGAGTCAACTTCGACGGCTACAAGGTGGTGCGCCAGCTGGGCGTGGTCCGCGGTCTGATGATCCGCTCCCGCTCGGTGGTGGGCAACGTCGGCGCCGGGCTGCAGCAGCTGGTGGGCGGGCGGCAGACGGTGTTCATGAAGATGAGTGATCACGCCCGTCAGGAGGCCTACGAGCTGATGATCGAGCACGCCGCTGCGTTGGGCGGCAACGCGGTGATCGCTATGCGCTACGACTCCAACGAGCTGGCCTCCGGGGTGAGCGAGATCATCGCCTACGGCACCGCGGTGGCGATCGTGCCCGACGGCCAAGACGTCGCCGCCTCGGCTCCGCCCCCGGCCGGTACCTAGGTCCTGCCGCCGACCGGCCCTGACGCCACCCGCTCCTATACTGAACTGCATGTGGAGCACGTCCAAGTGAGCGTCCGCGTGCGGGTGCCCAGCCCGCTGCGCCAGCTCACCGCCGGCGCGGCGGAGGTGGAGGTGGACGGCAGCACGGTGGCCGAGGCGCTCCGGGATCTGGAGCGGCGCTACCCGGGGTTCTCGCCCCGGATCTTCGAGCCCGAAGGCAGCCTGCGCCACTTCGTCAACGTCTACCGCAACGACGACGACATCCGCACTTCGGGGGGGCTGGGCGCGGCCCTCGCACCTGGCGACCAGCTCAGCATCGTGCCCGCGGTCGCCGGTGGTGCCTAGCCCCGAGCTGAGCTCGCCCCGCCAACTGACCCGACGGCTGGCGGAGGCGGTCGACCTGGAGCCCCTCATCGTGGGCGGGAGGCGGCTGCCGCCCACAGCGGTGGTGGCGGTGGCCATGAGTGGTGGGGTGGACAGCTCGGTGGCGGCCGCGCTGAGCGCGGCGGCGGGTCTGGAGACGGTTGGGGTCACCATGCGGCTCTGGGGCACCGAGGAGATGGAGCGGGGCGAGGGCGGGTGCTGCTCGATCGATGCCGTGGAGGATGCGCGGCGGGTCTGCAGCCGGCTGGGGATTGCCCACTACGTGCTCAACATGGCGGAGCACTTTCGCGGCTCGGTGGTGGAGGACTTCCTGTGGCAGTACTCCAGGGGGCGCACCCCCAACCCCTGCGTCCGCTGCAACGAGCAGGTCAAATTCTCCGAGCTGCTCCGCCGGGTGGGGGCGATCGGAGCCAGTCACATCGCCAGCGGCCACTACGCGCGAATCGCCGAGGCGCCTGGGGGACGCTGCAGCCTGCACCGCGGGCTGGACCTTGCCAAGGACCAGTCCTACACCCTGTATCGCAGCGGCCAGGAGGTGCTATCCCGGCTGCTGCTGCCTCTGGGGGGATTGCGCAAGCCGCAGGTGCGTCAGCTCGCCGAGCTCCTGGGGTTGGGTGTGGCCCACAAGCCCGACTCCCAGGAGCTCTGCTTCGTGGGCGGTGGCGACCACCGGGCGGTCCTGGAGCAGGAACTCAAGGGGCGGTTCCGGCCCGGGCCGATTCGCGACCTCTCGGGAGCGGAGCTGGGCCAGCACCGGGGGTTGCCGTTCTACACCGTCGGCCAGCGCCAGGGTCTGGGGCTCAAGGTCCGCCAGCCGTCCGCCCCGCCCCGCTACGTGGTCCGTCTCGACCCTGAGCGCAACACCGTGGTGGTGGGGCCCTGGCGAGCGCTGCTGCGGAGCCGGTGTGAGGTGGGGGAGTTGGTGTTCCTGGACGGGCTGCCCGAAGAGGAGGCGCGCCTGGGGCTTGCCCAGCTGCGGGCGCACGCCCAACCGGCCCGGGCGAGCTGGGAGTCCCTGGGGGCTGAGCTGGCTGGAGTCCGCTTTGAGAGTCCCCAAACGGGCATAGCGCCGGGTCAGTCCTTGGTTCTCTACGATGGGGACAGAGTGCTGGCGGGCGGTGAGATTGCCCCACTCCAAGCAGCGGAGGTCGCCTGATGGCCTGGCCGGTGGTCGCCGTCCTGCTCCTGGCCGCCCTGGGCGGCTGCTGGGTCGCCTGCGCCGCCTCCCAGGTGGCCTGGGCGCAGCGGAGTTGGCCGCTGGCGCTGGTGGCGGCGGCGGTGCTATCCAGCCTCTTCGCCGAGGTGGCGGCGCTGAACGGGTCGGCGCTGGGTGGTTCTCTGGGGGGACTCGGGGTGGTCACCCTCTTCACCGCGGGGATCGCCCTCGCGGCACTGGCGTACTACCTGCTCACCCCGCCCCGGGATGAGCTGGAGCGAGAGCCGCTGGGGCGGCCGCGAGGGCCTGCCGCCAACCCGGACAGCGAGGCCTGATGGCGGCCCTCGCGGTGGTCGTCGGGGCCGTGCTCCTGGTGCTGGTGGCGGGAGGTCTGGCCCTGCTTCCCAGAGACGGCGACGTGCCGCCGCTGGTGCTGCAGCTGGGGCGCAGATCGAGGCGCTGGTGGGTGCTGGGGGCGGCGGTGGCGTTGGTGGTTTGGGTGGGGGTGGCGGCCAGCCTGTCCACCTCGGAGTCGCGCCCATTCGCCCTGCTGCTGGCGCTCCTGGCCCTGGTACTCCTGCTGCTGGCCTGTCTGTGGGCCTGGACCCGAGCCAAGAGCTTCTCGTGATGGAACAGCCGCACTCGAGGGCACTGCTGGACGAGCGGGACCTTCGCGATGGGCCTGGGACGGCCGGGCCCCGACTGCCCGCGGCTCACAGTCGCACCTTTGAGGTGGTCGCCAACCTGGCATTCGGCAAGGCCCTGCGGGACTCCCGCTCGCACCTGGGCCTGCCCGCTCGCTTCACCCTCCGGGCCGCCGGGCCGGCCGGGCGTGAGGGGGCACGGGCGGTTCACGTCGCGGCGGCCGCGGAGCTGACCGAGCGCGCCCTTCAGTGGCACCGCTCCGCCGCGCTCGATGAGGAGCCGCTGGGTCTGGCCATCCTGGCTGGCGACTACTGCCTGGCCCAGGCCGCCGAGGCCCTCTCCCGTTACAGCAACGTGGAGGTGGAGGCCGCCTTCGCCGACGGACTGGCCGCCGCCGGGGTGGAGTTGGCGAGGTCTGGCGATGCCGACCGGGCCGCCCGGCATCTCCTGGCCGCATGCGGTCTGGCCGGGGCCAGTGCCGCCCGGCTCCCGGCCTCCCGCCAGGCGCGGTGGTGGCGGATGGGGCTGCGTCTCGGCGGCGAGGTGCCGGCCACCGCGCCCAGCAGCGACCAGGCTCTGAACCGGCTCCGCCTGGCCCGGGACCCGGTGGAGCGCCAGTTGGCCAGGGTGCTGGGGCATGACCAGGCCCTGGTGGCCGAACCCATGGCCGGGATGCAGAACGCCGGTGGCAAGCGGATCCGGGCCCGTCTGGTGCTGCTGGCCTCCGAGCTGGGTCCCCACTACCTTCCCGACGCCGCCCTCCGGGCCGCGGCGGCCATGGAACTGCTCCACGCCGCGACCCTGTGCCATGACGACCTGGTCGATGGCGCCGCCTCGCGGCGCGGGGCGCCTACGGTGGCCGCACTCGCGGGGCCCCTGGCCGCTCTCGGGGTGGGCGACCACTACCTGGGCCGGGCGGCGGGGATCATCGCCAGGCTCGGTGACCCAAAGATCTCGCGGAGCGTCTCGGACGCCCTGGTCGAGATCGCCGACGGCCAGCTCCGGGAGCTGGACCGGCGCTCGGTGTGGTCCAGCGAGCTGGCCCCCTACGTGCGGGTAGCCCAGGGTAAGACCGGGGCGCTGCTGGCGGCCTGCGCCGCCACCGGCGCGCGGCTCAGCGCCGCTCCCCGGGAGCAGCGCGAGGCGGTGGTGCGCTTCTCCCGCAAGCTGGGGCTGGCGTTTCAGGGGATCGACGACTGCCTCGACTTCAGCGACCCCGACCGAACCGGCAAGCCGGTGGGCACCGATCTGCTCCAGGGTATTTGCTCGCTACCGGTCCTGTGCGCGCTTCGGGGACCGCAGCGCAAG
This sequence comes from Candidatus Dormibacteria bacterium, assembly GCA_050733915.1. Taxonomy (GTDB): domain Bacteria; phylum Chloroflexota; class Dormibacteria; order Aeolococcales; family Bog-877; genus Bog-877. The sequence continues at coordinate 16,785 of JBOHUH010000078.1, read as the reverse complement.
GCGGTCAAGGAGCGCCTCAGCCGGCTTAGCTCGGCGACTTGGCCCGAGACCCTCGCGCTGCGCGATGAGGTGGTCGGGCTGGTGCGGGAGAGTGGTGCCTTGGCGAGTGCCCGCAGCCTGGCGGACCGCTGGAGCCTGGAGGCGGTCGCCTGCCTGGCTCCGCTGGCGGCTGGCCCTCGGGCCCGGCTGGAGCGCTTCGCCGATAGGCTCACCCTGCGCGATAGCTAAACTCGATCGCGGTCGGCGGCTTGATCGCGCTCCCATAAAATGACCGGCCGTGGCTCTCCCCTCCCGGCCCCTCCCTCCTGTCGCCCGGGCGCGCCGCTGGGCGGAGCGTGGATCCGATGGCGGCCCATGGTCGGGGTAGCCGCCTGCTGCGGTGTCGCCCTGGGTGCCGCACTCGGCCTGCTGCTCCGCCGGGAGCGGCCCTTCCAGCTGCTCGCCGTGGGGCTGCTCTCGGTCGCTCTGGCGGTGGCGTTCCTCCTGTCCGGGGCGGCACTCCCGGCCATCGGGGTGCTGCTCCTCGGGGCCATCGCCAGCGTGGTCCTGCTGGGTCCCTCGGCTCGGGCGGAGACCCCGCGCTCCCCCGATGAGGCCCCGATCGAGGAGCGCGGCTGGGGACCGCTGCTGCTCTCCGCGGCGGTGGCGCTGGCAGTCACCGGGGTTCTGATCGGGGCCGGCTGGGCCAGCCGGTCCGACCTTCTCGCAGGCGCCCAGGCCAAGCCCTCGCTGGCGCTGGTGGGACACCAACTGGTGATGGGCACCGGGGTGGCGGTGCTGGCCCTGGTGGTGCTCGCCGGGGCGACCGTGGTGGGGGGTGCGGCGCTGATCCAGCGGGATCCTCGGGAGGCGGCCGAGGAGCAGGCGGAACAGTCCCGGCGGCGACGGCTGGAGGCGCAGCGGCGCCGCCAGGCGCAGCGAGAGGCGGCAAGGGCGGCGGCCCGGGCAGCACGCCGTGGGGGGTCCCGGTGACCCAGACCGCGATGGTCCTGCTGGTGGCGGGGGCCTGTCTGTTCGGGGTCGCACTGTTCGCCCTCAGCCATCGACGGGACGCCTTGGGCTCGGTCTTGGCGGTGCTGCTGGGCTTCGACGCCGTGGCCTGCGCATTGGTGGGTTTCGCGGGCCTGGCCGGGAGCCGGGTGGAGGCTGCCCAGCTGCAGGCCTTCGCGGTGGTGGCCGAGCTGGCCGGGGTCGCCTTCGCCGCCGCCGGGATCGCCCTGGCCTCCCTGCTGCGGCGGCGCGCCCGGGGGCCGGACCTGCTGGAGCCGGCCCTGGCGGGACCGCAGGGCCCGGCTCAGCCGGAGCCTGACCTCGCCGGGGAGCCCGAGCACCCGGCGCTTGAGGCGGAGGCGACCCTTACCGCGGGCCCTGGCGCGGAGCCGGATTCGCTGGTGGGCCGGGAAGAGGGGGAATAAGGGGTGTACGGGGTCGCGATCGCGGTCATCCTGCTGCCTCTGCTGGGGCTGCTGGGCAGCTACCTGGCAGAGACCAGACGGGGCGTCGCGGCCGTCCTCCTGTTCACCACCTGGCTCACCGTGCTGGCGGCGGTGATCCTCCTGGGGGCGGTGGTCGCGGGGGGCCGGGTGGTGCACTCCGACTCCTTCACCTTTTGGTCCTTCGACATCACCCAGACTCCCTTCCACGCCGCCCCCAAGACCCTGCTGGCCGAGACCTTCGAGGTCGGCCTGGGCTACGCTGCCAGCCCCACCGCCGCGGTGCTGGCGCTGCTGGTGAGCCTGGCCTCGCTGCTGGCCCAGCTGCAGCTGGCGATCCAGTTCCGTCGCGACCCCCGGCTGGGCCAGCTGGTCCGTCTCTGCAGCCTGCTCACGTTGGGAGCGCTCCTCCTGGTGCTGGCCGCCGAGCTGTTCCAGGTGCTGATCGGCTTCGAGATCTGCGGCCTGGCGGCGGCCCTGCTGATCGCCTCGGCGCGGGGCAGCAGCGCCGGGGGGCTGGCTCGGAGCGGCTACCTGATCTGGCGGGCGGGAGCCATGTCTCTGCTCTTGGGAGTCGCCTTTATCTACGTCAAGTTCTCCGGGCCGGTGGCGATCGCGGCGGCCAGCGCCGCGGCCGCCGCCGCCAAGCACAAGGCAACCCTGCCCACCCCGGACGGGCTCAGCCTGTCCGCCCTAGGCCCGGTCTTCTCCAGCGTGGGCAGAGGGCTGGTGCACGGGGTGGGTGGGCGCTCTCTCACCCTGGCCGCGGTGCTGCTGCTGGTAGCGGCGGTGTGTGCCTGCGGCCAGCTCCCCTGGCACAGCCAGGCCCGCCACCTGGGGAGCGCCCCGGGAGCGGCAGCGGGGCTGGTGCTGGCGGTGGCCGGGGGGGTCGTCGGTACCGGCCTGCTGCTGCAGTCGTTCCCCCTGCTGCGCTGGGCCTCGGGGGTGCTGCCCGCCCTGGTGGTGCTGGCCACCCTGACCAGCCTGGTGGCGGCGGGGTTGGCCCTGCGCGAGCATCGCCTGCGCCGCCTGGCGGTGTGGCTGGCGCTGAGCCAGACCGCCCTGGCCCTGGTGGGGCTGGGATTGGGTGCCCCGGTGGCGGCGCTGGCGGTGCTGATCTCCTCGACCCTGGCGACCGTCGCCCTGATGGGCGTGGTCAGCTCCCTGGCCCGGCAGCAGCGAGTGGAGACCATCGGCCAGCTGGGGGCTGCCTGGAGGCTGGCCCGCCCCACCACCGTGCTGCTGCTGGCGGCACTGCTGGCGATCAGCGGGGTGCTCGGGCTGGGAACCTTCTTCGGCCACGTCGCGGTCCTGGCGGCGGCCTTCGGCGCCGCCCCCCCCGGGGCACCCGCGGTCCCCGAACTGTTCAGTCGCATCGCCGCCGCCGGCGAGATCGCCGCCATGGTCCTGCTCTGCGCCGCCGCTGCCCGGGTGGGGCTGATCGCCGTGCGCGGCGAGGAGGCCGCCGACCCCCGCGAGGCGCGGCTGGTGCGCCGCCAGCTGGCCCAGGGTGCGGGGCTGAGGCCGCTCTGGCCCAGCGCCACCGCCACCGTGCTGGCTCTGCTGAGTGGGCTGGTCAGCTTGCCCGGGGTGAGGTTTGAGCTGGGTTCCTTCCTCGCCCCCAGGGCCGGTACCACCGCCCTGCCCTGGCAGGCCGGGGCCTTCCTGGTGGTCTTGCTGGTGCCGCTCCTGGTGCTCCTGGGATTGACCCTGTTGCGCGCCCGGCTCGGGGCCGCGGGGGCGGCTGAGCCCGCCTGGCTGGGCTGGGCGGAGGGGACCCGGCTGGCGGTGTCAGGAGACGCCCTGGGGATGGGCCTCCCGGGCTGGGCGGTGCGGGTGGCCCAGACCGGAGGCCTCGAGACGCTGGGCGATGCCGCCTCCGCCGGGGTCGCAGAGCTGGCCGGGATCCCGCCGCCCCCAGGTCGGGGCTGGATGCGCTGGAGGCTGGGCAGCGGGGTCGCGGCCCTGGCCGGTCTGGCCTTCGCGATCGCCATCCTGGTCTGGGCCAGCGGCCACCCGGGCGCGGGGATGCCCTAGATGCCCAGCGATATCTCACTCAGCGTCATCGTGTTCAGCCCGGTGGTGGGGGCGGGGATCGTGCTGGCCCAGCCGGTGCGCACCGATCTGCATCGGTTCAGGGTCCGCACCACCGCCCTGTTCACCACCGTGGTCCCTCTCCTGATCGCGCTCTTCGACCTGATGAGCCAGGTGGGGACGGTGGGGGCGGGCTCCATCGCCCAGCCGACCATCGACGCTCCCTGGCTGCGCGGATTCTTCTTCCAGCTCGACTACCACCTCGGCACCGACGGGCTCAACCTCCTGGTGCTGTTCGCCGCCACCCTGCTGTTCCCGGCCCTGGTGCTGGCCAGCTGGAGGCACCGCCAGCATTACCGCACCTACTTCGCCCTGCTGCTCCTGGTGGAGGTCGGGGTGCTGGGCGCCCTGGCGACCCAGGACCTCGGGATGTTCATCATCTTCTTCGCACTTCCGATCCTCCCCCTGGCCCTGCTCCTGGCCTTGGGGGGCAGCTCCGGGGCGCGCGCCGCGGCCCGCCGCCTCCTGGTCACCCAGTCGCTCTCGGTGGCGGCGCTGATCGCGGCCACCTTCCTGCTCCTCTTGCAATCCGGGGGGGCCAGTCTCAACTTCACCAATCTCAGCACCGTCAAGGCCACCCAGGGCGCCTCGGGGCTGATCATCGAGAGCCTCTTCCTCGCCTCCTTCGTGATCCGGATGGGCACCTTTCCCTTCCACCGTTGGTTCGTTGACGGGGTCAGCGAGGGCTCGACCGCGGTGGGGATGTTGCTGGCCGTCAGCTCGCTCCCGATTGGAGCGTACGGGCTGATCCGGGTTGGCCTGGGGATGGAGCCCAACGGCGTCCTCCAGCTGCTCACCCCGCTCCTGGCGCTGGCCCTGGTCACCCTCTACTGGGGGGGCTTCTGCGCCCGGTCGGCCCAGGAGCTGCGGAAGATCGCCGCCTACTCGTTGGTGGCGGTGGGCGGCCTGGTGATCCTGGGCGCGGGAATCGTCTCTGAGACCTCCCTCAGCGGCGCCCTCTACCTGGTCTTCGCCTACCTCTTCGCCGCCCCCCTGCTGCTCCTGGCGGTGGGCGCCATCTGTGATCGGACGCTGCTGGCCCGGATCCAGCCGCTCGCGGGGGCGGCGGCGGCCTCGCCTCGGCTGCGCCTCTTCTTCACCCTGGCGGCGGCCAGCCTCACCGGGGTCCCCCTTCTGGTGGGCTTCCCCGCCATCTTCGAGATCGCGGTCGCGGGGCTGGCCACCCATCGCTACTTCACCGCCTTCGCGCTACTTGGCATGCTCCTGCTCACCGCGGCATGGTGGCGGCTGGGCCACCGGGTGTTCAGCGGCGCCCCGGATGGGATGGAGCCGGTGGGGTTGGCCGACTCCCACGGGTCGGAGTTCTACTCGGGATGGGTCCTGGGGGCCGCCGTAGTCCTGTTCGGGATCTTTGCCGGTTACTTCCTGCCCTACACCGTCCAGGGCACCTCCCTGGTGGCGGCGCGGGTCTCCTCCGCGGCCCCGGTAGCCCATCCGAAGGCCAAGTGATGGGGCTGAGCTTTCTCCAGGACCTGGGGCCGGTCGGTCTGCTGCTGCTGGGTGCCGCGGTCTGCGCCGCCCTCGACCTCCGCACCTTCCAGGGTCGGGCCCCCGGCCCCCGGGCGACCCGCTGGGTGGCCCTTGGCGCACTGGGCCTCGCCTTCCTGGCCAGTGTCGGGTTCTGGCACTCGTCCTTCGGGGCGGCGCCTCCCGACATAGAGCACGGCAGCCTGGTGATCGACCGCTTCGCCCTGTTCTTGTACGCGATCACCCTGGCGGCGGCGGCGGCGATCCTGCTCTGCGGCTCCGACGCCGAGGACGAGCTGGATCCTCACCGAGGCGTATTCCACGCCCTGTTCCTGGTCGGCTGCGCCGGGGTCCTAGTCACCGCCTCCGCGGCGGACCTGGCCTCGCTGGGGGCGGGTCTGGCGCTGACCGCCGTGCCTTTGGGTCTGGCCCAGGGCCTGCGCAAGACCGACGTCGGCGCGGTGCGCTCCGCGGCTCGGGCGCTCTCAGTGACCGGCCTGGCCCTGGTTCTCTTCATGATCGGGGCCGCCATCCTGGCCGCGCTTGGAGGCGGCACCAGCCTGGCGGCGATCCCCAACGGACTGCGCCACCTCGATCCCCTGTTGGTGTTGGCGGCGGTCTTGGTGATCCTGGGCGGGATGGCCCTGGTGGGGGGCTTCCCCTACCTCTGGTGGCGGGCCCGCCAGGCGACCCAGCTGCCCAGTCTGCCGCTGATCGGCGGCACCGTCCTGGGCGCCCTGGCCGGGACGGCGATGCTGCTGCGGGTCCTCGCCGGAGCGCTGGGGGCGGCCAGTTCGAGCTGGAGCCTGGCGGTGGCGGTCCTGGCCGGGTTGACCCTGGTGCTGGCGCCCTGGCTGGCCTGGCGCCAGCGCCGCCTGGGTCCCGCGGTGGTCTACCTCCTGCTCGCCCAGCTGGCGCTGGTCCCGGCCACCCTGCCGCTGGTCTCCCAGCGAGGGACGGCGACGATCCTCTACCTCCTGCTCTGCACCGTGCCGCTGGCGGCGGGCCTCCTCGGCTTGGTGGGTTCGATCGCCAGCCAGGGCGTAGGCACCTCCAGCCTCGATCTGCGCGGGCTCTGGGCCAGGTCGCCCCTGCTGGCTGGCGGGCTCGCCCTGCTGCTGGCGGGGATCGCCGGGGTACCCCCGCTGGCGGGCTTCTTCGTTCGCTTGATGACCGTGGATGCCGCTCTCCAGGCGGGCTTCGGCTGGCTCGCCTGGCTGGAGCTGATCTCCGCCGTGCTCTGTGCCCTGGTGGCTTTCCGCTGGCTGCTGACCATCTTCGACGCCCGGGTCGACGGCCCGGTGCTCGAGCTCCCCCGGACCAGCGCCCAGGTTGGGGTGGTGCTCTGTGTGGGCGCCGTGCTCAGTTTCGGGATCCTGGTGGGGCCTCTGTTTGCCATCGCCACGCGGGCCAGCCTGGCGCCTCTATTCGGACCGTAGTCAGGGTGGCAGGTGGCGCGGCGATCGGGCAAGACGACTGGGCGCTGCGCTGTTGGGTTTGCGCGCAGGGGTGGCCTGAGCTTGGCTCGGCTAGTCACAGCGCCCGGCCGCGATCGCGGGGGGTCGGGGACCTGAGTTAGCCAGACTCTGGTCGGGCCGGGTGACGGTGCCGCACGTGGTTCCGCACGTTAAGTGGACGTCGGCGTCCCTGCCGCCTGAGCGAGGAAGACCCCTTGCGGTGCTGGACAGATCGGCGCCACGATCTCCGTTCCAAGCTCCTCTAAGAGCGCCATGGCCCGCACCTCCCTGCTGTTCTCTGCTGGCGCGAGGTCGCCGCTGGGACAATCCCCGATGTCCGGGAAAGTGAGGCGACGTGGGTGGCGGTGCACCAAGCGTGCTTGCCGCACGGAACTGCCGCCCGAGGGGATCCATCGTCTCCCGGCGTCCGAGGCGGGCCTAGCCTTTTGCCGCGTACCCCCCCAGCACCTGGTGCACTCTCCGGGTCATGTCGAGCGCCTCCTCGATGGGGCGTTGCCACATGTTGCGGCCGAAGATGAATCCGGTGCCTCCCGCCGCCATGCAGTCGTCGATCCGCCCCAGCAGTTCGTCGTCGCCCAGCTTGCTGCCGCCCGCGAATATCACCAGGGCGCGGCCAGCGGAGCGGATCACCCTAGTCAGCATCTCGCGGCGGTCTTCCACCAGGGCGTCGTAGGGCGCCGGTGAGGCGGCGTCGGCCTCGGAGTGCGCTCTGGGGATGTTGAGCTTGATCACGTCGGCGCCCATCTCGTGAGCCACCCGGGCGGCGTAGTCGATGGCGTAGAGGCTGTCCTGCCCGCCCTTCTTGGAGATCGCCGAACCCCTTGGGTAGGCCCAGCAGATCAGGGGCATCCCGTAGCGGTCGCAGGCCTGGCGGACCTCGTTCATCTGGCGCAGATCGCGGTCCTGGGCTGGCGAGCCCACGTAGCAGGTGTAGCCCACCGCCGCCGCCCCCAGCCGCACCGCGTCCTCCACCGAGGAGGTGAGCGGCGAGAAGGCCTCGTCGAACCCCGGGGGGCTGGTCCGGCCATTGACTTTGAGCACCAGCGGCAGCTGCCCGGCGTGCCGGCCCAGGTAGCGCCGGGCCAAGCCTATCTGGAGGGCGATCCCGGAGTAGTTGCCCTCGAGGGCCAGCCGGACCTGGAAGGCGGGGTCCTTGGCGGGTGGGTTGGCGAAGAAGTCGACCGGGCCGTGCTCCAGCCCCTGGTCGAGCGGCAGCAGCAGCAGGGTTCCGTTACCCGGACCGTGCTGGTAGAGCAGGCTGTGCAGCCGGGCCCGCTTTCCCTGGGGCAGGTCGAGGTCGTCGAGGTGGGCGCGGCGGGTTCGGGCGGCGGTGGAGGCGGGGGCGCTGGTGCTCATGGCTCGAGGTTACAACGTCGCATCGGCACTAGGTGAATGCATCGAAGCTGCCGATAATCCGGCCGATGGCCCAGTTTCCTGACCGCTCCGGCCAGCTCTGCTTCCAATCCGTCTCCAAGCGCTACGGCGATCGCGGCGTGGTCAGCGAGCTCGATCTCGAGGTGGGCGCGGGTGAGCTTTTCGGGCTGATCGGGCCCAACGGAGCGGGCAAGACCACCACCATCAAGATGGCGGTGGGGCTGGTTCGACCCAGCGCCGGGCGGATCCTGGTCTGCGGCTACGACGTGCAGCGCCAGGGGACCGAGTCGCGCCGTCACCTCGGCTACGTGCCCGACAGCGCCGCTCTGTACGAGCGGCTCACCGGATCCGAGATGCTGCAGCTGGCGGCCGATCTCCAGGGTGTCCCCCGAGAGCGCCGCCGCCGCCGCCTGCCCGCCCTGCTCGAGGCGTTTGATCTGGCCGAGGCCCAGGGGCAGCTGATCATGACCTACTCCCGGGGGATGCGCCAGAAGCTGGCCCTCTGCACCGCGCTGGTGCACGACCCCGAGGTGCTCTTCCTGGACGAGCCCACCGTCGGTCTGGACCCCAAGGGCGCCCGCCAGTTGCGGGAGATGCTGCGTCACCTCTGCGCCGATGGCCACACCGTTTTCCTCAGCACCCACGCTTTGGAGGTGGCCGCCGCGCTCTGCGACCGGGTCGGCATCTTCAGCGAAGGCCGGCTGGCCGCCTGCGGCTCGGTGAGCGAGCTGGCCGTCCAGGCCAGCGCGGCCAGCCCCCCCGCGCCCGACCTGGAGGCAGCCTTCATGGCGCTGACCGGGGGCGAGGCCGGCAAGTCGGCGGGGCTGCTCGCCGTCCTCCGGAGCTGACCCCACAGGGGATGGCCGCCCTCGCTGTCCGCCGCTCGCGCCGGAGCCGCGGCCATCTCCGCTCGCTGCTGGTCGCGAGCTGGCTCTCACTCTGGAACGCTGCCTGGCGCCGCGGCCCGGGCCGGCGTTGGGCAACCGTCCTGGGTCTGGCAGCGCTAGGGTTGCTCTGGCTGGGGGCGATCCCGCTCGCGGCGCTCCTGCTCAAGGGGCCGCTGCAGGAGGCGCCTGGCCGCCTCCTGATCCCGGTCACCGGGGCCTTGGTCCTGCTCACGGGCTTCACGCTGGTCACCTCGCTGAGCTTCGCGGTAGCCTCCGCCTACTTCGCCAGGGACCTGGAGTGGCTGATGACCGTGCCCCTCTCGGAGAGAAGCCTGCTGGCCCACCGGCTGCTCGCCCAGGTCGCCCTCGGGGTGGTGGTGGGCAGCGTCCTGCTAGGCCCGCTGCTGCTGGGAGCTGCGCTGCGCACCGCCACCCTGGAGTGGACCCCGCTCCTGGTGGTGGCCCTGATCGCCCTGCTCGCCGTGCCGGTGGCGCTGGGGCTGCTACTGGTGGTTATCGCGGTCCGTCTGGTCCCCGCCACTCGGGTGCGGGACGCGGCCGCGGCCCTGATCTGCGGGGTTGGCCTGTCCATGGCCGCAATCGCAATCGGCCGCCCACCGGTAGGGCCCGGTCTGAGCTGGGCCGCCAGCCTCAACGCGCTGGGCGCTGGCGCGCTGCACTCGGTCTGGTTCCCACCCGCCTGGGCGGCCCGGGTGGTCACCCTCACCTGGAGCGGCGATCCGGGCGCCGCTCTGGGCTGGTTGGGGCTGCTCCTCCTGCTCTCCCTGGTCGCCGTGGCGGCGGCGATCTGGATCGGGGCACCGCTCCTCCGCGAGGGGTGGGCCAGGGCGCAGACCGCCCCCCGGGGGCGGGGGCGTGCGGTCAGCAACCGGAGGCGGCTGCCGGCGGTGCTCTCGGTGCTGCGCAAGGACGCCCTCAGCCTGCGCCGCGATCCTGTCCAGCTCAGCCAGCTGATCCTGCCGCTTGCTCTCTTCGCCATCTACCTTCTCGAGCCCCAGCCCGCCGGCGGCAGCCAGTCTCTCTTTCGGGACTTCCCTAGCTGGTACGGGCCGCTCACCACCGCCAGCTTCGCCGCCCTGTTCGTGGCCAGTGGCCTCGGGCTGCGAGCGGTGGGCAGCGAGGGCCGCAACTTCTGGTGCCTCAGGTCGGCACCCCTCAGCCTTCGGGATCTGCTCCTGGGCAAGCTGGCGTTGCCATTCGTGGTGGCCGTCGGCGCCAGCCTGGCCCTGCTCTGGTCGGACGAGCTGCGTCAGGCGCTGCCCATCGGACAGCTGGCCTTCTCTACGCTGCTGCTGGTGGCGTGCGTGTCCGGCCTGGTGGCTCTGGCAACCGGCTTGGGGGCGACCTGGCCGCGGCTCGACTGGACCGATCCCCGGCGGGCCTCGGGGATCTGGCTCTCGGTGGTCTTCCTGGTCACCGGCGCTGCCTACATCGCGGTCTGCCTGGTGGCGCTGACGGTGCCCCTGCTGATCCCCCAGCTGGGCCCAACGGGCTCGGAGTTGGCCTCGCTGCTGGCCTGTGCCCTGGTGGCCCTGGTGGCGGCGGCCGGCAGCCTTCGGATGGGGCACGCCCGGCTGGCGCGCCTCGAGGTCTGATCCGGCCCTCCCGGTACCATCGCTCCGGTGCAGGATCAGGCCACCCAGGACAATCGCGCATGGTGGGACGAGCGGGTGCCGATCCACCTCAAGTCCGCCCTCTACGACCTGCCAGGGTTCATCTCCGGGAAGAGCAGCCTCGCCGGCTACGAGACCCAGGAGCTGGGACCGGTGGCGGGGCTAGAGCTGCTCCACCTGCAGTGCCATCTGGGGCTCGACACCCTCTCCTGGGCCCGCCTGGGCGCCCGGGTCACCGGCTACGACTTCTCCCGGCCCGCCCTGGAGGCCGCCCGGGAGCTGGCCCAACAGCTCGGCGTGGACGCCCGATTCGTGGAGGGCGAGGTGAAGGGGGCGACGAAAGTGCTGGGCCAGCAGTTCGACGTCGTCTACACCGGCAAGGGCGCTCTCATCTGGCTCGCCGACCTCGCCGGCTGGGCCGAGGTGGTGGCCTCACTGCTGCGGCCGGGCGGTCGCCTCTATGTGGTCGAGTTCCATCCCCTCACCGATACCATGCCTTACGACCAGCCCCGATTCGATGGTGACTATCTGCAGCGGGCGGAGATGGTCTATGACGACACTGGAGACTACGCGGTGCCGGAGGCGCAAACCCAGCACAACCGCTCCCACCAGTGGCAGCACGACCTGGGCGAAGTGGTCACCACCGTGGCCGCCTCGGGGCTGCGGGTGGAGCTGCTCCGCGAGCGCTCGGAAACCTACTTCCAACGCTTCCCGGCCCCGCACCTGGTGGAGGTGGAGCCGGGGCTCTGGGAGCCCCCAGCAGGAGCCCCCAAGATTCCCCTGGTCTACTCCCTGTTGGCGACCAAGCCAGGCGGGGGTCGGTAGGGTCGCGCCCGGGGCCGCCCAACCGCTAGGCTCGCGGTGGGGTGTGCTATCCCAGGACGGTGGAGAGGAGGTCGGGTTGAACGGGAGGTGGAGGCCGGCCGCGCTGGGGCTGGGCACCCTGGTGCTCTGCTCCTGCGCCAGCGCGTCCCCGACGCCTCTCCCCAGCCCCTCGCCGACCTCGGGGGTGGCTGCCACCCAGACTCCCCAGGTGGCGCCCGCGGTGCTGGCGGTAGCCACCCTGACCGAGGGCTACTGCAGCTGCTACACCCTGAACCTGCTCTCTCTCACGGGCAGCCAGCTGGGCGCGGTCAACCTCCCCGATGGCGCCGCTCCCCCGCCTCTCGACGCCGGACCCGGAGGGCTCTATTACGTGTTGGGCGAGCAGCTCATGAGGCTCGGGACCAGCGGATCCGCGGCCCTTGTCGGGGTGGTCGCGACTGCCCCGGCCCAGGCCGCCGTCCAGCAGGGGCCGGAGCTGGGGGGGCTGGCGGTGGCTCCCAGCGGCCATGAGTGGGCCTACCTCCAGACGGTGTCCCAGGGGGCGGCGCAGATCGAGCAGGTGTGGCTCGGGGAGGTGAACCAGGTGCCGAGGCTGCTCAGCAGCCTCAACCTGGGCGCGGCCACCGCTTCGCCGGAGTTCCCCGGTGGGTATACCTACCAGCTGCTGGGCTGGGTCGATGGCGCAGTGGAACTGGGCGAGGTCCCTTCGGGCGAGGACAGCTTCGGCGTCGCGGCACCAGAGGTCTCGTTGCTCAATCCCAAGACCCGCGCGCAGAAGGTGCTCAGCAACTCCCAGAACTGCCCGGTGGGGGCATTTGGCGACAACGGCACCTACTACTGCCTGGAGCAGGGCGGCGGCCAGGCCACCGAGCTCATGGCCGGGGCCGCGGGGATTAGCACCGGCGCCTGGCCGCTGCCGCCGGGGAGCGGGTACGGGGCGCTGGTGGTGGCGCCCGGAGGTGGCCAGGTCCTGCTCTCCGACTGCCAGGGATGCGGTGCCAGCCCGAGTGGCGCCTACCTGAAGAGCCAGATGGAGGTGGTCGACACGACCTCGGGGGCGTTGAGTTCGCTGGGGCCAGCGGGCCTGGTCTCGGACGCCTGGCTGCCCGGCGGGCAGCTGCTGGCAACCGAGTACCGCTCGCCCTACTACTCCGGCTACCCTGGCGCCCCGCTCTCGGAGCTGGTGCTGGTCAGCTCAGCCGGCCAGGTGACTCCCCTTGGCTCGGACAGCGGCAGCCAGTACCTCGGTCTGGCGGTAGCCTGAAGCAGGGGCGGTGCCGGGCCCTGGCTTCGTAGACTCGGGCGCGATGGCTGTGCAAGCGGGTCGGGTGGCCCTCGCCGCCGGCGCCGGGTATCTCCTAGGGTCGGTGCCGACCGGGGTGATGGTGGGCAGGGTGGTCGCCGGGGTGGACGTGCGCCAGTACGGCAGCCGGGTCAGCGGGGCCACCAACGTCCTCCGCACCGCGGGTCCGGCCGCCGCCGGCGCCACCTTCGCCCTGGACACCTCCAAGGGCTACCTGGCGGCGCGACTGGGGTCGTGGCTGGCCCAGGACCAGGGCGGGGTGGCAGCCGCGGTGGGGGCGGCCGTCGGCCACAGCTGGCCGGCGTTCGCCGACTTCCAGGGCGGGCGCTCGGTGCTCAGCTGCTGGGGATCGCTGCTGGCCATGGACTCGGCGGCGGCGGTGGCCGGGGCGGTCTCCGGAGGTGTCACCGCCCTCTCCAGCCGCTATGTCTCGGTGGGTGCGCTCACCGGGGTGACGGTGTGCGCAGCCACCGCCGCCCTGCGCCCCCCGGCGAGGCCTCGCAGGGGGGCGGTCTTCGCGGCCTTCGCGGTGGGCTTCCTCTTCCTTCGCCACAAGGACAACCTGGAGCGGCTGAGGCGGGGAGAGGAGCATCGCCTGGGCGACGAGGTGGTGCTCGGCGACCGGGGATCGTCCCTGCCCCTGGGGGGCTAGAATCGGGCTGATCGCGCTAGACGGGGAGTTAGCGGTGCCCTGCACCCGCAATCCGCTACAGCGGGGTCGAATTCCCCTCCGAGGGGAGGTGTCATCGGGTCAGCCCCTGCCTCCCGGGCGTTGAAACCCGGGTCCGACGCATCCAGCGACCGCCAACCCCGCCAGGTCCGGAAGGAAGCAGCGGTACGCGGAGCCCCTGGAGTGCCGCCGGGCTCCCCGGGTCTAGCTTGGGGTCAGGGCAGCGCCGGGGATGCCTCATCGAAGAGGGGTGCGCGATCATCTACCTCACAGTGAACGGTTCCGGCTCAGTCCGCCAGACCCTCTACCTCAAGTACCGGCCCCAGCGCTTCGCCGAGCTGGTGGGACAGGAGGTGGTGGCCCGGACCCTGCGCAACTCGGTGCGCGAGGGCCGGCTCAGCCATGCCTACCTGTTCACCGGGATCCGGGGCACGGGCAAGACCAGCGCCGCCCGGATCCTGGCCAAGGCGATCAACTGCGAACAGCCGGGCGATGGCGAGCCCTGCGGCGAGTGTGCCGCCTGCACCTCGATCGCGGAGCAGCGGAGCCTCGACGTGATTGAGATCGACGCCGCCACCAACCGGGGCATCGACGAGATCCGCGACCTCCGCGAGCGGGCCCAGTTCCTGCCCAGCCAGTTCAAGAACAAGGTCTACATCATCGACGAGGCCCACATGCTCACCCTGGAGGCCGGCAACGCCTTTCTCAAGACCCTGGAGGAGCCTCCAGAGCACGCCTGCTTCATCTTGGCCACCACCGAGCCCCAGCGCCTGGCCGAGACGGTGCGCTCGCGCTGCCAGCGCTTCGACTTCCGCCGCATCCCGCTGCCGGCGATGAACACCCACCTGGCCCGCATCTGCGAGCTGGAGCAGGTCACGGCCACCCCGGAGGCGCTCGCCCTGGTGGCCGAGGCCGGGGCGGGGTCGCTGCGCGATGCGCTCTCGCTGCTGGACCGGCTGCTGGGTCTAGCCGAGGGGGCGCTGGACCAGGAGGTGGTCCAGTCCGGTCTGGGCATGGCCGACCCCCGAGCCCTGGGCCGGCTGGCCGCGGAGCTGGCTTCTGGCCAGCTGGGGACGGCCTGGGTGGAGCTGCACCAGCTGCAGTCGACCGGGGTCGAGCCCCGGCAGCTGGCGCGCTCTCTGGGCGCCCTGGCCAAGCGCCACCTCTGGCGTGAGCTGGGCGACGGCAGCGCCGACCCCGGGCTGGAGCCGGTGCCGGCTGCCCCCGGGTTCTGGTTGGAGCTGATGGCCAGCGCGGCGGCGGCGGGATCCGAGCTGCGCCGCGCCGACGACCCCTGGATGGCTCTGGAGGCAAGCCTGCTGCGACTCTGCCGGAGCGTCCCCGCGGCGTCGGCCGCCGCCCGGCCGCCCCACGAGGCGCCTGCCGCGTCCCCGGCACCGCCTGCCGACGGGACGACTGGCTCGATGACCCCTCCCGCTGCTGAGCGGCGCGCGGTACCGGGCGTCCCGCCCCCGCCGCCGGGAGTGGAGGGTGCCCAGCCGGCAACCCCACCGCAGCCAGCCCCAGCCGAATCCCTCGGCATCGACTTGCCTCCCGGCGGGGGCGGCGGTGAGGGAGCGGTGGGACGCTGGAGCGAGGTACTGGCCTGGCTGGGGCGAGAGCACCTCCCGGTTCAGGCGCTGCTCAAGGAGGGCCGGGCGGTGAGCTTGCAGGACGGGGTGCTGACCGTGGAGTTCGATGAGAAGTTCGCCTTCCACCGCGGCATGATGCAGTCCCAGCCCAACCGCGACTTGCTCCAGCGGGCCTGCCTCGAGGTGCTCGGCGAGGAGGTGCAGGTGGTGGTCCGGGCCGCCGCTGGGGAGGCGCTTCCGCCGGCTGCCGCCGGGGATGAGTCCGCCAACCCCCCGGCGCGGTCCGTGCTGAGCCAGGCGATGAGTGTCTTCCCCGGGAGTCGGGTGACCCGGCTCGGGACCGCGGAGAAGCGCTAGGGAGTCCCTGGGCCGGCCCTAGAATTAGCCCCACCCAGTAGAGAGGAGCCTGCCACCGTGCCCCAGCCAAACGCCAAGCAGTTGCGCCAGTTGCAGCAGAACATGATGCGCCAGCTGGAGGAGGCTCAGGGGAACCTGGCCAGCCAGGAGGTCGAGGGCAGTGCCGGGGGCGGCGCGGTGCGGGCCAGCGCCAACGGCCAGCAGCGGATCACCGCGATCAGCATCGAGCCGGAGGTGCTGGAGGAGGGTGCGGAGCTGCTCGGGGACCTGGTCCTGGCCGCGGTCAACGACGCCCTGAGCCGCTCCAAGGAGTTGGCCGCCAAGTCGATGGAGTCATTGCTCCCTCCCGGCCTCCTGCCGCCCGGTCTGCGCTGACTCGAAGCAGCGGCGAGGGGAAGCGCTGATGGGGGTGCTGCCGCCCCCGGTCGAGCGGCTCGCCGAGGAGTTCGCCCGATTCCCTGGGATCGGGTCGAAGACCGCTCAGCGGCTTGCCTTCCACACCGTCCGGATCGCCCCCGCCCACGGCCTGGCGCTCTCCGAGGCGGTTGCCGAGGTGACGCAGCGAGTGGGGAGCTGCCCCCGGTGCTACTTTCTCTCCCTGCGAGGCGAGCTCTGCGCGATCTGCGCCCAGGGGGGCCGCGATCAGACCACGCTCTGCATCGTGGAGGACCCCAGCGACGTGTTGGCGATCGAGCGCAGCGGCGAGTACCGCGGTCTGTACCACGTCCTGGGCGCGGCCCTCTCGCCTCTCGACGGCGTGGGTCCCGGCGAGATCCACGCCGAGGAGCTGCTGCAAAGGGTCCAAGAGGGCGGGGTGCAGGAGGTGATCCTGGCCACCGACTCCGACGTCGAGGGCGAGGCTACCGCCAGCTACCTGCACCGTCGGCTCGAGTCCAGCGGGGTCCCGGTCACCCGGCTGGCCCACGGGCTGCCGGTGGGAGGTGAGCTGGCCTACGCGGATGAGCGCACCCTGGCCCGGGCCTTCTCCGGGCGGCAGCAGCTCTAGGCTGGCGCGAGGCTGTCGGCGCCCAGGGAGGCGACCCCCGAGTGCCCGCTCAGACCGACGCTGATGTCCAGTTCCGCGAGCAGGCAGCGCAGCACATGCTCCACCCCGCGCTGGCCGGCTAGGGCCAAGCCGTACACGTAGGGGCGGCCCACCAGCACCGCCCGCGCCCCCAGCGCCAGGGCCTTGAGGACATCGGAGCCGGAGCGGATCCCGGAGTCGAAAAGCACCGGCAGCCCCTGGCTGGCCGCGACCACCTGGGGCAGGCAGTCCAGGGCCGCACGAGCCCCGTCGATCTGGCGGCCGCCGTGGTTGGAGACGATCAGCCCGTCCACCCCCCGGGCGGCCGCCTGGCGAGCGTCGTCGGGGTGGCAGATCCCCTTGAGCAGAATCGGCAGCTTGGTCTGTCCGCGCAGCCAGTCCAGATCAGACCAGACCAGCCCGGGGTTGCCGAAGATCTCCGACCACAGCGCCACCGCCGCGGCCACATCCGCTTCCGGAGCCGCCCCGAGGCGGGACCGGAAGACCGGGTCCGAGAAGTAGTTGGCCAGGCCCTCGCCACTCTGGAAGGGGAGGTAGCCACGGGCGAGGTCGCGCGGCCGCCAGGCCAGGGTCCAGGTGTCGATCGTGACCACCAGCGCCTGGAA
>JBOHUH010000077.1:0-4443 GCA_050733915.1 Candidatus Dormibacteria bacterium | reverse complement strand
TCTTGACCCGGCCCCGGTCGGCGACCTGAAAGACCGTGCGCTCGGCCTCCTCGATGGCCGGCTGGGCCTCCAGGGAGTCGTCGAAGCCAAGGTCGGCCAGCCGTCCCCCGGCAGAGATCAGCCGGCGCTTCAGCGAGTGGTCGGTGACGATCCTGGCGTAGTACTCGACGTTGGCTGCGGTCGGCACCGACGCGGCCAGCGAGGTGAGCGTCTCCAGGCCCCCCACCCGATCCAGGGAGCCCTGGCGCTCCAGCTCGTCGGCGAGGGTCAGGGTGTCGATCGGGATGCCCTGGGTGAACAGCTGGAGCATTGCCCGGAAGACGTCGGAGTGGGCGGCCAGGTAGAAGTCGTCAGCCTCCAGCTTGCCCACCACCACCCCGATCTGGTCTTTGTCCAAGAGCAGGGCCCCCAGCACCGAGCGCTCGGCGTCGCGGTTGTGGGGTGGGAGCCGGAGCGGGGTGGCCGGCCGGAGCTCCGGCCGGGCGCTCACGCCGCGACGACCCGGACTTTGATCCGGGCCTCGACCTCAGAGTGGAGTTTGGCCACCGCCTGGTGCTCGCCCACCTCGTGGGCGGGCTCGAACTCGATCTTGCGCCGGTCGAGGGTCACCCCCAGCTGGGCCTCGACCGCCTCGGCGACGTCGATGTTGACCACCGCGCCGTAGAGCTTGCCCGACTCCCCCGCCCTAGCCGCGATCTCGACCGTCCCCGCCTCCAGCCTGCCGGCCAGCGCCCTGGCCTCGGCCAGCTCCCCCTCGACCTTGCGCACCTGGCGATCCCGCCGGGCCCGGATCTGGGCCTCGGTAGCGGCCCGGGCAGGCTGGGCCAGTTTCCGGGGCAGGAGGAAGTTGCGGGCATAGCCGTCGGTCACCTGGCGGATGTCTCCCGCCTGCCCGGTCCCGGCCACGTCCTGGGTCAGGATCACCTTCACGTCGAGTGCTCCTCATTGGCCTCGGGCAGGGGGTCGGGGGACCCGCCCGGGACAGGGCGGGCATCGCTCGGCTCCCCTGCCGACGACGGAGAACGGTACCAGGCAGGCGGGTGCGCAGGAAGTGGCCTCGGCGCAGCGTGCCGGCCCCGGCGTCCCGCCCGCTGCGGCACCGAGCGGACCAGCCGCGCCAGCCGTCCGGCGGCGCCCACCCCCCGGCCCAGGTCCACATCGAACTGGCTCTGTCCCGCCCGGATCTGAGCCTCGATCTCCGAGCGCAGGGCGGCGGGCGCCTGGGCGTTGAAGGTCCGCACGGTGAGGACGGTGAGCGCGATGGCGTCCATCTGCCCCACCACCGGGATCCAGGCAGGAAGGTCGATGGCGGGGTTGAGGATCAGCCCCAACGCACCCGCCAGAGCCGCCTTGAGGGGGGCAGGGGTGCGCGGGTCGCGGGCCAGGCAGTAGGCCAGGCGCAGCTGCATGGGCAGCTCCACGATGAGGAGGCGGAGCCGCTTGAGGCGGTTCATGGCAGGCACCCCGCAGAACTCTCGGTCATCCCCCGACCGGTCCAGTCTATCCATCGTCCGGGCAGGGGCAGTTCCGGGAGCGCGTCGGCGCCGCGCCCCTCAGAACTCACATCCGGGTGTGGCTGGCACTAGCCAGCCAGAGGCCCAAGTCGTCCCCGGGGCCACACTGACACGCCGATATGACGCGGGGTCCAGAACGGTCGCTCGCCGAAGTCGATCGCACGAGGCGGCTCAACGGGGCAGAGGGTCAGCCCGGAGGTGGGGTGCCTCGCCTGAGGCGGCAGCTGGATCAGGGCCCGAAGTACTGACCCACCGTCAATTCGTAGGTCCTCTTGGCACTCCTCGATCCAGAGTTCACCTGGACGGTGAAGCGGCGTGCATTATCACCGCCCTGGGTGTAGGTGGTGGGGGCGCCCGAGATGATCCCGTCGCTGGCGAGATGCAGCCCTTGGGGCAGGCTGCCTCCAACGATGGACCAGCGGTACTTTCCGGAGCCGCCGCTGGCGCCGAAAGCGAACGAGTAGGGCCACGACTCGAAGGCGGTCGGAGGAGAGTCAACCATGCTGGGGGTGGTGATGGTGACCGCCTCAGCCTGAGACTTGGTCACGGTCCCAACCCCGTAGAGCTCGGTGACGTTCTGGCCACCCGAGGTCACCCGCAGGGTGAAGCTCCTGCCGGTATTGGCCTCGGTGGCGGTGCCCGAGATGACCCCGCTCGGGGAGAGCCTAAGCCCCGGCGGGAGAACGTAGCTGGGGTCGCCCACGATCGACCAGCGGTACTTGCCATTGCCACCTGTGGCGGCCAAGGTGTCCGAGTAGGGCTCCCCGATCACCGCCGCCGGGGGTAGGTAGGCCGTCGTCCACGAGGTGATCCTCAGCTTGGTCGAGGGAACCGCCCAGACCGTGAAGGTGGCGCTGGCGGTCTGGCCCGCCGAGGTCACCTTGACCGTGAAGGGGCCGCCCAGGCTCTTCTGGGGAGCTGTACCCGAGATCACCCCGCTCTTGGAGAGGGAGAGCCCCTGGGGCAGGCTGCCGCTGTTGAGCGACCATCGGTAGCCGCCACCGCCGCCAGTCGCCGTCAGGGAGAAGGAGTAGGGGTCTTCGACGGTGGCGTTGGGCGGCGAGGCCAAGGTGCTCGGGGTGGTGATCCGAAGCGTCGACTTGGTGACCGGTGCCGGGTTCGCCCAGATCGTGAATGCCTGGGTCGCGGTCTCGCCGGCGGCGGTCACCTGGACCGTGAAGGGACCGGCCTGACTGACCGAGGTGGGGTTCCCGTAGATGGTGCCGGCGGAGGTCAGGTGAAGCCCGGGGGGGAGGCTGCCGCTGGCGATCGACCAGAAGTAGAGCTGGCGGCCCTGGGTGTGGTACAGGTCAGCGTCGTCACCCGGGCCCGTTGCCGCAAGGCTGAAGCCGTATGGCTGTCCCACCGTCGCGTTGGGCGGGGATGTCGGGCTGTTGGGGGTGGTGATCGCCAGGGCCGTCGCCGCTGGGGGGCTGCTGGGAAGGATCGCGGGGTCGCGCTCGACCAGCCACTCCGCCTGAGCCTCCTCACCTCCGAAGTCGACGAAGTCGACGTAGCCCTCGCGGGTCACCTTGGTGTAGCTGACGGCCTGGCCCGCGCTGTTGGTGGCGGTGGTGGTCACCTCGGACCCAGTGTCGGGAACCACCTTGAGGTACTGCACTCCGGCAGTCCCATCGCCGTCGTGGTTGGTCATGTTCTCGCTCATCACGGTGAAAGTGCCCTGGCTGGGGTCTGAGGCCACCACCACCGCGGTGTGTCCCACCGGGGGTCCGGCCACCGGAGCCCCAGGCCCGAAGCTGATGACGTCTCCGGGGGTGGGTACGTTGTTGCCGGCGCTGGTCTCCTCGCTGAGGTCGGGGAAGTATTCCTTGAAGACATCGGCGACCACGGTCTCACCGTAGTAGGTGGCCCCGGGCCCGGCCCACTGACCGTCAACGGCCCAGAGAAAGCGGGCGGAGAGGTCGACGCACTGGAAGGAGTTGCCGTCGTTTTCGTCGAAGGGGGTGTTGTCGATCGAGGCGCTCGGCGAGCAGGCCCAGACGTTGTCGAAGCCGTAGGCGGGATAGGCTCCCGGCCCACCGTACTGCTGGCAGAACCCCTGGCCGGCACCGCATCCCTTGGTGGGAAGGTTGCTGGAGCTGGTCCAGGACTCGGGGGACTGGGCACAGGTGACCACCGCCTGCCCCGGGAGCGAGGGGTCGAGGTTGAGCGGCGCGGGGGCGGCGGCCGCCGGGAGGGCCGAACCGGGGATGAAGCCAACCAGGGCCAGTGCCAGCGCCACCAGGCCGAGGGAGGCCAGCCTCCGCAGGCGCGACAACCCGGTTGCGGTGGTGCGCCTACCCGGCACCCGGCAACCTCCTCCTGGCGATCGCCAACTCGTGACCTCTCCCCTCTGCGCAACCGGTCTCGGCGAGTCGGGCGCCAGCGTACGCGCGCACCGCTTGGACCCGGCTTGGACCGCGCCGGAGCAGCGCATAGGTCTGCGAAGCTTCCGCGGCCGGGCCGCCGGACAGATCAGCCGCTCAAGTCTGCGGCTCCGCCTCCCGATCGCTGGCGGCTCGCCCCCGACGCCCCGGCGAGGACTCCTCGGGAAGCGGCTGCCAGGCCGACCGCCGCTCCTCCAGGAAGACTCTCGCCGCAGCTTCGGAGCCGGGCTCTCCGGGGGCCGGGAGCTCACCGTCCATGAGCGCCTCCAGGAGCAGCCGCTGGGCCCGCCCCACCCAGGGGCCCGGGCCGTTACCGAAGGCGTGCTGGAGTTGCCTCCCATCAAGGTGCGGGCGGATCCCCGTGGGGTTCTCCTGACCGACCTGGGATAGGCGCTGCTCTAGCTGGTCCAGCTGGTCCTCGGAGGGGAAGGAGGAGCCCCGGGTATCCGCGCGGGCCAGCCCCATCAACTCGGGGAGGAGCGGCCCGGCGGCGTGCCAGAGCCGGCGCACCGCCCCGTCCGCCCACTCCGAGCTGTACTGGA
>JBOHUH010000076.1:0-13696 GCA_050733915.1 Candidatus Dormibacteria bacterium | reverse complement strand
GCCCTCGCCAGGCACGGACTAGGAATCTGGGGGCAGGAGTGGGATGCCCAGCTTAGTCGGAGAACTCGGCGGGGAGGGGACGGGTAGCGCCTACAGCGCAGGCCCTGGACCACGTCACGAGGTCCTTGGGAGCGAAAGCGGCCCCTCGGGTGAATCGCCCGCGCGGTGGCGCTACCTGAGCTCTCCTGGCGGCAATTCGGAAGGTAGATGATGAGGGCAACCCAACCGGCCGCAGGGCGGCTGAAGCTGAACCCAACCGTGGAGACGCGGAGCCGCATCCGAGACGCTTCCGCCATATCCCTAAGGATCGGGCTGGTCAACAGCATGCCGCCGTCGGCCTTCGGCGCGACGGACTGGCAGTTCAGTCGCCTCTTGACTAGGGCGTCGGCCCCGGGTCGGGTCAGTGTGCTGCGTTTCTGGATCCCGCTGGCGAATGCAGGAGTTGACAGACAGGACGCTGTGGAGCTGGGCTATCACGAAATCGGCGAGCTATTCCGCTCCAAGCTCGATGCCGTGGTACTCACAGGTGCAGGGCCGAACGACGGTCCGCTCACGGCTGAGCCAACCTGGGAACCCCTCTGCGAGGTTCTGGAGTGGTCCCTCGCCAACACCGTCTCCATCCTGGCCTCATGCCTGGCGGCGCACACCGCCACACTGCTGCTCGACGGGCTCGACCGCACGCACCTGGAGCAGAAGTGTTTCGGAGTCGTCGGGAGTCAGGCGTGGGCGCGTAATCCACTGGCTGCCGGACTTCCCACTCGGGTCGCGGTACCGCACTCCCACTTAAACGCTGTCGACACTGCAAGCCTCTTGGCCAGCGGCTACCAGCCACTGCTCACCAGCGGCTCTGACTGGACGGCGGTCACACGCACAAAGCAGAGCTGCTTGCTGGTCCTGTATCAGGGTCACCCAGAATACGAACGCCTGACCCTCCTGCGAGAGTTCCGTCGAGACTGGCGGCGGTTCCAGGAGGGGAGGTTGTTCTCCGTGCCCAAGGCCCCTGACGCGTACCTCGCCCCCTGGGCAGGTCCCAGGCTGGACAGCCTTGCCGCAGGCGCCGCCGCCTACGGAGCTGAGCGGCGCGGCCACGACTTCCCCATGGCGGAGTTGTCGAGCGCGTGCTCCGATACGTGGCACGACGCAGCACGACAGCTCTATACAAACTGGCTTGAGGAAGTGAGAGAGAGAGTGGCGGCACGCGCTTCGCGGCAATCAGGTTACTCCCTTGCCTAGAGACCTTCCCGAGGAGGCTGCCGAGGTCGTTCGCGGTACGCCGATGCACGACGAGACCGTAGTCATTCACGGGGGCTACACCCCGGACTCAACGCGTGCGGTAGCGGTGCCCATATACCAAACAGTCGCGCACGATTTCATCGACGCCGATCACGCTGCGGGGGTGTTCGATCTCGATGTCGCCGGGTTCCACTACAATCGCATCAACAATCCTACCAATGCGGTGCTCGAAGCACGGCTTAGCGCGCTAGAGGGCGGAACCGGGGCGCTCACTCTGAGCTCCGGGATGGCGGCCGTCTCGCAGGCCGTGCTGACACTGGCGAGCGCCGGCGACAATCTTGTCAGCGCTCCCAACCTCTACGGTGCGACTTACACGTTCTTTGCCCACGTGCTACCTCGCTACGGGATTGAGACCAGGATCGCGGACGGCGCGGAAGCCGAGGACCTCGCACCGTTAATTGACGGACGTACCGTAGGGGTCTTTTGCGAGAGCGTGGGAAACCCGGCAGGGAATATCGCCGATGTGGCGGTGCTGGCGCAGATGGCGCACCAGCGTGGCGTCCCTCTGATTGTGGACAACACAGTGGCCACGCCACTGCGCTTCAAGCCGATCGTTCATGGCGCCGATGTCGTGGTCGAGTCGTTGACCAAGCTGATCGGGGGACACGGGACCAGCGTGGGCGGGGCGGTAATCGACGGAGGGGCGTTTGACTGGGGCAAGTATCCCGAGCGGTTTCCACTGTTTGCTAAGCCGGAGCCGTGCTTCCACGGGGTCGTCTACAACGAACGGTTCGGCAAGGACGCGTACATCGTCCGCTGTAGGACGGTGGGTCTGCGCAACTTTGGGCCCACTCTGTCTCCATTCAACGCCTTTCTGTTCCTTCAGGGTCTGGAGACCCTGGCGGTACGTTTGGAGCGCCATGAGGTCAACGCCCGGGGGGTAGCGGCGTTCCTAGCCCAGGATCCGAGGGTGGAGTGGGTGAATTTCACGGACTTCGAGGATCATCCGTCGCACTCGTTGCAGCTGAAGTATCTGGGGGGCCATCCCATCTCTATGCTCACGTTCGGGATCCAAGGTGGGTACGACGCCGCGATCGCGTTCTTCAACGCGGTGAGGCTGTTCAAGCGATTGGTGAACCTGGGCGATGCGAAGTCGCTGGTGAGTCATCCTGCCTCGACCACCCATCGGCAGCTGTCGCCGGCGGAGCAGGCGCGGGCCGGGGTGCGCCCGGAGGCAGTGCGGCTCTCCATCGGGCTGGAGCACATCGACGACCTTCTTGCGGACATTGACCAAGCACTGGGTGCCAGCCAGGCGGCGGCGACCAGGCCCTCCGATGGCGGGGCTCGGTAGGCGGGTGGTGGCGGTGACGGCGCGACTCAGAGAGTTGGAAGGCCCGAACTCACCTACCGAGGTGAGGCGGTCGCGGCGGCAGCCCGGGCCGGAGCCGCAGGCGCCGCGGCTGGAGATCGCGCTGGTCGGATTGGGCGCCTGGGGTCTGGCGGTGCTGGAGCGCCTCTTCGCGGTGGTCCGCGAGAACGGCTGGGACGGCGCGCCGGTGACGGTGCATGTGGTGGAGCCGGGCGAGCCCGGGGTCGGGGTGTACTCCCTAGAACTCCCGGGGTACCTGCTCATGAACACTCCGTGCGGTCAGATCTCCCTATTCCCGGACGAGGCAAGCCCGCACGGTCTGCCGTACGAAGTCGGCCTGTTCGAGTGGGCCTTCGCGCGAGGGTATGCCTGGCGCGGCGAGGTGTGTGAGGCCGGCAAAGGTGGCGAGCCGATCACGGAGCACGACTTCCTGCCCCGACGCGTGGCTGGGCGGTACTTGAAGTGGTTCTATGAGACTCTGACTGATTGCGCCCCGAGGGGAATTCGGCTGGTTCGGCACCGGGACCGGGCCCTGAACGTCCATCCAGTCGCCTCTGGCAGGGAAGCGGTGGGACTAGCCTCGGGAGTATGGCTCGAGGTCGACCAAGTGGTGCTCACCACTGGGCACACTGCCAACGCTTGGAACGCCGGGTCGATCGGCTCCGCGCTGGTCCGGGACGTCGACCTCAGTCCAGGTGCGGCACCGGCCGCAGGCGCGGCGGTCGCCATCTGCGGCATGGGGCTGGTGGCGGCCGACCTGCTGGCGCAGTTCACCACCGGTAGAGGGGGGACCTTCGTTGCCGAGGCAGGGAGACTCCGGTACGTGGCCAGTGGTCAGGAGCCGAAGATCAGACTCCTCTCCCGGTCGGGGCTGCCCTACTGTGCCAAGGCGACGCAGATGCGCAACATAACCACCATCTTCCGGCCGGCCATCTGGACCCCGGAGGCGGTGGAGGAACTCCGGCGGCGCTCCCGAGGTGAGGGGCGCGAGGGGGCGCTCAACTGGGAGCAAGGGCTGTTTCCGTTGCTACTCGGCGAGATGACCCTGCAGTACTACACCCAGGCAAGCGTGTTGGCGGACGGTGCGTCGGCCGCCTCCGAGTTGAGGGGAAGCCTGGCGAGCGCGTGGTACCGCGGCGACTTTGCCGCGAGCGTTCGGGGCCTCCGTGACCACCTGGGGCACTTTGACCCAATGGAGCACTTCTTTCCCGACCTTGGCCCGGGGTTGGCGACCAGCGAGGGGTACCAGCAGTTCGTGTGGCACCGCGTGGCTTCCGATCTGCGCGAAGCGGAGTTACCTGGCGGCGCGAGTCCGGTGAAGGTAGCTTACGAGGTCCTTCGTTTCCTAAGGGATCCGATCCGCCGGGCGGTCGAGTTCGGGGGCTTGGACGATGAGTCCCACCGCGCGTTCTTCCCGGGGGTCAGTGGCAGAATCGCCAGGCTCGTGGCTGGGCCGCCGGCGGTGCGCTCGCGGCAATTGCTGGCGCTCATGGACGCTGGCGTGGTGCGGATTCCGTACGGTCCAGCACCCGCGATCGAGCCGGACGGCGCGGGGGGAGCCGTGGTCCGCTCCACCAGGCTGGCCCGGGAATATTCGGAACATGTCGACCTTGTGGTCCAGGCCTACCACGAAAGCCCGGCGCTCGACCGCTCGGCGTCCCCACTCATCCAGAACCTCTACCGCGATGGTCGGCTGTGCCCCATGTGGCGTGGCGAAGCTCCGGTCGTGGGACTCTCCCTGACGCGAGAGTCCCACCCGCTGAGCCGCGAGGGCGGGGTCCAGGACCGGCTCTGGGTCTTCGGGGCGGTGACCGAGGGGACGCGCTACTTCACGAACTGCATTCCCTCCCCGGGGAGCCGACGCTGGTCTTTCGAGGAGGCCCGTCGCTGCGCCTCCCAGATGCTCTCGCAGCCGGTTGCCGTCTGACACTCACCTGGGCGGCGAGGGCAGCTCACCCTCCTACGATTGGGAGCGGCAGGGCCAGCTGGGGGTCGGCCAACCCCCAACTGGCCTCAGCGCTGGAGTACCGCGGGTCCGCCCGGTCGCTTGAAGGCGACGTGCCAGCCGCAAGCCACCAACTCGCGCTGGTCCGCAGCCCCGTGGAGAGTCGGCTCAACCAAGGCCCAACTCGCGTTCAGACGACTCAGGCTGCGACTCAGGGCACAGGAGCCCGGTCGAGCGTTCAGGGAAGCGTAGCCGATCCCCTGGGGGCCGGTGGCGGTCTGGCTGCCGCCGACCTGGGCGTCCGTTGGTGAAAGCAGCGTGCCAGGGAAGACGGCGCGAGCTGGGTTCTCGGTGAGGCGGCGGCCAGCGAACGCCAGAGGCTCGTAGAGCTGCCAGGGCAGGATCACGATCTCCGACGAAGAAGCGACATGGTCTCTGATGAAGCGGGCTGTTCGCAGCCAAGTGGCCGGGTAGGTGACCGGCTGCACCGTCACCGGATATTCCCGCAAGGCACGGACACCGCTTGGCACCACGGCGCTTAGGCAGACGCAGGCCAACCCGACGCCAGCCAGCGCGCTCCTCCGAGACCCGGGGCCAAGGGCGTGGTGCGCAAGGACGGTCAGGGTCTCTGCGCCTAGGACGACCAGGGCGATCAACCACAGCGCCGCCCACTTTTCGGGCTCCCGGAAGGCGCCGAGGAGTGGGACTGTCCGCATGGCCCAGGACGCGACTGCCAGGCCTGGGCCGGTGGCGGTGCTTCCCGCGGCCAGGACCCCCAGCACCCCAAGTGGTAGGAGCCAGGCGCGGTCGCGTCGCAGGTAGGCCCCAGTCACGGCCGCGGCCGTGAGGAAGAGCGTGGTCACCGGCCACCAAGGCGCTCCTTGGTTCAGCAGGGGGATACGTCCGAGCCGTTCGGGCCAGAAGCCAAAGAGCCCCAGTAGGTTCATCCAGAGTCCATAGACGGGGCTGCCAGTCGCTCGGAACAGGCTCAAGTCGGCGGTGGTGAAGCCGCGAACGGTGGCGTAGCTTGCTAGGTTGTGGCCAAGAAAGAATGGGACCCACCCGTAAGTCAGTACGAGCCCTACGACGGCAAAGCTGGCCACTCCCCAAGCCAAGGACGAGCCGTTTCGCCAACCGGCACGACCCAGCCAGCTGGCCACCGCCAGAGCGATCAGGATGACGATGCTGTGCTGATCGAAAGTGACTGCGGCCCAGGCGAGGCCGGCAGACTTCAGGGCGGCTCCGGCACGGGGTCGGCGGAGTAAGTCTTCCCATGGCCCGAGCCAGAGGAAAGCCACCCCCACAGCGGCGGCCACACCCCACTGGCCCTCAACCAGGCGACCAAAGACCCAGGGATTCAAGGCGGCGAGGATGCCGGCGAAGACCTGCGCCGTCCAGTGACGGTCGCGCAGAAACACCATTGGCCCAAAGCCGCAGAGAAAAAGCGCTCCGGCGACCCAGAGTCGGCCCGCCACCGCTCCCCCTAGCAGGTTATCGATCAACTCGATCGGGGCGGAAAATCCCCAGGCGATCGCCGGTGCGTGGGGACCAAAGACATCGTCCACCTGGATCAGGTACCCCGGAGCGCTGAGGCTGTGGAGGCTGACCAGCACGGTCGCCACGGGCACCGCGGTGGCCCGAACCCAGGCGGCAGCTCGCGAGTGTCGGTGAGCGCGGTGGGCCTCGGCCGAGGCGGGACCTCCCGGGCGACCGTCAGGCGCGGCCGTTGCCGCCAAGCGACCTCCCGCCGGCCCTGATAACCGGAGCACCGAGGCGTCTGCCGGCAAGCGTGGTTGCTGTCGCCGTTTGCGGCCCGAGGCAGGTGTGGCCGGATACGGGCAGACCTGCCTCGGGCTCGGCCGGAGGGCTTCGCCGGGGAAACCTCAAGCTCGGCATGGCGTCAGGCATTCCGCTCAGGGGAACCGACCTTGAGTCGAGCCCTGGTGGGCCCAGTTGAGACGGCGCCGCCAGCCCATCTCAGCTCGAACTCGCGGCTCGCTTGCGTTCCACCGACCGGCTATGGTACAGTCCCCCGTGAAGGGACGTTGGCACCTGGGCGGGTGATCCAACCACACGGGAGAGTTCGGTTGAATCAGGTTCCTAGGCGGGTGCGGCGGCTATTGACCTCGTGGCGGATGGTAACCGCTGCAGGGTCGTTCATGACGACTGCGGGTGTCGTTCTCTGGAGCGTGAGCCAGGCACCGATCTCGCTAGCCCAGTCCGGTACCACCGGCTATGGGGCGGTTTCTGCTGCCTCGACCGGCGATGGCACTCCTACCACCGGAGCTGGACTGGCAATTCCTGCGGTGGTGCTCTTGCTGGGCATCGTCGTACTCGGAATCGGGCTTTTCCTCCGGCGCACCACCAGCCAGCTGGCTAGCTAGAGCGTCCCCGGCGGCGGGGCGGACCCTCAGGTTCGGGTTTTCACGTTCGGCTTTGAGGTTGTGCACGATCCTTGGTGTGGCGCGGGATAGCGCCATACCGGTGCCTCGGCGAATCAAGGGCCGCTGACGGAGCCCTCGCGGGACAAGTCTGGATCGGGGAGCGGCGCGCTCGGGCAGCATGGCCGCGCCGCTCCCGGCGCGTTGAGGCCGAGCGGCGCTCGACCGGTTGAGGGCGCGGGTAGTGCGGAGCGGGAGGGATTCGAACCCTCGAAGGGGTTGCCCCCTTACGGCATTTCCAGTGCCGCGCCCTCGACCAACTAGGCGACCGCTCCCGGGGCGATTCTAAGGACCGGCACTGCGCTCGCCGGGGACGGGCCACAGTACCCGGGCGCCGAACAGTTGCACGGTGGCGGATTCCCGTCCCCGGGTGGAGCTAAGAGCGGGCGGCCCGTGCCACGAGAGATCGCCCAGCCCGGAGATGGCCCCACCCGCAGGCCGAAGTCGGCGAGCTCCTGCCCGCCAGCACGAGGGCCAGCGGATAGGCGTACGGCGCCAGACAACCGGCCGTCCACTTCCGTTGGACGACGATCCTGTGGGTCTGCGCGGGCCGGACAGCTAACTCGTCCGCCGAGCCTTCCGGCGGTCGGCTGTCGCGACTTGACTTCGTGATTGGGTGAGTACGGGCAGACGCGGTAGCGCTCCCGCTGCCCGAGCGCGCCCCTCCGTGAGGCTGGGACGCCGGCCCGTCTGCTGTATCCCGCTCGCGGTTCGTTGGGAGAACGGCTCGCTGCGCGGTTCCCATGGGATGTGGTAGGGAGCCGGAGAGGGCGGGATTCGAACCCGCGGTGGCTCATCACCACACCGCTTTTCGAGAGCGGCACCTTAAACCACTCGGACACCTCTCCAGATCCGCGGGGCTAAGTCTAGGCGGAGGGCGCGGCCGCCCCAGGGCTACCCACGGAGGGCGGCAGCTTTTGCGGCCCAGGAACCGGCTCCGAAGTTAGGGTCCCTGTCGAGCGCTGCCCGGTCGAGAAGTTTGGCGCAGCCCTTGGAAGAACTGCGCCAGCACCGCCGCACTGGCACCGGCATTGCACCCGGCGGTCACCTTGGGGTGGTGGTTGCCGCGGCGGCTCCCGAGGACGTTGTAGGCACTCCGGAAGGCCCCCTTCTTGGGGTCCTCGGCACCGTAGACCACCCGCTCCACGCGGGCCAGGAGCAGGGCTCCGGCACACATCGGGCAGGGCTCCAAGGTGGAGTAGAGGGTGACCCCCTCGAGACGCCACGAACTCAGCCGCCGCGCCGCCTGGCGCAGCGTCAGCAGCTCGGCGTGAGCGGTGGGGTCCTGGGTGCGCTCCACCCGATTCGAGGCCGCACCCAAGACCACCTCCCCATGGACGGCCACAGCCCCAATGGGGACCTCCCCGCGCCGCCCGGCTCCCCGGGCG
This sequence comes from Candidatus Dormibacteria bacterium, assembly GCA_050733915.1. GTDB lineage: Bacteria > Chloroflexota > Dormibacteria > Aeolococcales > Bog-877 > Bog-877. The sequence goes on along the minus strand of JBOHUH010000076.1, from coordinate 5,320 downwards.
AGCCGGAGCGCCCGCTGCATCCATAGCTGATCGGTGCTGTTAGTCGGGGGAGGGGAGATGCTGTACTTGTCTGGCACGCGATCCTCCGCAGGTCGGCAAGGCGGGCCGCACCTATAATTTGCCCCTCGCGGTGGCTATAGCTCAGTTGGTTAGAGTGCCAGGTTGTGGCCCTGGAGGTCGAGGGTTCAAGTCCCTCTAGCCACCCCAGGACTTGTGCGGGCCGAGTTCGGTAGGGCTCTCGTGCCCGCGGGAGCCCGGGAGGGGCTGTGGTATGCTCGCCCCGACCCGGAGCCGTGCTCAGCACCGGTGGTGCCGTTGGGCGGGCTCCGCGGCGACTAAAGGAGACACAGCTCAGGCATGCTTCGAGGCGAAGCCAAGGCGGCGGTGATCGAGGATCACCGCCAACACGAGGGCGACACCGGCTCGCCCGAAGTTCAGATCGCGATCTTCAGCGAGCGGATCCGCGAGCTGACCGAGCATCTCAAGGTCCACCCCAAGGACCACCACACCCGCCGGGGGCTGCTCAAGCTGGTGGGCAAGCGGAGGCGACTGCTGGACTACCTGATGCGGGTGGACATCATGCGCTACCGTGCCCTCATCGCCAAGCTGGGGCTGCGCCACTGACCCTGCCCGATTTCCGGCTGCCTCGCCTACAACCGAGTGCCGGTTTCATACACGACCGCGAACTCTCCCGAGGAGAGCAGCGGCAGACTCCATCGAAGTGCTCAGCGCGCGGTTGGAGACTGGAGATTGGAGCCGAACCCAAGTTCAGCTCTCATCCCCATTCCCTAACCGCGACGGCCGCTTCAGCGCGGGGCCTTGCTCTGTCTCCACCGGGGAGGCGCGGGGAGGAGTCCTATGGACACGACGGTTGTCTCACGAACGTTTGATGGCTCTGAGCTGAGCCTCGAGACCGGCCGAGTTGCCGGTCAGGCCAACGGGGCCGTGTGGGTGCGCCAGGGCGACACGGTGGTCTTGGTCACCGCCACCGCCAGCACCGCTCCCCGCCCGGGAATCGACTTCTTTCCCCTCACCTGCGACTACGAGGAGAAGATCTACGCGGTAGGCCGCATCCCCGGTGCCTTCATGCGCCGCGAGGCCCGGCCATCCGAGGCGGCGATCTTGACCGCGCGGATGATCGATCGGCCGATGCGGCCGCTCTTCCCCAAGGACTTCCGCAACGACGTCCAGATCGTGGCCACGGTGCTCTCCACCGACCAGGTCCACGACCCCGCCGTCCTGGCCTTGGTCGGGGCCGGCGCGGCGGTAGCGATCAGCGACATCCCCCACGACGGCCCGGTGGCCGCGGTGCGGATGGGCCAGTTCGAGGGGCATCTGGTCGAGAACCCGGCCATGCCCGACCTGGAGCGCAGCCAACTGGACCTGGTGGTGGCCGGAACCAAGGACTCGCTGAACATGGTTGAGGCGGGCGCCCGGGAGGTCTCCGAGGAGACCCTGGTGGAGGCGCTCTCCCGGGCCCAGCAGCGGATCCGTGAGGTCATCGCCATGGTCGATGAGCTGGTGGCCAAGGTCGGCAAGCCGAACATGGACTACCCCCGCGTGGGGGTTCCCGCGGAGATCAAGCAGGCGGTGACCGAGGCGGCGGGGGACCGGGTCGACCAGGCCTTCCGAGAGGCCGACAAGGCCCTGCGCGAAGAGCAGATCGCCCAGTTGCGGTCCCGGGTGGTGGAGCAGTTGAGCCCCCGATTCCCGGAGAACGCGGGGGACCTGGGGGCAGCCTTCGAGTCGGTGCTCAAGTCGGCGGTGCGCCGGGCCATCCTGGACCACGGAGTCCGTCCTGACGGGCGCCGGACCGACGAGATCCGCCCCATCTGGTGCCAGGTCGGAGTCCTGCCCCGGGCGCACGGGAGCGCCATCTTCACCAGGGGTCAGACCCAGGCGCTCTCGATCGTGACCCTGGGGACCATGTCGGACCGCCAGAAGCTGGACGGCCTGGGGCTTGAGGACTTCAAGCGCTACATGCACCACTACAACTTCCCGCCCTACTCCGTGGGTGAGGCCCGGCCCCTGCGATCTCCCGGCCGTCGGGAGATCGGACATGGCGCCCTGGCCGAGCGGGCGGTCAAGGTGATGGTTCCCCAGACCGAAGACTTCCCCTATGTGATCCGGATCGTGAGCGAGATCCTCTCCAGCAACGGCAGCACGTCGATGGCCAGTGTCTGCGGCAGCACCCTCGCCCTGATGGATGCCGGCGTGCCCCTGGCCGCCCCAGTGGGGGGCATCGCGATGGGCCTGGTGACCGACGAGAGCGACCCCAGCCGCTACGTGATCCTCTCCGACATCCAGGGCATGGAGGACGCGCTGGGAGACATGGACTTCAAGGTGGCCGGGACGCGGCGCGGGGTCACCGCGCTGCAGATGGACATGAAGGCGAGGGGGCTCAGCTCGGAGCTCTTCCGCAAGGCTCTGGAGCAGGCGCGCCAGGGCCGGATGCACATCCTCGACAAGATGGCGGAGGCGCTGGCCAACCCGCGCCAGGAGATGTCCACCTACGCCCCTCGAATCACCACCCTGCACATCCATCCCGACAAGATCCGCGACCTGATCGGCCCGGGTGGCAAGACCATCCGCCGGATCCAGGAGGAGACCGGCTGCCAGATCGACATCGAGGACGACGGCAAGGTCTTCCTGGCCACGGTCGACGAGGAGGCGATGCAGCGGGCGGTGGCGATGATCCGGGACCTCACCGAGTCGGTGGAGGTGGGGCGCATCTACAAGGGCAAGGTGGTGCGGATCATGCCCTTTGGGGCCTTCGTCGAGATTCTGCCTCGCCAGGATGGGCTGGTCCACATCTCCCAGCTCGCGGACCAACGGGTGGGCAAGGTGGAGGACGTCGTCAACATCGGCGACGAGATCATGGTCAAGGTCACCGAAATTGATGATCGGGGACGGGTCAACCTCTCCCGCAAACAGGCCATCCTGGAACTGAGCGGGAACGGCGCTCCCGCGCCTCAGCGGTCCCCTTCGGGCAGCTGAGCTGCCCGGGGAGTCCATCTCGGCGGCGCAAGTTCACCTGGAGGCGATTGCCCTCCAGGTGAACTCCTGCACCCGCTGCCCCCTGCACCGGACCAGGACCCAGGGGGTTCCCGGGACCGGGCCTGCCAGCGCCCGCCTCATGGCCATTGGCGAGGCCCCCGGGGAGAACGAGGATCGCGAGGGTAAGCCCTTCGTGGGAGCGGCCGGCCGACTGCTGACCCAGCTGCTCGAGGAGATCGGGCTCAGCCGCGAAGACATATTCATCACCAACGTGCTGAAGTCACGGCCCCCCGGCAACCGGGACCCGCTGCCCGAAGAGGTGGCCGCCTGCGCCCCCTACCTGGATGCCCAGATCGACGTCATCAAGCCGGAGGTGATCCTGCTCCTGGGGCGGCACGCCCTGCAGCGAGTCCTCCCCGGAGCCCTTGGGATCTCACGCGCCCACGGCACCCTGATCCGACAGGGTGAGCGCACCTACATGCCCTGCTTTCATCCGGCGGCGGCGCTCTACAACGGCAGCCTGCTCAGCGTGCTCCGCGAGGACTTCGGGCGGCTGAAACTACATCTGGAAGAGCCGCACCCTGCGCCGATTGCGGTCGAATCGCCGCAGCCGCCTCCCACCTCCGAGCAGCTTGGTCTCTTCTAGCGACCTAGTCGGCGCCGGCACGGTCAGCCTGCTGGGGCCGCCCCCTAGAGGCACCCTTCGTTACATCCCGCTCGGGGGCATGGGAGAGATCGGCAAGAACCTGGCCCTGCTGGAGGCGGGCGAGGATGTTGTGGTGGTCGACGCGGGGCTGGCCTTCCCGGAGGAGGCCAGCGATGGGGCCGACGTGGTCCTGCCTGACATCGCCTTCCTGAAGACCAGGCTGGGGCGGCTGCGGGCCGTACTGCTCACCCATGGCCACGAGGACCACATCGGCGCCCTGCCCTTCTTTCTCCAGGAGCTTGGCGTCCCGGTTTACGGGACACGGATGACGATCGGGCTCCTCCGCAACAAGCTGGAGCGGCGCGGCTTTGTCGGCCACGCGGCGCTGCATGAGGTACGGCTCGGGGAGACGGTCCAGATCGGCCAGCTCTCAGTCGAGCTCTTCCACATGACCCACAGCGTGCCCGGCAGCTGCGGGCTGGCGATCCACACCCCCGCGGGGCTGGTGGTCCACACCGGTGACTTCAAGCTCGACCAGAGTCCCATCGACGGCCAGTTCCCCGACCTGGGACGCCTGCGGCGGCTGGGGGAGGAGGGGGTGCTCATGTTGCTCAGCGACAGCACCAACGCCACGGTCGATGGGCTGACCCCCTCGGAGCTGACCGTCCGCCCAGCCCTGGGGCGAGCCATGGCTGAGGCGCCGGGCAGGGTGCTGGTGGTGACCTTCGCCAGCAATCTGGCCCGGATGCGCCAGGCCTTGGAGCTGGCCGGGGAGTCCGGAAGACGCTGCTGCCTGGTGGGGCGGAGCATGCTGCGCAACGTCGACACCGCCCGCTCATTGGGGTACCTGCATCTCCCGCCGGGTCTGCTGGTGGGACCGCGCGAGCTGGCCGGGATTCCTCCGCGCCAGCTCTGCCTGCTGGCGACCGGGTCGCAGGGGGAACCGCTGGCCGCGCTGAGCCGGATAGCCGCCGGCACCCACCCCTTCATCCGGCTCCGGGACGACGACACCTTGGTGCTGGCGGCCAACCCCATACCCGGCAACGAGACGACCATCCAGCGGATCGTCAACCGCCTGGTGGAGCGGGGGGTGCGGGTGCTCGCCGGGAGCGCCGCCGGGGTCCACGCCAGTGGACACGCGGCGAGGGAGGAACTCCGTTTTCTGCTAGAGGTGGTCCGACCCCGGTATTTCATCCCGATCCACGGCGAGGCGCGTCACCTGGCCGCCCACGCGGCTCTGGCACTGGGGGCGGGGCTCGGCCCGGACCAGCTGGCAGTCATCCGCAACGGCACCGTCGTCGAGGTGGCGGCGGACCGACTGCGGGTGGCCGGCAGCGTCCGGGTCGGCGCCACCCTGGTCGACTCGGAGGGGAAGCGTCTGCAGAGAACCGGTGAGGGCCAGCGCCAGCTGGTCGTTTCGCTGCGGGTCACCCCCGCCCCGCATCGCCTGGTCGGGGACCCGGAGTTGACGCTTCTGGGTACGGCCATTCCAGACGAGGTGGCGAACGTCGCGGGGGTGGAAGTCGCGCTGGCCCGGTCTGCTCACGGCCGGCGTGCCTTCGCTGATCTCGGTGGCATGGGTCAGGAGGTCGCGTCGGTAGTCCAGGCCCACCTGGAGGCCAGCGGGTCATGGCGGCCGGAGTTGGTGACCCTGGTCAGCGTCGACTGACCCTGAGG
>JBOHUH010000075.1:0-18072 GCA_050733915.1 Candidatus Dormibacteria bacterium | reverse complement strand
CCTCTAGGGTCCTCTCCCTCAGAACCGCCGCGTCATGGATAAGGACTCGTGGCGGCCCCAATTCGTCCAAAGCGCGCCGCACCGCCGACTCCGTCGCCGCCCCATCTGCTAAGTCCACGGCGTAGGGGACCGCCGTCACCCCACGGGCGACTAGGGACTCCGCCCGCCTCTCCAGTTTCTCCGCTTGCACGTCAAACAGGGCCAGCCGCATCCCTCCCCGCGCCAACTCGTCGGCGATGTCGTATCCCAGCCCTTCCGCGGCGCCCGTCAAGAAGGCCACTCGGCCCCTGGTATCGATCATCCAAGCTCCTCCGCTCCTGCAATTCTTGTGACCGTTCGCCGCTCGCCACCGACCATGACCCACCACCCGCCCAGCACCAGAAGCCGGAGCACCCGGGGGCGGGCTCTCGCCTATCTCCGCTGCAGGCGAATGTCCACAGCGTCCCGCAATCCATCCCCCAGGAAGTTGAACGCCACCACCACCGCCACCACACACACGCCCGCCGGCCATATCTGCCACCAGTAGCCCGCGAACACGTAACTGACCCCATTCGCCAGCATACTTCCCCAGTTCGCCGCTGGAGGAGGTATCCCAAGCCCCAGAAAGCTCAGTGCCGCGATGGTCAACACCGCATCGGCGACCTGAAAGGTGGCGTTCACCGCCACGGTGCCAATCACGTTAGGCACCAGGTGCCGAACGAGAATCCGGACGGAGCCCGCGCCAGCTGCTCGCGACGCCTCCACAAAGGTTCTGGTTCGTAGGCTCAGAACCTCCGCCCGGACCAGACGCGAAGGAACCAGCCACGCCAGTGCCGTGATAACGAACATCAGCACAATCACCGACGGCCGGAGGATGGCGTCGAGGAAGATCAAGAGAAACAGGCTCGGGATCGCCAGGCAGGCGTCCACGATGCGCATCATCACGCCGTCGACCACACCACCACTAATGGCGGCCACCGCGCCCCAGACCAGCCCAAACGATGTGGCCATGACGGCGACTGCCAGCGCCACTAGGAGCGTCACTTGGCCGCCCGCCATGAGACGCCCTAGCTCATCGTATCCCACCGAGTCGGTGCCCAGGAGGTGCGTGTGGCTGGGTGCCAGGTTGGCCCCCGCGACGTTGGTCGCTACCTGATTGGTCTGGTAGACAAGGGGGCCGACGAAGCAGAAGAGCAGGAAGAAAATTATGACGGCGAGGCCAGCCACCGCTAGCCGATTCTCCGCAAAGACGCCGACAACTATGCTCCAGCGGGAGCTGCCGGCCGCGGCACTTCCGCCATCTGGCGCCACGTCCGCGGTATCTACCACCGAAGTGACGCCCACTGCCAGCGCTGGTGCCGCGCCACCCTAGTACCTCACCCTCGGGTCGGCGATCCCGTAGAGTACGTCTGCCAGCAGCGATCCGGTCACGACTCCGACCCCGATCACCAGGCTGGTCCCCAGCATCACGGGAAAGTCCTCGGTCTGGGCCGCATTCCAGAAGAGCAGTCCCATGCCTGGGTAGTTGAAGAGTGACTCTACGATGAGCGCACCCCCGAGGATCCCCGGAAGGCTGAGGCCTACCAGCGTGATTATTGGCAGCAGGGCATTCGGCAGGACGTGGCGGAAGAGAATCCGCGCGCGCCCACTGCCCTTCGCCGCCGCCGTGCGAACGTAGTCCTCAGCCAGGTTGTCGAGCACTGATGAACGCATGTAGCGGCTGAACAGCGCCACGGTAATCAGGGTCAGGGTGAGCACCGGCAGGACCAGATTTGACAGCTGGTCAGCCAGGGGTGCGGTGGCGGTGGGTCCGGTGGAGGGAAACAGCGGCAACACGTCGCTCAACACGATGATCAGGACCAGCCCCAGGAAGAAGCTGGGCATCGAGTAGAAGATGAAGGAGAGACCAGTGAGCACGTAGTCCTCGGGCGAGTTCCGCCGCGCCGCCTGGTAGATGCCGAGTGGAACAGCTACGGCCACCGCCACCACGGTCGCGGAGCCCGCCAGCACCAGAGTCCTGGGAATGTTCTCTGCCAGGAGCGAATCCACGCTCTGGTTCAACTTGTAGGAGAAGCCCAGGTTCCCGTGAAGCAGCTGTCCGAGCCAGACCACATACTGAATCGGCAACGGCTGATTCAGCCCATATTGCTTATTGAAGGCAGCGATGGAGGCCGCGTTTGCCCTGAGCCCGAGGCTGGCGCGGGCGGGTCCCCCGGGCAGCAGGTGGAGTAGCAGGAACACGATCAGCGACACACCCACCAGGACAATGAGAGCATGAGCCAAACGCCGAACTAAGTATGCGGTCACCCCGGTGCCAACCCGTACGGCATCCCTGTCGCCGCCCGGTGGCCTCGCCCCCTCTGCACTCCGAGAACCGTCACCCGGCCTACGTCACCGCCGCGGCAGGTCGCTCTGTCCGCCATGGACCTGCACGACCCCATGCTAACCGGAGGCGCCAATGACGTCTCTCCGCGCCAGCCACCGCGGGGCAGATGGGCTGCCCCGCGGCCGCGTGGCCGAGATCCGCCTGACCGCCGCGCACCGTCACCCTGCGGGGTGCCGCCCCCACCCCATGCTCTCAGTGAGCAGGGCGACATCCGCAGGGCCCGGCGCCTCTCCCGCGGGCACTCAAGACGACAGAGTCCACTGCTGAGGATAGAGGTTCAGGTTCGGGTCCTGTGGGAGTGCTCCGTGCAACTTCGGGCTAATGACCGAGATCTGGTAGGCGTAGTCCGGCTCCCACAGGCATGGCAACTGCTGCGCCGAGTACTCGGCGACGCTCTGGATTGCCGAGAGTGCACTGCTTGTGTATGTGCTTGCGATCAACTGGTCCATCTTGGGGTCGCTGTAGCCCATGACGTTGTTCGACGAATCGGTACCGAACCATGGTCCTGGGGTGGGAAGGTACTGCGGGGAATACGTCGGTGTCGACCCTGGCTCACCGAAGTTCGCCATCTCCCAGGAACAGCCGGCGCCACCGTTGGAGCAGGGCTCCAACGTCGCGAAGATGGACGACTCCGACTTCTGGGCAATGCTCACGTTGATCCCCACGCTCCCCCAACTCGACACCATCGCCTCTGCCTCCGCCAGGAAGGGCGCCGACCCGGTCGCGACCTCCTCGGTGATGGACAGCGACGCACCCGCCGCGATCCCGGCGCCACACTCGTTGGCACCGGAGCCCGGTCGTACGCATGTGTCGGTTCCGTTTGGCACCACCTTCCATCCATGACTGCTCAGTAGAGAGCTTGCGTGACTGGTGCTGAACGGATACGGGTTCCGCTTCAGACCTGCCGAAAGGTAGGCGCTTCCTGGTTTGAGTGGGATCGGACTGTAGGTCGGGAACGAAAAGCCGTGCCACACGTCGGAGGAGATTTGGGGCTGGTTGATCAGCGTCTGCATCGCCTGCCGGACATAGAGTTGCTGGAAGATGGCGCCGGCCGTCGGACTGGTGTAGTTGAGGAAGAAGTCGTTGAAGCCGAAGTCCGTCCAGTTGGCTACCTTGTAACCGCGGCCAGTGAAGTAGCTAGCCTGCGACGCGTCCTCTGGCGGCAGGTAGCCGTAGTCCAACTGGCCCGATCGCAGCGCATCGAACTCCGCGCTGGTGCTGGTGAACGGCACCTCTTCGAACTTGGCGATCTTAGGCTTGTCTGGGCCCGTGTAGGACTTGTTCGGGACGAAGGACGACGCACCCGTCTCGGTGGAGAAGCTACTCAGCCGCCAGGGTCCATCGACGACTTTCCAGATCGGGTTGCTGGCGTACGTCGCCTCTTTGGTGGACTGACCATTCAGAAACTTGTAGACCGACTTCGCACCCGCATGGGTCATGTCGTAATTTCCAACGCGAGAGGTGGGCGAGGTGCGATCCCAGGTCTGCTGGGGGATGGGTATGATCTCACTCAGCTCGTCATTGAGGATCCAGAGTTGGCTGTAGGCCTTGTTAAACGTAATGCTGAATTGGTAGGGCGAGGACTTGGGAAAGGTCATTGAGGCAATGTTGTCTGGAATGCTGCCGGGACTGTAGCCAAGGTAGTTGCCCTTCTCCACGACCAGCAAGTTCAGCCAGAGCTGCACGTCGCGGTTGGTGACCGGCTTTCCGTCGGACCAAGTGAACTTGTGGTTAAGGGTGACCGTGACCGTCTTGCCGCCATTCGAGTACTTCGGCGGCCCGGCCATGCTCTGTTGGTAGTTAATGGTTGGCTTGCCATTGATTCCATACCAATAGAGTGGCCTCCAAAGAAAGGGGCTGAACTGGAACAGATCGATGTTGTTCGAGACTGGTCCACTCACCAGCGGAGAGATGTAGGTAGGGATGGTGCCTGCCGGGAGGGCGAAGGTGACGGTCCCACCTTTGCGGGACGTTGCTGAGTTGGTGCCGGAGGCGCAGCCCGCCAGAACCAGCGCCAACCCCACGAACACCACGGCCATGCGTCGCTTGAGTTTCATCTCTGGTATTCCCTCCCGGTCATGGAACCGATGTAGTCAGGAGTCACGCCTTGGCTCAGGCGGACTGGTGGTTCAGAATTCGCACGGGTATCTCGACGAACCGAGCTTTAGGCTTGTGGTCGGGGCCCAGGCTTCGGCCCTTCGGCCTGGGCAGTGGCCAACTTAGGTCGGTGCACCGGCCACCTCACGGGTGTACGATACTGCGGACACCGTCGACCGAGCTAATGTCGACAGCATGCAGGACGGTATCAGGGGGGCGTAGGTTTGTCAAGTGTCCGTATTGCCTCGCTCCGGAGCTGACAACCGGTCGATCGCTGGGACGGGGGTCCACCGCTCCCCCCGAGTGGCCCGCTGCGTCAGCCGCCTCTCTCAGCGACGCCTCTCGGGCGGGGCTGCAGCGGACAACGGGACCCTGATGGGAGATCGGGGTGATCTTCGGGTCGATCTGGCTCCCCGCTGCGGAAAGTCGGGGGAGTGGCTCCGGAGCGCTCTTGGAAGTGTTCTACTTCGCTCCGCGGTGCCACCTCAAGTGCGCTATCAAAATCGCTCAGAAGGCAGCGAGCCGGCGCTCGGGGTCGGACGGTACGGACTCGCCTCTTTGGCCGGGAGCCTCAGCAAGCCCCCGCGGTGGCGCGGGACGCCCGAGGTTGTATTGCCGCGGAGAGACTCCGGCCGTCCCTACCGGAGCTGGGGCCCGCGGCTGGCCAACCACCCGCCCATCACCCCAGAGACCAGCATGAGCATCGCCGAGCAGCCACCGGCCAATCACCACCGGGCTCTGGCGAGTTGGAAGGTGCATCCCACCGGGCGCCGGGCCTGGCTCCGCCAGCAGATCTCGCAATCGGTACGTATGAAGGGTCAAGGATGTCCCCTGGCGCCGGGCGGCCGATCCAGTCTTCCGCTGCGCCGCGTACGCGGCCCGTATCTTCGCCTGGTACGTCGCCACGGTCAGCGTAGCGATCCGCACCGCCCCATGGGGCGCGACCAGCTGAGCAAGCGTTGGGCCAGCGCAGTGGCTGGCCTGTCGGCACAGCCCGCGGACTGCGCCGCGACGACGGCCAACTGTGACCGATCAGTCGCCCGGCCCTGGCGCTTGGCTTCCGCAGGGGTCGATGCAGCACCCGCCTCTGCGCGCCACGTAGACGCCGTCCGGCTGGAAGTGTCCGGATTGTCCAGCCAGGCCTACCTTGAAGAAACCAGTGCGTCGGATCGAGGATACGTGGTTCGCTCGATTACAGTACCCGCGAGCCCCACGCTTTCCAACCGCTACGGAGGGTTCAAGATGACGACGGTCCATGTTGTCGCCGCCTTTTGTTCACCGCCACCGTGACTCTCGACCACATCTCGGACCCCGGGCCGACCAAGGGCCCCGATCCACTACTGAAGGCCGTATCTCATCGAAGTCTCTCGGACGAGGTATCGGATCGGCTGCGGGAGGCTATCGTGACCGGCGCACTTCGGCCTGGCGAACGCCTGCGAGAGGTCGAGATCTCCGCTGCCCTGCAGGTGAGCAGGAGCCCAGTCCGCGATGCCTTCTCCCAGTTAGGCCACGAAGGGCTGGTGAGCGTACGGAGTCACAGAGGGGCCGTTGTGGTTGGGATGAGCGCCCGCGACGTCGAAGAGGTGTACACCCTCCGCGCGAGCCTCGAGACATTGGCGGTCCGACTGACCATAGCCCGGGCCAGTGACCAGGCGATCGAGAAGCTAAGGGAGTCCGTCGCGCAGAACCCAGACCCCACGGTTGCTCCCAACGCTCGCGACTACGCTGAGCATGACGTCCGACTCCACGACCTTATCTACCAGATGGCGGAACACGAGCGCCTGTACACATGCTGGACCACACTTAGCTCACACATCTTTCGGTTCCTGCTCTCGCGCAATTTGGTAAACCCTGACTTTGCTCACGTCAATCGAGAGGAGCACGGCGAGCTGGTGGAGACCATTGCTGAGAGAGATACAGAGCGTGCTGTGGCGATGACGACCGTCCACATCCAGGGCGCTTACGCCCGCCTGATCGCGGGATACGCAGAACCAAGCCCAGGGGTGGCCAGCGCTCTCACTACGCCGCGGAGAAGGTCCCAACCTACCAGCGAGTCAGGGGCGCCACCTCAGGACAGCTAGGGCTGGAGCGAGCAAATACCCCCACCGGAAACGTCACCGCCCCGCGGTGGTCCGACGGTGCACCTGATCGGCTCGTCGGCACTTGCTGGACCTACTCCAAAATCTAGGCTTGGCTAGGGTGCCGCCTTACAACGCGCGACGCCGCGCCCTCGGCCCCAGGAACTTACCGGCTACTCCCGTCCGGCTGTACCCGCGTCGCCACCGGGCCCATAGCCTAGTTCGGACCTAACCGCGTACGATCTGTAGTGTGCGTCGCGGCCTCTTCGTCCCGCCATTCGGCGAAGCCTCCGATCCTCACTTCCTAGCCTCGTTGGCAGCCGAGGCGGAGGACGCTGGCTGGGATGGAATATTTCTCTGGGACCATCTGCGGTACGCTGACGTGAGCGAGATATTGGATCCGTGGATTGGTCTGGCTGCTATCGCCAGCGCCACGAAACGAATCCGGTTTGGGCAGATGGTCACGCCGCTAGCCCGTAGGCGTCCCTGGATAGTCGCTCGTCAGGCCGCTGCACTAGACGTCTTGAGCCACGGCCGGATGATTCTGGGAGTCGGTCTAGGTGATATCAAGGGGGGTGAGTTTGCCGCCTTCGGGGAGGAATTGGACATCCCGGCGCGGGCCCGCAAATTTGATGAGGCCCTGGAACTGATAGCACCACTCCTTGCCGGCGCAACCGTGGAGCGTGTGGCTGGAAACTACCACATCGCGCGGACCGCATTTCGTCCAGCCGCGGTGCAGCGCCCGCTGCCAATCTGGGTTGCCGCGAGGTGGCCCAATCGAGCACCGCTGCGCCGTGCCGCCCGGCACCAAGGCGTGTTTGTCATCCAGCTTGATGACGCATCTGAGTTGATCCAACTCAACGAGACCCTCGCCGCGTTTCGAGCAACGCGTGGACCCTTCGATATTGTGCTAGCGGTCCCGCCGGGAACGGATGCTGAGCCCTGGGAACGCGGGGGTGCGACCTGGTTGCTGACGCGGTTTGATCCCCACCGACTCCGTCGTCGGGAGATCCATGCCCAGGTAATCTCTGGACCTCGCTAACTGTAGTTCCCGTGACCCGTGTTGCCGGAGCGTGGCCCCACTATCCAAGGTTCGGGGACGGCTATCCTGATCTCGGCCAGGCTGCCCTCCCGGCGTCCAGAGTGGCTGTGCGAATTGGTACCGGCGTGACCACAGTGCTAGCGCAGCGACCTGAAGCGCTGACCGTCGCCCGGACAGTCGCAGCCTCAGCTGGATCTCTCGCTATTCAGGACGACTCACCCCCAAAACTCGTCGCGTCCTGACAGGCCTGGCTCAGCCGCCCTACCAGCCCGACGCACCCGGTCGGCCCTGGGCTCCATCTACCGGGATGTTGGCCCCATTGACCCACGACGCCAACGGTGAGAGCACAAAGGCGACAACACGGGCCACCTCCGCGGCAGTGCCCAGTCGGCCAGCTGGCAGGTCGTGGCGTATGAACTCTTGGAATCCCGCCGGGTCGCGCTTCCGATAGCGGTCCCATCCGCCGCCGGGGAAGAGAATCGAGCCGGGGCTAATCGAGTTCACCCGTATACCATCGCCCGCTAACTCCCTCGCGAGCGCTGCAGCAACGTAGTTGAGGGCCGCCTTCGCAGCCCCGTACTGCCCATGTGGAGCTGGCTTCGAGCCCGAGATGGACGAGATAAGGACCGCCGCCCCGTGCCCAGATTCGCGCAGGTGCGGTCGAGCCGAGCGCAGCAGTCCCACTGCATGCCCAACATTGAGATTGAACGTGTCGATCCAGTCTCCGTTGGTGGACCCGGTCAGGTCCCCACCTGACGAGCCACCGGCGTTCGCGACCACGAAGTCGAGCCCACCCATGGCGGCGGCGGCCTCACCCACGAACCGAGTTAGGCTGGCCGGCGAGGTCACGTCCACCGCCGCCGCGAACACTTCCGCTCCCTGCGCCCGAAGGCGCGCCGCAGCACTCTCCAGCTGCGGCGCGCCGCGAGCACCGATCGCGACGACGGCTCCCTTGCTGGCCATCTCCTGGGCTATGGCGAACCCGATGCCGCGGCTCGCCCCCGTCACCAAGACCCGCCTGCCCGCGACGCCCAGCGGGTCGCCGTCAAGCAGGGCGACATCGGTCCGAGTGTCGGTTGGGAGCCCTCTCGTCACCAGCTAAATGTCCACTGCAGCATGGCGTACGAGGTCCAACGCGTCCGCCGTCGAAAGCGAGTCCGAGCCCGCCAAGTGGCGCGGCTTCTCGCGGCCGCGTATCACCGCATTGATGTGACGCAGCATCGGGGTAAAGGTGGGCTCATCAGTCATCAGCCGTAGATCCTCGGTCTCGCCCCCGCGACTCACGGTCAGGCTGGATGACCCCTGAGGATGGTATGGGTCGCTGAGGAGCATTTCCCCATCGCTCCCCATGATGCGAGTCGTCGTGTCACGTGGTCGGCGCATCCCTGCGCTGAGGACGAGCCGGCGCCCTTTGCTGTAGGCAAGGATTCCTTGGACCTCCGCATCAACGCCGGTCTGGCTCAGCGACCATAGCGCCTGAGCCATTACCGCCGGATCAGCGAATACCAGTGATGCCAGGTGAATTGGGTAGCAGCCCACGTCGTAGAGGGCACCTCCCCCCAGCGCAGCCTGCCAGCGTATGTTCACCTCACTGGCCACCGGGAAATGGAAGCTGCTGACAATCTCCCGCACCTGCCCTATGGTGCCCTCGTCGATCACCGTCAGCAGGCGCTCAAACTGCCGGTGAAAGGGAAACGCGAATGCCTCCCACAGCAGGTGTCCTCCTTGCCCAGCCGCCGTGATGGCCTGGCGCGCCTCCGCCCCACTCAGTCCCAGAGGCTTCTCGCAAAGAACCACAGACTTCCGATTCAACGCAGCTTCGACCCACTCCAGGTGGAATCGGTTTGGCACCGCGATGTACACCGCCTCGACCGCAGGGTTCTCGAGCGCTTCCTGGTAGCTGGAGACGGTGGCATCCAGTCCCTGCTGCTCCACGAACGCAAGGCCCCTGGTCGTCTCTCGACTGCCGAGCGCCGTGACCGTGCCACCCGCCAGTCGGAGCGATGGAATGAAGTTGGCTCGGGCGATGTTGGCAGTTCCAAGGATGGCCCAGCGGACCGGTTCGGCTACCTCGAGATCCCCCGTGCGGTCAGGAGACGTCCTCCCCTGTTTCGGGCGTGTAGGACTCCGCCTCAATAGAGACGCTCTGGGTCTAGAACGTTGCGCAGAGGACGTCCGTCCGCAAAAAGACTGAGGTTGGCCGAGAAGAGCTCCATCAGCATGTGGTTCTCGCCTTTGACCGTACTCATCGAGTGGGGCGTGATCAGCACGTTGGGTAGGTCCCAGAGTGGACTCTCGGCAGGGAGCGGTTCCACCTGAGCCACGTCGAGAGCCGCGCCACCCAAACGACCGGCCCGCAGTGCCGCCGCCAGCGCCTCTTCGTCGACCACACTGCCGCGGGCCAGATTCACCAGGACTGCTCCTTCCCGGAGCCGGGCCAGCCGGCTAGCCGAGAGCAAGCCCTCGGTCTCGTCGGTGTGCGGCACGGCCAGGACGACCACGTCCAGGGACGGCAGGACAGAGTCCAGATCGGCCACACTCAGCAGCTGGGCCACTCCAAATTCGACGGCAGTCCTTCCGGTCGTGCCCCTGACCACGCCCGTAACCTTGGCCCCCAGGGAACCCAATGCCGCCGCGACTTCGCGACCGACACTCCCCATGCCCACGATCCCGACCGTTTGCCCGGCGATCAGGCGACCGCAGCGCCGGTGCCAGGCATGCTGGCGTTGGTCCTCTTGGATCCCCGGAAAATCGCGGTTGAAGTAGATGAGGGCCATCACCGCAAACTCGGCCAGCGCCGCTCCGTGGACTCCCCTCGCGGTCGTGACCATCACCTTGCCCTTCGAGGTCAGGCCCACCCGCCGCGCGAACTGTCCGATTCCAGCGCTGGACGCCTGGATCCACTTCAAGTGCGGAAGGGACCACAGATCGGAGTGGAACCTGCGCGGGCCGAAGTCGAACATGATGTCCGCTTGCGCCAGCAGCGTTTTCCAGCGCTCGGCGCTGCCGCTGGAGTCCGCGTCGGGGAACCGGTGCTCCCCGGGATAGGCGGCGGAGGGGAGCAGGTCCTCTGGATAGACCAGTTCAACGCCAGGATGTCGGGAGCGCAGCTCTGGGATCAGTTCGTGGTCCAGCCGAGTCGTGATCAAGGCATTCAGACGCTGGCTCACGTCGCTGCCCATCGGAGAGAGCGCGCAGCCGCATCACCCAGAAGGCAGGTCAAGTTGCATTCCCTCTTCTCTCGGACGAACTGGAGACTCTAAGTATACTGTCGACAGTCACACAGGAAACCAGCGCCAGCTGGTTTGAGCCAACTGGCCCGTCAGAGGACGGCAACGGTCGGGGCCGCACCGCTGATCACGGGGCGCGGCGGGAGCCTGGCGGCACGCCGATCGGCGGCGCCGGCGCACTCGTGCGACCGACCTCAAGCTGGTCAGACGACCGACATGTGTCGGGGGTCAGGGGGTCAGGGGGTGGCGCCACCAGGCTCGAGATGGTCGGGAAACCGCAGCCGCTGCCCGGCACCAAGGCGACTTGGACCAGAACCAGCCGGCAGGCCTTCGGGGCCGCGGCCGGGACGCCCCGGTCGGGCCGCTGCGACGTCCAACTGGATCCCTGGCGCGAAGGCTCAGCCTCCCGCACCTGATCACATCTTCCCGGCATCTGGCCCCTATCCTTGGACAGCGCAGAGGTCCAGGATCTGGCCGCCGCGCGTGCCCGATCCGCATTGGCGAGGAGGTTATGCGGCGACTTTACCCGCTCAGCCTGGGCGAGGCTTGCTGCGACCAAGGGGCGGTGCTATCGCCGGGAGTCGGCGATGGGGTCCGAATTCACATCCCGATTACCGGATACCTGCTCACCACCGATTCGGGGCGACGAGTGGTGATCGACACCGGCATCCATCGGGACCACATCGCGGATCCCGACCTGACTTGGCGGGGAACCCCGACCGCCGCGGTGCTGCGCCCGGTGATGCGTCTCGAGGACACCGTCGACTACCGGCTGGCGGTCCTGGGGCTGCGGGCCGCCGACATCACCGACGTGATCAACACCCACCTCCACTTTGACCACGCAGGGAACAACGATGCCTTCCCCAGGGCGACCTTTCACGTCCAGCGCAGCCACTACCAGGCCGCTCTCGACAACCCCGGATTCCCCAACCAGTACTGGCGCATTGACGGCCTCAACTACAGCCTCCTCGACGGCGAGACCGAGCTCGGCGACGGGATCACGGCGTTTCCCACCCCGGGCCACGCCCCCGGACACCAGTCGGTGGTGGTGCAACTCGAGAGCGGCCAGAACATCATCATCTGCGGTGACGCCATCTATGAGGAGGCTCAGCTTCGTCACGACATCTGGGCCGCCCATGCCGATCCCGCCGGGGCCCGGACGAGCGCGCTCGAGCTGCTGGCCCGGGGTCGCGATCTAGGGGCGACGGTGCTCTACGGACACGACGCCGCCCAAGCGGCCAGCACTCGCAAATCCCCCAGCTGGTACGAGTAGGCGGAGGGCGAGGCACTCGCTCGGGCCAGGAGGGAGCGGTCGGTGGGCTCACCTGTCTGCGATAGCGGCGTTGCAGCCGAGCTCGTTGAGGGCGTCCTTGGGATCCCGGTAGGCTCGGCCGGTGATCTGGACCGCCTCGGGCAGGTCCCCGAGCCTGAACCGGATCTGCCCCTTGCCATGGGCGGCGATCTCAGCCGCGACTGGCTCGGGGAGAAGGGCTGACGAGGATCGCCGCAGAGTCGTGCCTAGGCACGAATGCTCGACCTGGCTCACGGCCGATGTAGATCCGTGTTGGGTCAGTCAGACTGCTGCTGACCTGATGGGGAGCCCGGCGAGCGGCTTGAGCCGTCCATCAGGCGGCTCACCAGTTGGCCGCCGGCCCGGAGCTGGGGCCCGCCGCCGAGCCTTCGCGTCCTAGCACCGCCAGGGATTGCCGGCCAGGGCTCGGCGCGCGCTACTCTCGCTGACGGTGCCCGGTGTGCCCCCCACCTGGCGAGGACGCCCGCGAGGGCCGCCCGGCGGGCTGGACTTGCCTGACGGACAGCGCCGAGCGGAGCAGCGCATCGGGGTCCGGGGCCGGAGACTCATGGAGCTCCCACCTGCCGCCGCGGCGCATTAGGAGATACCAGAGGCCGTCCCAGCCATAGCGCAGTTGGAGGCCAGCCGCTTGGTTGGTGACCCGCTCGCCGTGGACCGAGGAGGCGCCAACCCTCCTCTCCATCGCCGCCGCCGCCGCGGCCATCGTCAACTTGGGCGGGGACCAGGGACGGCCGAGCAGGACATCCAGGCCGGTCGGGCCGCTCGCGCGCCACGCCAGAGCGAGACGCATCAAGGTAGTCGGGGCCATCCCCGCCCGGCGCGCCAGGGCGTCGAAGTCGGGCCGGCCGATGTGGTCCGCCGCCCGGCGGGCGAGGTCATCCTCGGCGGCGAGCTCCAGCCCCCCGTCACCCGTTCCCCAGCTCAAGGCCCAGGCGCGCCGGGCCGCGTCCGCAGCCAGCTCGGCCAGCCCGTCCGCCGCCAGCGCTGCCGAGTCTCCCTCCCCCAGCAGGACCCCGGCGGGCCGTCCCGGTTGCTCCGGAGGGGATGGAATGGGAGGCAGCGCCAGTGGCTCACCTGACCTGGCGAACGCGAGCCTGGCCTCCACCCCAGGGTCGTCGGCACCGGCCGCCTCCCCGGCGCCGGGTTGGCCTGCCGGCTCGCCTTGGCTTCGAATCAGACGGACGCCAGCCAGAACCTGCGGGCGCTCCCGGCCGCGTAGCAGCAGGATGGTGAAGGGATCCTGGTCCATCCTGTCGGCGACCAGGTAGCAGACCGCAGCCGCATGCTTGCAGGGCTCGGCCCAATCGGGGCAGGAGCAGTTCGGGCCCAGCTCCCCGGCCGCCGGCAGCAGCGAGATCCCCCGCGCCGCCAGCTCGGGGACGATCTCGGGGTCGAGGACGCCGTCGAGGAGGGCCGCCGCGTGGGCCGCCCGGGCAGCGATAGTAGCCAGGAGCTGCTGCCACTCCCTATGAGTGAACTCGCGGACCCGAAGCCGGACTTGGTATGGCTTGGCCCGGGAGCCCTGGACCAGCGCCGTCGCCTCCCCGGGGCCGATCGAGAGCTCGCCGACCGCACCGCTGCGCGCGTAGCTGCGTCCCCGGGGCAGCCGGTTGGGGTCCAGGCGAGCCCGCTGCTCCAGGGCCTCGACCCAGGCGCCTCCCCACCAGCTGGAACCGAAACGGGAGCGCCCACCAAGCGGCGCCGCCCCGGCTCGCCTCCGGCGCTTGGGCCTGGCCCGGGAGCGCCAGTCCCAGCTCATCAGGGCCGCCTCAGTGCGACCAGGTCGGCCAGCTCCGAGTCGGAGAGCTCGCTGAGCCAGGCCTCGCCGGCGCCCACCACCGCATCGGCCAGGTGCCGCTTGCGCTCCAGCAGGGCCGCGATGCGCTCCTCCAGGGTTCCCTGGGCGAGCAACTTGTGGACCTGGACTGGGCGCTCCTGGCCGATCCGGTAGGCGCGGTCGGTGGCCTGGTCCTCGACAGCCGGGTTCCACCACCTGTCGAAGTGGATGACGTGGGTGGCCCGGGTCAGGTTGAGGCCGACCCCGCCGGCGCGGAGCGATAGCAGGAAGACCGCCACCCCTCCGTCCTGGAAGTCGGCGACCATCTGGTCGCGGCGCCGTGGGGTCACCCCGCCGTGGAGGAAGAGGGTGGTGATCCCGGCAGCGCGCAGGTGGCTCTCGAGCAGGCGGCCCATGGCCACGTACTGGGTGAACACTAGGGCCGACTCGTCCTCTGCGGTGATGATCTCGAGAAGCTCATCGAGGGCCACGAGCTTGCCGGAGCGGCCCTCCAGAGGACCGGGCTGGCGCAGGTATTGGGCGGGATGGTTGCACACCTGCTTGAGCCCGGTCAGCAGTTTGAGGACCAGTCCGCGACGCCCGATCCCCTGGCTCTGTCGGATCTGATCCAAGGTCTCCCGCACCACCGCCTCGTACAGTGTCGCCTGTTCCTCGGTAAGCGGCAGCAGGTAGTCGGTCTCGGTCTTGGGGGGCAGCTCGGGGGCGACGTCGGGGTCAACCTTGCGGCGGCGGAGCAGGAAGGGACGCACCGACTTGGCCAGCCGCACGCTCTCCTCGACGTTGCCGTAGCGCTCTATGGGTACGGCGATCCGGTGCTGGAACCGCTCCAGGGGGCCGAGCAGTCCCGGTGTGGTCCAGTCCAGGATCGACCACAGCTCTGAGAGTCGGTTCTCGATCGGGGTCCCGGTCAGCGCAATTCGTATCCCGGAGCCGATCGCCCGCAGCTCTCGCGCTCCCCGAGAGAGCGGGTTCTTTACCTGCTGGGCCTCGTCTGCGACCACCAGGTCCCAGGCCACCTTGGCCAATTGCGAGCTATCCCGGCGCACCACGCCATAGGTGGCCAGCACCACCTCGGTGGCGGCCAGCCCGGCCAGGTGACGGCCCCCGCCGTGGTACCGGCGGACCGCCAGCCGGGGCGCAAAACGGCCCAGCTCGCGCTCCCAGTTGCCAAGCACCGAGGCGGGGCAGACCACCAGCAGCGGTCCCCGCTGCCGACTCAGCTGGAGGGCGATCACCTGAATCGTCTTGCCCAGACCCATGTCGTCGGCGAGACAGCCGCCCAGACCCAAGTCGCAGAGCTGACCCAGCCAGGCCAGCCCGCGCCGCTGGTAGGGACGCAGGGTACCTCGTAAGCCTTGGGGACTGGCAGCCGGCACTGGCCTGGCTGTCATCCGCAGCCTGCGCACCAAGTCGGCCAGCCCGCCCTCCAGCTCAATGGGGACCCGCTGACCTTCGACCTCGAGCTCACCGCCGGCGAGCGCCGCCACCAAGGCTTCTCCCGCGCGCATCCGCGCCGAGGGCCGGCGCAGGCGCTCCAGCAGCGCCGGCTCCAAAGCAACCCAGCGACCCCGCAGTCGCACGAGGGGGCGCTTGGCTTCGGCGAGTTGCTCAACCTCGGCGGCGGTCAGCGGGTCGCCGTCGAGGCTAAGCTCGAAGTGGAAGTCGAGCAGGTCGGCGAGGGCAAAGCCGCCGCCACCGCCGGTAGGGGCCGGGGTGGAAACCCTGGCACGAAGCTCCAGCCGGCGGGTCAGCTCGGTCGGCCAGAGTAGCTCCAGCCCGGCTGCGGCGAGCTGCTCCGCGGCGGGTCCCAGTAGCTGGCCCACCTCCTCGTCAACCAGTTCCAGACGATCTGGCCGGGACAGGGAGATCGCCCGGCCCAGCGGCGCCCAGGCCAGGGCGGCGCGCCGGAGCGCCAGTAGCAGCTCCGACTCCGCATCCTCTCCCAGACGGCGCAGCACGACCGATGGGGATCGCCACAGGTCGACCGCGTCCACCACCAGTGAGGGGTCGGCGCGACTCCGCAACTGGAGGACCGCGGTCATCTTCCCCTCGGCCGCCTGCGGCGGCTCCAGGCGAAGGCCGGCGCGGGCACCCCCGGCAGGCCCTCGCGGGGCCAGTTCCAGCCACCTCTCCCACCCGGCCACCCGGACCGGTCGGACGGAGGCGAAGGCGGGTTGGCCATTCACGGTGGCGGCGGCCGCGGTCCTGGGCAGAGTGTCGGCGACGGCATCCCAGCACCGGCGGATCAGCGCCTCGGGGGACCTGACCCGCAGGGGCCGGCTGCCGGCCAGCGGCAGGGCATAGGCACTGGCGGGGAACGCCCGAGTCAGGCGGCGCAGCCACTCCTCATCCGCGACGTCGAGCGGACCGGCCAGCCAGCAGTCTCGTCCCCCCGGGGTCACCGCCGGCCGGAGGCGTCCCCGGGCGACCAGACTGACCCCCGCCTTGATCACCACCGACCAGGCCGCCCGTGAAGCCGGAGGTCCAGCCTCGGCCGGAAGGGTGGACATCCATTCCAGCGCCTGGCTGATGGGGACGAGGCGGGCGCTCACCACGACCCGTCTGACCCCTGACCCCGACCGCCTCACCAACTCCACCGAGCCGAGGCGAGCTCTCCCCCAGCGGGTCGGGGGGTCGAAGAGAGCGAGCTGGCCGCGCCGGGGTGGGTCACCGGGAAGGAAGATCACCTCCCCGGAGTGGCTGCCCGACACCATGCCAAACCCACGATAGCGGCGCTCCCCAAGGGCGATCGGTGGGACTTACCGGTCCCGGTGAGACCGATCGTGTAGAGGTTCTGCTGGGCTCGGATCCGCTCCACGGAGGCGAGGTAGTCGAAGGTGGCCTGGGGAATCTACGCGAGGCTCACCTGGAACGCGTCCAGGTCCTTGCGGACCGGGAACCCGGCCAACTTTGACCCGGACCAGCCGGTTGGACTGCTCCCGGGCCCTGATCCGGTCCTCGATCAGGGTACGGAGCAGCTCCTCACATGCCCAGCGCTGCACCATGGCGGTCTGGCAGACCTCCGGGCCCAGCCTGCGGACGGTGGCCAGCTTGGGCCGGCGCAACCCCGCGACCAGATCAGGAGAGAGATTGGGGACGCTGCCCGCGGTCACTGGAGCACGTCCAGGGCGGAGTCGCTGAGCTGGCGTACCGGGACCGCTGGGGGTTCCAGCTTCAGAGGCTCATCCGCTGGGGTCGGGTTGGGTGCGCCGTCTCCCGCTGCCACGATGGCACGGACGTCTCCGGCCTGGAAGCTCCGGGAGCGGGCGGCGCGCTCCAGGGCCGCCACCAGCGGAACCAGGCCCCAGCTGGCCTCCAGGGACAGGATCTGGGTCAGCTCGCTGGCCAGCCTGGCGGCTCGGCGGTGGCTGCCGCCCTCAGGAAACGCTCGGCCGCTTCACCGATCCCCAGGGAAACTGACCTCAGCTGCGGTCTTAGCCCGGACTGCCCGCACCGGCCTCCCGGGCGTGCCTGGGGTGGTGCCCATCCAGGGTCGAGCCCCCCGGCCCCATCAACTCATGCCGGATCAGCCCCTGGCGATCCCGCTCGATCGCCACCTCCCGGCGCCGCCACTCTCCGATACGCCAGTCTGCCGGGCACGGGGATCTCCCTGGGGGCGGCACGAACTCCAGGCCGGGGAGGCCCGGTCACCGCGTAGCCTGCCCGATGCCGGCAGCCCGCCTACCAGACCGTAATACTGTGGGGCTGGGGGTGGTCCCTCAGCCGCCGGTCCTTGGTCACCAGCCGCCACCCCTGCTCCAGCGCGGTGGCGAAGATCAAACGGTCCGCAGGGTCGCCGGGAAAGGAACTCGGTAGTCCCGCCGCGGTCGTGGCCGCCGCGGGCGAGATGGGAACGGTGCGGACCATTTCTCCAAGCTGGAGCAGCCATGCCCGAACTGGCAGGCTCAGCAGGATGCGCTCGTGCTCCGCCAGCCAGGCCAGCTCGAACCAGGAGATCGAAGCCACGGCCAGCTCGTCGGCTGCCTCGATCGCCCGGGTCGCCGGTCGGCTGAGCCGCCCGGGCTGTCAATGGCCAAGTGAAAGTACGCGGTTTTGGCCAGGTGAAAGTAAGCGGCTGAGCGGGTGGTGAGCGGCTGCCGCGGTGGGGCCGGGGGAGCACGGCAGGGGAGGTTTTGGAACTCACCGCGGC
>JBOHUH010000074.1:0-5080 GCA_050733915.1 Candidatus Dormibacteria bacterium | reverse complement strand
CTCGTGCTCCTCTGGGGTGAGAGGCGGGCGGCTCGACTGCCTTGGGCTCACGCCCCCAAGTCTCCTACCTGGGGGCGCTGCGCCACCGGGACTAGAATCCCGTCCAGGTGAGCTCCAGTTGGCGGCGGCCGGTACCCAGCGCTTGAAGCGGGCCCAGAGGGACTGGCTGGTGGCCCCCCGAGGGGAGGGGGAGACGGCCTTCGGCCGGATCGTGGAGTCCCGAGGGATGGCCGCAGCGCTGGCGCAGGAGCGCCTCGACCCCGCCGAGACGGAAGCGGACCCGCTGCTGCTCAGCGACATGGCGAAAGCCCGCGACCTAATCGCCGCGGCCCTGCGCGGCGGGGAGCGGATCGCGGTTTACGGCGACTACGACGCCGACGGCGTCACCGCCTGTGCCCTTCTGGTGCGCGCCCTCCGAGCCGCCGGTCACGATCCGCTCGCCTACATCCCCCAGCGGGAGAGCGAGGGTTACGGGCTCAACCGGGAGGCGCTCATCGAGCTGCGCCAGAAGGGGGCCGCCCTGGTGATCACGGTGGACTGCGGCACGACCGCGGTGGAGGTGGTGCGAGAGCGGCCCCAGGGACTCAAGTTGATCATCACCGACCACCACCTGCCCCACCGCGACCCGGACGCGGAGGCGGTGGAGCTGGCCGCCGCCGACGCCCTGGTCAACCCGCAGCGCCCGGGAGACCAATATCCCTTCAAGGGGCTGGCCGGGGTCGGGGTTGCCTACCAGCTGGTCCGGGCGCTGGAGCTGGCGGGGCTGCTTCCCCTGGGGACCGCTGCCGCCCAGCTTCCCCTGGTCGCGCTGGGCACAGTCGCCGACATGATGCCCCTCCAGGATGAGAACCGCAGTCTGGTCCGGAGGGGGCTGGCCGCCTGGATCGAGCGGGCACCCTTGGGCCTTCGCCTCTTGGCCCGGGCCTCAGGCGGCGGGGCGGCGGTTCCCGGCAGCTCCGACCTGGCCTTCGGCCTGGCCCCGCGGATCAATGCCGCTGGGAGGATGGACGACGCCTGGCTGGCCCTGCGCTGCTGCCTCGCCGACGACTCCGCGGAGGCGGAGCAGGCCGCCGCCCGGCTGGAGGAGCTCAACCGCAGCCGACGCACCGCCCTGGCCGCCGCCCTCCTCCTGGCCCGCGCCGAGGTGGAGATGATGCCCGACCACCTCCCGGTGATCCTGCTCGGCTCGGAGCAATTCAGCTCCGGGGTGGTCGGCCTGGTGGCGGGGCGCCTCGCCGAGGAGTACGGCCGACCCGCTTTCGTCTACAGCAGGACCGGCGAGCGCTGGCGCGGTTCGGTGCGTGGGGTGCCCGGGCTCAACGTGGTGGAGGCGCTGCGGAGCTGCGCCCAGCACCTGGTCAGCTACGGGGGCCACCTCTCCGCCGGGGGGTTCAGCCTGGCACCCCAGGATTGCTCGGAGGAGCTGCTGGCGGCGGACCTGGCGGCGGCAGTTCGGCAACAGCTGGGGGAGCGGGTGCCTCGGCGCACCTTTCTTGTGGACGCCGAGGTGTGCCTCAGCGAGTGCGGCCTGGAGCTGGCCGACGAGCTGCTACAGCTGCAGCCCTGCGGGACCGGAAACCCGGCGCCGCTGCTCTGTGCCGCTGGTCTCTCGGTGGTTCGCACCGAGAGGATCGGCAAGAGCGGCGACCACCTCAAGTTGAGCCTCCGCGACCAGAGCGGCAGCGCCGAGGCGATCACCTTCAACCGACCCCAGCTGCAGCGCCATCTCCCCGAGGGGCGCCGGGTGGATGCCCTGTTCGAGCTGGAGGTCGACTGCTGGCGGGGTCGGCGCCGCCCCCGGCTCCTGCTCCGCGACCTCCGCCCCGCCCGGGCCTGAGCCGGGCCACTTGGCCCCGCCGCTACTTCTGACTATTGTTGGGGGCTGGGGGCGCCTGGCGCCAGGCAATCAGGGAAAGGAGGACAGCGCAATGGCGGGTCGGACGGTGGAGTTCCCCAGCAACGGCAGCACGGCGACTGGCTATCTGGCCACACCGCCCTCCGGCCCCGGGCCCGGACTGGTGGTGATCCAGGAGTGGTGGGGGCTCAACGACCAGATCAAGCGCACCGCGGACCGGCTGGCCGAGGCTGGATTCAGCACCCTGGTCCCTGACCTCTACCACGGCCGGGTGGTGGGATTCCATGAGCCCAACGAAGCCCAGAAGCAGATGATGGCCCTCGACGAGAGCCGGGCCACCCAGGAGCTGCGGGGCGCCGTCGACTACCTGCTCAGCTCAGGCGAGGCCTCCGGGGACTCTGTCGGGACCGTCGGCTACTGCATGGGGGGATCGCTGGCGATCAGCCTCGCCGCCAGCCACGACAAGGTGCGCGCGGTGATCTCGTACTATGGCGTCCCCGGGGACGACACCGATCTCAGCAAGATCGCCGGCACCGTGCTGGGGCATTTCGGGGAGGAGGACGACTTCGCCTCCCCCGAGGCGGTGCGCCGGCTCGACGAGGACCTCGGCGCCGCCCAGGTGTCGCACACCTTCCACAGCTATCGGGGAGGGCATCACGCCTTCGCCAACGAGGATCGAGCCGACGTCTACAACCCCGAGGCCGCCCAGCTCTCCTGGCAGCGGTCCCTGGAGTTTCTGCGCCAGCATCTGCAGTCATGAACTTCCCGGCTCGCGCCGCCTAACGGGCCCCCCCAGGTGAGCAGCCGCGCCCACCCCGTCGGCGGACTGCTCCTGGGTGCCGCGGCCGGCGGCCTGACCCTCGGCGCCAGTCTCCTGCTGCGGGCCGCGCTGGGCGTGCCCTCGCTCAGTGAGTCCCTGGGGAATGGCTTGGCCCTACTCCTGCCCGGCGGTGCCTTCGGCGCTTTGATCGACGCTCTCCAGGAGCGGGGTCGCCCACTGCTCCTCTTGGCCACCTCCGTGCTGGTGGTGTTGGTCGGCGCCGGGCTGGGACGCTGGCTGGGGGGCTGGAGCCGGCGCGCCGTCGCTCCCTATCCCGCGGCGCCCGCACGCCGCCGCGGTCACCCCCTGGCCCGCTGGCTGGCACCGGCCATCGGGCTCTGGATCCTCACCCTGCCGCTGATCGCGGTGGGCGAGGGCTCGCTGACCGTCCCTGCCACCCCCGCGGCCCTGTTCGAGTGGCTGCTCCTGACGGGGCTGGTGGAGTTGCTCTTGGGGCTGCCGCAGCAGGGAGGCAGCCACGGCGGCCGGCTGCTCCACGTGCCGGGGACCTGGTCGCGGCGCAGCTTCCTGGGCTGGGCCGGGGGGGTGGTTGGGGCGGTAAGCCTGGGCTATCTCGGGGTCCAGCTCCTGAGCGCCGGCGCACCCCCGTTGCCGCGGCTCAGGCTCGGCCCACCCGGAGCCGGGCCCGGCGGGGCGCCCGCCGGCGACCTCACCTCGACCGCCGACTTCTACGTGGTCTCCAAGGAACTCTTCGGACCGCCCTCGGTGGACGCCTCCAGCTGGCGCCTCGAGGTGGGTGGGCTGAACCCCTACGCCATCGGTTATCAGCAGCTCCTGGCCGAGCCCCACCTCACCCAGGTGCAGACCCTGGAGTGCATCTCCAATCCCATCGGTGGCACCTTGATCAGCACCGGGGTCTGGCGGGGAGTGCAGCTGAGCCGGCTGCTGGGGCGCGCCGGGGTGCCGTCGGGGACGGTCCAGGTCCGCTTCGAGTGCGCCGACGGCTACAGCGAGAGCCTCCCCCTGGACCAGGCTCGAGCTCCGACCACCCTGGTCGTCGACCAGCTCAACGGGGCGAAGCTCACCGCCCAGCACGGCTTCCCCGCCCGGCTGCTGGTGGTGGACCACTACGGGATGAAGAACCCCAAGTGGCTGATGAGCATCCAACCCTCGGCCCGGCCCTACCTCGGCTACTGGGAGCAGCAGGGCTGGAACGCCGGGGCCTACCCCAAGATCTTCTCCCGCTTCGACTTCCCCTCTGGGAACAGCTCGCTCAGGGCGGGCCGCACCTACCTGCTGGCCGGGGTCGCCTACGCCGGGACCAGGGGCATCTCCCGGGTCGAGCTGAGCGTGGACGGCAGCCGCACCTGGGTGCGGGCGCGCCTGCGCGCCCCGACTTCGGCCTACACCTGGACCCTCTGGAGCCATCCCTGGCGTCCGGATCCGGGTCTATACACCCTGCGGGTGCGTGCCCGGGACGGTCACGGAACCCTGCAGCGGCCGGGGAGTGGCCAGACCTACCCCAGCGGGGCCAGTGGCTACCAGCAGCTGACCGTCCTGGTGCGCTGAGCCCCGGCGCTCCCCTAGGGGGTGGATCGCTCCCCGAAGAGCAGGCTGCCGATTCGAATCTCGGTGCTGCCCTCCGAGATCGCTTGCTCGAAGTCGCCACTCATCCCCATGCTCAGGGTGGGCAGCGGTCGGTGCCCCTGGCGGCCCAGCCTCTCAGCGAGTTCGCGGCAGGTGGAGAACGCCGCCTCCGGCCGCCCCGGTGCCGCCACGGTCATGAGCCCCTGCACTGCGATCCCGGGCAGCGCCAGGAGCTGCTCCAGCTCCCGCTCCAGCACCTCCGCGCGGAAGCCGGTGCGCCCGGGGAGCCCGGTCAGCTCCACCTCCAGCAGCACCGGCAGGGGAGGCGCACCGTCGCGGGCCGAGGAGATCAGGCGGGCCAGCTCCAGGCTGTCGACGCTCTCCAGCACCGCGAACAGCTGGGTGGCCCGGCGCACCTTGTTGCGCTGCAGGTGACCCAGGAGATGCCAGCTCACCCGCTCTCCAGCCACCCCCTCCAGTTCCCGCTCCTTGCGCAGGCACTCCTGGAGGTAGTTCTCGCCCAGCTCCTGCAGGCCCAGCTGGACGGCGCTGGTGACGACCTCCTGAGGCTGGCCCTTGGTGACCAGGAGCAGCTTCACAACTCCCTGGCCACGGCCCGCCCGCCGCTCCGCCTCCCTGACCCGGTCGAGCAGGGTCTGGAGCCGCTCCCGGACCCCTTGTTGGCTCAGCGTGGCGGCGGTCGGCGAGCTCGCCTGGGGCTGGTCCCGGCTGTGGCCCCAGAGAGCAGGTGGTCGATCTCGTTGCGGACCTCGGAGACGTCCCGGAAGGAGCGGTACACCGAGGCGAAGCGCACGTAGGCCACGTCGTCCAGCTTCCGCAGGTGCTCCATCACCAGC
>JBOHUH010000073.1:0-8760 GCA_050733915.1 Candidatus Dormibacteria bacterium | reverse complement strand
GTCCAGGACGGGGCACCCATCTACGGCAGCGGCGGCTTCACCTCACTCAGTGACGACCAGCTGGTGCAGCAGCTGACCGGTTGGGTCGATGACCAGGGAATCCCCCGGGTCAAGATCAAGGTGGGCGAGGCCTGGGGAAGCCGCCCGCAGCGCGACCTGGAGCGCGCCCGGCTGGCCCGAGAGACGATCGGGGAAGAGGTCGAGCTCCTGGTGGACGGCAACGGCGGCTACCAGCCCAAGCAGGCGCTGCGCCTGGCCCGGGCCTATGAGGACCTCGGGGTGATCTGGTTCGAGGAGCCGGTTTCCTCAGACCACCTCGAGGAGTTGGCCCGGCTCCGCGCCCAGACCAGCTTGGACGTGGCCGCTGGCGAGTATGGCTACGACCTCTTCTACTTCCAGAGGATGTGCGCCGCGGGCGCCGTCGACTGCCTCCAGGCGGATGTCTCCCGCTGCGCCGGGATCAGTGAGTGGCTGAGGGTGGCGGCGCTGGCCGAATCTCATGGGCTCGAGATCTCCGGCCACTGCGCCCCCGCGCTCCACCTTCACCCCGCCTGCGCCGTGCCCAACCTGCGCCACCTCGAGTACTTCGCCGACCATGCTCGGGTGGACCAGTTGCTCTTCGAGGGAGCCCCAGAACCTGTGCGGGGAGTGCTTCATCCCGACCTCTCCCGCCCCGGATTGGGCCTGGAACTCAAGCGGACTGACGCCGAGCGCTACCGGGTGGCCAGCTGACTGGGGCCACTCAGCCCCCAGCCCGACCTCAGGCGGCCAGCACCTTCGTCCCTGAGGCGCGGGCGCGGAGATTGCGCTTCTCAGCTCGGGCATCGGGGCCGAGCAGCAGGTTGAGGCGGGGGCTCGCGGGACCTTGGAGCCGGGCTCGGAGGCCGCGGGTGGCCCGGTGTACCAGGAGCTTGACCGCCTCCACGCTGCGCCCCATCCGCTCCGCGATCTCGCGCAACTCCAGCTCCTCGCCGTAGCGCAGCCAGAGGGCGTGGCGCTGCGACACCGGCAGCTCCTTGGAGAGCTCCCAGACCTCCTGCACCAGGTCTCGGGTGACCACCACGTCCGCCGGATCGCGGCCCTTGTCGGCCACCTGCGAGGCCTCGCCCAGTTCGGAGGTGGGGCGAGCCGCCCGGTAGTGGTCGATCACCCGATGCGAGGCGATGGTGTAGAGCCAGGGGAGCGGCGAACTGCGCAACACCCGGTATTTGGCGATCCCTGCCACCGCCTTGCAGAAGACGTCACCGGTGAGATCCTCGGCGACGGCACGGCTGCTGACTCGCGAACGCACATAGCGAAACACGTCAGGGTAGTGCTGGAGATACATCTGTGTGGCCAGGGATGCTGCACGCCTACTGGATTCAGGGCGAGCATCTACTGCTAACGCCGCCGCCTCACTTGACTGTGGCACGGTGCTTGCCTCCTCCATATCTGCCCGACATACGCTGGGGGGTAAGCTAGCACAGGGTAATGCGCGAATGCAAGCCCTCACCTTCAAAAAACCCTTATTTTTTATGAGAATACTGTAAGCCATTGACATTGTGCCCGGCTGCTAGTTACCTCCTCCAAAAGTCAACTGGGCTAACTATCGCGCCGTGCCACAGCACTTCGCGGCACCCACACTTTGCGCTGCGAAATGTCCAACTCGCGCAGCATGTTGGGCAGGTACGCGAGTCGCGAAACACCTATTTCCGCAGTGCGTTATTCAGTGCAAGACAGAGCGTTCGTAGGCTTCCGGTCTGAGGCCGCCGGGATGGTTTCCATAGGAGAGCGGCGAGGCCTGGGCCGGTAAAGACAGGAGGACCGTCTTGTCCACAGCAACCATCGGGCAACCCCTGAGCAGTTTTGAGATGCGGATCCGCTTGCTGGGCGAGTGGCGTCCCGACCATCAGCGAATCCAGCGGGCTAACCATGAGATCCGGTCGGCCCTGGTCAAGAGCCGGCGGCGGCGCCTGCTGCAGTCGGGCAAGCGGCGCTGTCTCAACGCCATCGACGAATGCCTCTCCGAGCTGGAGGAGCTCCACGCCAAGGGCGCCCAGATCGCGAGACGGGACGGCTGCCGCAAGGTGGTCGCGGGGCTGGTGCAGCGAATCCGGGAGGAGCCCCCCGACGAGGTGCAGACCGCCCGCAACTCCTACGACCTGCACTCGGCGCTGCTCAACTGGCAGTCGGCGGTCCTGGACGCCCTTGTGCCCCACCGCCGCGAACTCTTCCCCGACCTCAACCAGGAAGTGGACGAATGGCCGCGCCCCCGGCGGCGCCGCCGCCGCGCCCCCGTATCAGGAGCGCTGGCCGCCGCCTGAGCCGGGGTGTCCATCG
This sequence comes from Candidatus Dormibacteria bacterium, assembly GCA_050733915.1. Lineage (GTDB taxonomy): Bacteria > Chloroflexota > Dormibacteria > Aeolococcales > Bog-877 > Bog-877. Next base: position 6,441 of record JBOHUH010000073.1, on the reverse strand, counting down.
GGGTGGCGCGTCCCACTTGAGGAGAGCTCAGCGCCGCCGGCTGGGGCTATTGTCGGTGCGGTGCAGCGTCCTGGGCAGGAGTCAACCCGGATGCCCGCCGGCACGGCTGTTTCGGGCCGGGGAATTGGCCGTCGGCGCCTCGGGTTGGCGGCGTCGGCGCCACTACTGGCATCAGCCCTGGCCCTGGGTACCCTGGCCACGCCTACCTCGGCCAGGCTCAACGGGGCTCCGGGGGGAGTCGCCCCCCCACCGGTACTGCAGCTGAGTTCACCCCCGCTCGGGGCCGACGTCTCCTACCCAGAGTGTGGCGGTTCGCTGCCAGTGGGCCAGGCATTCATGGTGGTAGGGGTCAACGGCGGCCTCGCCAGTGTCGAGAACCCCTGCCTCGCCTTCGAACTGGGCTGGGCGGTGTACCGGACCGTGGGACGCGGCGGACTGCCGCCAGCCTCCCTCTACCTCAACACCGGGGACCCCGGCAACTCCTACGATGGCCAGCCGGTGACCGACTGGCCTGAATCGGGCGACAGCCCACTTGGCTCCTGCCTGCCCACCGTGGCTGGTCCTCATCTCCGCGGTCCGGGCCAGAACTCCGCTGCCTGCTCGTGGGAGTACGGCTACCTGAAGGTGGAGCAGGACCTCATCTGGCTTCGGGCCGCGGCCTCGCGCGACGGGGTCCCCGGCGAGGCTGCGGCGTATCCCGTCTGGCTGGACGTGGAGACCTCCAACACCTGGCAGGCGGGCACCTCGCTCAACGTGGCCGACCTGGACGGAATGGTCGCCGCGCTGCACCAGGCGGGGGTGCATCAGGTCGGAGTCTACGCCGCGCCATCGGGGTGGAGGGAGATCACCGGCGCCGGCACCAACCCGGCCTCCGCCGCGCTCTATCCGCTCCCGGACTGGGTCCTCGGGGTCGGCTCCCTCAGGGATGCCAAGCGCAATTGCCAGGACACCCCCATCACCGGAGGCCCGGTGCTACTGGCCCAGTTCCTGCCCGGTGGGGTGGACGCCGACTACGCCTGCTGAGCCTCCCCACCCCAACCAGGGCAGACATGGCACCTTGCCCGGCATCGTCGCGGGGGCGCTGGCAGCGGCCCCCCTCTCCGCCAACGGCTGCGGCACCTGCCATGCCCTGACGAATCCTCCCCAACGGCAGCGAATCGCCACTTCGGCTATCTTGGAGGTGGGGGCAAGATCGACACCAGCCAGGAGGGTCTCACCAGGCCATGCAACTAGCCCGGATCGCTCGCACCCTCCCTCCTCGGCTGGCCTCCGGGGCCTACATCCTGCACGCCGGCCTCGGCAAATGGCGGCCCAACCAGCAACTCGCTGAAGGCCTCCACGCCAGTGCGAGCTCGGCGTTCCCCTGGCTTAAGCGGATCCCCCCGGAGCGGTTCCTCCGCCTGCTCGCCAGTGGAGAGATTGGCACCGGCGCCTTGATCGTGGCGCCACTGGTGCCCCGGGCCGTGGCTGGGGGTGCGCTCACCCTGTTCTCCGGGGCTTTGCTGACGATGTACCTGCGGACTCCGGAGATGCACCTCCCGGGAAGCGTTTGGCCGAGCTCCCGAGGCACCGCGGTCAGCAAAGACGTCTGGATGCTAGGGATTGGGCTGGGGCTGCTCCTCGACGCCGCCACCGACCCCGGCTGAGATAGCCGCTTTGGGCGAGCCAAACTGCTGCCGAGAGGCGGGCGGGCGGCTGGCCAGATCCGGAGTGCGATCCCGCTCCGCCCGTTGATTCCCGCGCCGCGGTCGTCCAGTCCGCAGCCACATCACCCCTGAACATCCCGAAGCGGGTGTGGCCCGCTCCCAGCAACCGGACGGCTCCACCTGCACCGCGCGCCCTGGTGGGGTGTCCGCCCCCAGGGCCGGGGAGCCGCCACGCTCGGGTCCGGGAGGGTCCCGCCGATGCCCGGGGGCCTCTCACGAGGCGAGGGACAGACCTACTGGGCAGCGGCTGCGCCGCCCAGTAGGTCTGGACCCGCGGTTTCAAGCGGGGCGGGTGCAGCGGCTACACCCCGAACCAGAGACCACCCCGGCGGAACGCGAGATGGTGAGACGGTCGCAGCCGGCGGCGGCGCTAGGGTCCAAGCGTGATCAAGGTTGCGGGAGGAGAAACGTGAAGATCGCCTGCTTGCTGGCCAAGGACTTCGAGGACTCCGAATTCCGGGAGCCGTATGAAAAGTTCCAGCTCTCGGGTCACGTGGTCACCGTCATCGGCACCGAGGCGGGCCTGGAGCTCAGCGGTGCCAAGGGCTCGGTCAAAGCCACTACCGACAAGTCGATCGACGAGAGCGGCCCTGAGGATTTCGACGCACTCTTCCTTCCGGGTGGCTACTCTCCCGACAAGCTCCGTGCCGACCCCAGGATGGTGGAATTCGTGCGCAACTTCATGGAGGCGGGCAAACCGGTGATGGCCATCTGCCACGGTCCGCAACTGCTGCTCACTGCAGGGCAGGTCAAAGGGCGCCGGATGACCGCCTGGAAGACCGTCCAGGGGGATCTCCGCGAAGCCGGCGCCGAGGTGGTTGACGAGCCCGCGGTGGTGGATCGCAACCTGGTCACCGCGCGGCAGCCGGATGACATCCCCGCCTTTGTTGCCGCGAGCCTGCATCTGATCGAGGTCGGCAGCGGTAGCGGCAGCCCCTGAGCTCAGCGTCTCCCGAGGGCGGCCTTGAGCTGGGATTTGCTCATCCGAGAGCGGCCTCTGAGGTTCCGCGCCTTGGCATCCTCATAGAGCTGGGCCTTGGTGCGGCCTCCTGGCCCGGAGTGGGACCGCAGGCCGCCTCTTCTGCCCGAGGAGATGTCCTCGGTCGAGGAGCGGCTGGCGCGTTTCGCCTCCCCCTGCCGGGCCCGCGCCTTGTTGACGGTGCGGGCGGCGATCTCCTCCGCCACCTCGGCGGAGCGCCCCCGGCCACGGACACTTGACTTGACGTGCTGGTACTGCCGTTCCCGCTTGGCGCTCCAGTCGCTTCGTGGCATCTCTGCTCCTCCTCGCATGGCCGAACGGCCGAATTCAGCTCAGGCGGTCACCGCCGCCTTCTCCCCGCGATCACGACCTTGGTGGGTCGGGGTCGGGCCCCCTGGGCCGCCCAGGGGCTGGGGTGGCAACTCTCCCATTGGACCGCTAGACAGGCGGGTCCGGATCCCCCGGATCGCGCGGTGGACCAGGAGCTTGACCGCCTCGACGCTCCGCCCCATCTGAACCGCGATCTCACGCAGTTCAAGTTCCTCGCCGTAGCGCAGCCAGAGTGCCCGCCGCTGGGAGCTGGGTAGCTGTTTGCTGAACTCCCAGACCCAGTGGGCCAGGTCCCGGGAGATCACCGTGTCTAGCGGGTCCGGAGCGGGATCGGCGGCCTGGCTGGACTCGTCGAGCCGGGCGCTGGGTCGCGCCGCCCGGTAATGATCGGCCAGCCGATGGGCCGCGATGGTGTACAGCCAGGGCAGCGGCGAGGGCCGCACGCTGCGGTAGCGGCGCAGGCCCGCCACCGCCTTGCAGAAGACGTCCGCGGTCAGGTCTTCAGCCTCTGTGGGGCTGCTGACGCGGGCACGGATATAGCGAAATACGTCGGTGTAGTGCTGGCGGTACATCTCTGCGGCCAGGGCCAGCTCGCCGGGGCCGCAGCGCGTCACGTCCACAGACCGCACGCCGGGTACCTGGGTGGTGCGTGTCGCAGCGGTCATCTCCTCTCCTCCACAACCCTCCGCTGCAGGCAAGCTAGCACAGGTGAAGCATCTTCGCAAGCCCTTGCAGTTACAAGATTCCCTTTGTTTTCATGGGAATATTGCATACCCGGGACAGTCTACCCCTGGCCCTATTCCGGCCCATCAAATGTATGCCAGGCGAAATTACCGACAAGCCCGTGAACGCGCAACCCAAACCGTTCGCCTCCTTAAATGTCAACCTGGTTGAGGGGTCTTTGAGCCGCAGGTCCGGCGAAACTGCGCGGCCCTACGCCCGTTGTCTGAGGTGGGTGGTCTGGGTGCGCCAGGGGAGCTTCTCAGCACCCGGTCTCGGTGCTTTTGGTCTCAGCGAGCCAGGAGGAGAGGCGATGGCAATGGCATCTGTGTCCACGGGCTGGGTTGGTGCGGCGATTAGGTCCACTCGTCCCCGTGGCGGAGGACTTGTCACCACCGGCGCGATGGGGCGGACCAATCGTGACATCCGGCACGCCCTCGAACGCGCCTGCCAACTCCAGCTAACGCACGCCCGCAAACGCCGCTGCCTGGAGGCGATCGATGACTGCCTGACCCGGCTCGAGGAACTGCACGCCCACGACCAGGAGATCTCCCGCCGCGAGGGCTGCCGCCGGGTGGTGGCGGAACTGGCTGAGATGGTCCGCGAGGACCCCCCCGAGCCGGTCCAGAAGGCTCGCAACTCCTACGACCTGCACTCCGCCCTGCTCAACTGGGAGTCCGGGGTACTGGACGCCCTGGTGCCCGGGCGTCGCGAGCGCTTCCCCGACCTCAGCGCCGACGGTGACGACTGGCCCCGCCGGCGCCGTCGCAGGCACCGGACCGCGAGCGCCCTGGCACCTGCCTGAGGGGCTGGTTCAAGCCGACCCCGACGGCCCCTCGGAGCCATCCACCCGGCGCTCATCGTGAAGGCTGAGGCGGCGGTGGCGACCACCCTCACTTAACGGTTCCGGCTGGCCTCGGCACCAGCGGGGCCGCACAGGCAACACTGTCGGGGCTCGCTGGCCGCCGGCGGAGGTCCCTATCGAGAAGCGGACCCAGGCCGAGGGCGAAATGGCGGTACATCCGCGGGCGATGCAGCCGGACGGGGACGGGGGGATTGCCCCAACAACCTGTAAGGAACCAGCGCCGAGCGCTGACAAGTTGGCTCTAGCGGCCCGGACAGGAGGGTGGTACGAATACCCTGCACATGAGCCAGGGTGTGATGGCGAGTGGGGGCATCGGCGCGCTGGGGAGGGACTGGTGAATGACTGGGCGCGAGCCGGTGGGCCAAGTCGATGCGCTGAAGATCCCCCGCTTCGCGGGGCTGGGTACCTTTGCCCGGCTGCCGCAGCTGGCCACGGCTTCGGAGTTCGACCTGGCCATCCTGGGGATCCCCTTCGACGCCGGCACCACATACCGCCCCGGGGCCCGCTTCGGCCCCGCCCACATCCGCGAGTCCTCCCGACTGCTCAAGGCCTACAACCCCTACCTGGAGGTGGCACCGTTCGCCGCCCAACAGGTGGTGGACGCCGGCGACGTCGGCTGCAACCCCTTCAGCATCAAGGCTGCCCTGGGCCAGATCGAGGAGGCGGTGGGGGGGCTGCTCGCTGGTCGCCGCCGAGTCGTCGCCCTCGGCGGCGACCACACGATCGCCCTGCCGATGCTGCGCTCGGTCCACCGCCAGGTCGGCCCGGTGGCGCTGGTTCACTTCGACGCCCACCTGGACACCTGGGACACCTATTTCGGCGAGCCCTATACCCACGGCACCCCCTTCCGGCGCGCAGCTGAGGAGGGTCTCTTCGCTAAGGAGAGCTCGGTCCACATCGGTATCCGCGGCTCGCTCTACGCGCCCCAAGACCTGAGCGACGACCAGGGGATGGGCTTCCGCATCATCCACGCTCAGGACTTCGACCGTCTCGGGACCGAGGCCGTGGTGGAGCGGATCAGAGAGCGGGTGGGCGACACCCCCGTCTACCTCTCCATCGACATCGACGTGCTCGACCCGGCCCACGCCCCCGGCACCGGCACCCCCTCCGCCGGGGGGCTGAGTGCCCGGGAGCTCTTCGCCTGCCTCAGAGGGCTGCGGGGACTCCACCTGGCCTCGGCAGATGTGGTCGAGGTGGCGCCCGCCTACGACCACGCCCAGATCACCGGGGTGGCGGCGGCGGAGCTGGTCTACGAACTTCTCAGCCTGATGGCTCTGGACCGGGAAGGTCCGGCGGATGGCAGCAGCCAGCAACAACGGACCGCCCGATAGGCGGCTTCAGCAGGGGGACCAAGCCATGAGTGCGGACGCAGGAGCACCGCTCAGCCCGGGGATGCGCAGCATCGAGGGCCACAGCATCGACTTCATCCCAGACGCGGAGCGTCACGGCAAGCCTCGCAACCTCTTCTTCATCTGGTGGTCGTCCAACATGCAGATGACCACCGCCCTGACCGGGGTGATCGCCGCAGCTTTGGGGCTGACTTTCCTCTGGGCGCTGATAGCCATTGTGGTGGGGATCCTGATCGGCGGAATCGTGATGTGCCTGCACAGCTGGCAGGGAGCGCGACTGGGACTGCCTCAGCTGCAGCAATCAAGAGGCCAGTTCGGGCTGCTGGGGGCGATCGCCCCCGCCATCGTCGCCATTTTCATGTACGTCGGCTTCTTCGCCACCAGCAACGTCCTGGGCGGCCAGGCGATCAATGCCGCCATTCCCCAAATCCCCCTCTTCGTCGGGATCATCGTTTGCGCCGCCGCCACCCTGGTGCTGGCGGTCTTCGGCTA
>JBOHUH010000072.1:0-4718 GCA_050733915.1 Candidatus Dormibacteria bacterium | reverse complement strand
AAGTCCACCGCGGGCGGGGCCAGACGGTTGAGGAGTGGCGTGAAGTCGCGGTAGAAGGAGGGGTTCGCCCCCTCGAAGGCTCCGATTCGGCCGTTGTCCAACGTCTGGCAGGCGGTGTCCGAGTACCAGAGGTCGGCATCGGGGCGGTTGCCGTATGAGAACGCAATGATGGTGGCCGAGTCGAAGCCGGCGGGGCACGAGAATTTCCCCTTGGGAGGTCGGGTGTCGATCCCAGCGATGACCCTCGCGAGGTGGCGAGCGGCTGCCCTACCGAGTCGCACCCGCCGATAGCGGGCGGCGGTGCTGCTCCGCTGGGCCGCTCCCAGGTAGGCGGAATAGCGACAGATGAGGCCACGGGAGGGAGAGGGCGGCATCAACATCTTGGCCTGCCACGGCCCGCGGTTGCGGACGTCCGTGGCCGACCCCAGGCTGGTGGGACAGCCCCCGGCGGTGGTCACCCGGACCGTCGGCCCCGGCCGGTGGATCTGCCAGATGGCGCTGCTCTGAGCCGCCACCGGACAGCCCACGGCGATGACGCTCAGGGCGGCCAGGAGGGTCGCCCCCGGTGCCCAACTCGACCTGGCGCTGCTTCTGACCACGACCTTGAGACGCTGGAACAGTTTGAGAAGGTTCCTGGAACTGGCTATCGTGGCCAGGGTCGCCCGGCCGGGCGCGGGGCCGGCGACGTTGTTGTCGAGCTACCGGGGACGATCCTGCTGCGTGCGGCGGGTGAGCACAAACGTGACATCGGCCACAGCCTGGCCGTGCCGCCACCGGTGCTCGGCGGGGGTAAGCCCGAACCCGATAGCTGTCTAGCGACCCGGCTTGTGCGGGACCCGCATCGCATGCGCACAGGATTGACGTTGGCGGGGACGGGCTGAGGAACTATCCAAAGCCCCCTTCGGTTTCCGACAAGCCCGGGGGTTGCCTGCATCACCCACGAGGTGGAGATGGCGGGGATGCCAAGCCCACCACCGCCTTATTGCTCGCGCGGCTGGGTGGGAGGCGGGTGCGCTGCCCCGCGACAGTGGGGAGCTGGCAGCGGCTGCTGCCCTGACCTATGCGTACACCGGCACACCGGGTGCCGGTCTGCGGACCGAGCTCATCGTGGACTCTGGGCCGGTTTGCCTCTGCCAAGAGTGACCTGGGTGGGCTCGGGATCACCCACCTGATCGCGCAACTCGCCCAGCAGCTTGGAGTCGGCGATGGGCAGCTCGAGGATCTCAGCCAGAGCCAGGGCGTTGACCGGCCCCTGGTTGGAATTGTTGGTGTTGACCGCTACCTGAACCGACTCCGCCGCCTCGGCGAGGGTGCGTACGTGAGTGGCTACCTCCTCCAGCTCCTGGGCAGAGTAGAAGTAGTCGAAGCGATGACCGGTCTTCTCCACTTTCCGGTACCAGGTGTGGGCGTTCCGGCCGTGCATTCGGAGCATCGCGATCTGGGGTGTGGTGGCGACGACAACTCCGCTCATGCTGCCGGACCCGAGCTGGGGCTCGTCGACGCAGCAATAAGTGAGCCGCGCCTCGGAGAGGAGATCGACCACCCGCTCCCAGGTCTCCGGAGCACCCCACTCGCGATTGCGGAACTCGATGGCTATCTGGTCATCGGGGTGCCGCTCCCGCGCCTGAACCAGGAGATCGAAGTTGGCCGGGGTGGGCTTGAACCAAGGGGGCCATTGGTAGAGGATGGCCCCCAATTTGCCACTGTCTCGAAGCGGCTTGAGGGCATTCTCGAACCAGCTCAGTTGCTGATCGGTCGCCGGCACCACCTTGCCCTCCTTGCGCTCGTGCAGGGTCATCGACCGATGCGCCTTGATGCCGAAGATGAACTCAGGAGGGGTGGTTTCTGCCCAGGCGGTGGTCACTTTTGCCGTAGGGATGTGATAAAAGGACGAATCAATCTCGACATATCCGAAGTGCCGGGCATACCACGCCAGCCGTTCCTTGCCCCTGACCCCGGTGGGATAGAAGGGCGCGTGGTCGGTCCACGACGCAGTCCCGATCAAGACCCTCCCAGCCATTGGCAGGAGGCTACCAGAACCACCTTCAGGAGCTTTGCACCAGCGACCGGGCTGCGCGGTCGTCCACTGGGAGCGCTCTTCCCGAATCCATCGGTCAGACCACAGATTTGGGGTGGCTGGCCTCGGTCTGGGTCGTAGCGCGATCTCGAAGCTGCGGCAGACGCCCAGCCAGACGCCGGCCACGGAGTTGGGGCTGCCACGAGCTGCAAGGAGCCGCCGCCGGTCAGGGCCTTGCCGCGGGAAGATCGCGCCGCCTGAGAAAAGTCCGCGCCGCCCTGTACCACTTTCTCCGACTATGGCTGCGACGAGGGCCGCCCGGGATACTGGCGGTCAGAGCGGGGCTAGTAGGTCACCAGAGAACTGGGGAGGGCAGCGGGGGGAGGCACATGTCCGACCCGCCACCCTCCCCAGCGCGGAGCGCGCGCCCCTGCCAGCGGCAGAGATGCCCGGCTATCCCAAGCGGCACCGGTCGGCCGCTTGACCCGGATCGCCAGCTCCTTGCACGAATTCGGAGGCCGTGTGGCTGGGCAGACAGTGGTTGGATGGCGCCCTGCTCGTGTGCCGGTGGCGCACTGCCCAGGTGCTTACGGTCAGCCGTACCTTGGAGCCGTCAGTGCCACCAGGCGCGCCTTTGCTGCGAGCTCATCCGGATCGCCGCCTTGAGGATGGTCTCCTGGGCGAGCACCAGATGGCGCAGATGCTGCTCCACTGCGAGTAGAGAATGGCTACGTGGTAGGCCGCTGGCAGCGAGCTCCTCGTCCCCGAGGGTGGTTAGCACCGACGCCCCGAGCGGCTCCAGTTTCGCGGGCTCTCGCTCACGCAAGTGATCGGCCAGGTCCTGATACCAGGAGGCGATGGCATCTGCCCTGGCCAGCAATCTCGTCGCCACCAACCCGGGGCGTCCGACTGGAGCGCGAAGTTCGGACAGCGCCTGTGCGGTGAGGCGCAGGCGAGTGACAGCGCCGACCAGGCGCCAGACGTCTTCCTTCGCCACCCGCTTCGAACCTTGCTCGGTCAGGTAGCCCCGCAGAGCGTCCTCGAGGCGGAGCGCCGCATCAACGCTGGCTGGGCCTGCGGCCGGAGGGCTACCGCGCGTGCCCACGGCCCAGCTTACGCCCTGCCGGAGGTAGGTCGCCCCGTGGCTGAAGGCATCGCGCAAGTCGCTGGCAACCACGCCGCCTGCTCCCCGGGGCCAGAAGAGCACCCCCACAAATAGGCTGACCGCACATCCCAGGGCGACGTCTTCGACGCGTAGCACCCCCACTATCCAACCCACGGGCACCAAGATGTTGTAGAGGATGGATATCAGCACCGTGAAGGCCGCCTGCCCGGCGGCGAAGGGCAGCACCCCCGGTGTGTAGGCGGCGAGCAGAACCGCGAGCGGCAGGATCGACCAGAGCACCACCACATGGGTGCTGATGGCCAGGATCAGCCCAGCGCCGATGACAAAGCCCGCGACTGTCCCGGCTAGAGCCCGGAGGGCGGTGGCACCGGTGGCTAGTGCATTCGAGCGCAGCACTGCGAATGTCCCCAGCACCACCCAGAATCCGTGCTGTACGCCCGTCACATCCGCAACTGTGACGGCAGCAGCAATCGCCACTGCGCCCCGGAGGCTGTTAACTGTCCACACCGAGCGAAGGCTGGCATGCCGCCGCGCTCCCACCGCCGCCCGCCTGAGCAGGGGCCAGCGTTCCGGCGATCCCAAGTACCGTTCGCCGCCAAACCAGACGCGCCGTTCCTGGGCGATGATCTGAGGATTGGCGCGCCGGCTGGCGATCAACGCGTCCGCACCGACGGTACGGATCGCCAGAGCGATGGTGCTGGCGTGCCAGGAGCGGTGGGCCTGGGCACGGTGGGCAGAGATGTCCCCAGGGACCATCGGCGCAGCGGTGTTGGCTGCCAGCCGGACGCGCTCCAGTCCTCCGAGGTCCGGGCGCGCGGCTTCACCTCTGGCCAGCGCCGCGACAGCTCGCAATACAGTCGCAGCTTTCTGCAGCAAGGCCAGATCCGCGGCCCGCCAACCGTCGATGCCAGACCCCTCGGCGAAGGCGTCAGCAACCAGACTCGAGCTCCACTGCAGCCCCTCGACGAGGTTGCCCGCGGCCTGGTCGGCGATCGCAAGTCCGGTGGCTCGGTAGGGCGCCGCCGTGTAGGCCGCCGAGAGTTCGTCCGCGGCGGCCTTCGAGGATTCGCGCTGGGTGGGCTTGGGGTGTTCCGAACCAGCGCCCTGCAATTCGTCCGCCAGCCGGCCCGCCGAGGCCGAGATGGCCGCTCGCAGGCGGGTCGCCGGCCGAGCCCCGGAAGTGGCGACGACGGCGATGCCGCCGCACAGTGAAGCGAGCCACCAGCCCGCTAGTCGGAGCGGAATGGTTCCGGGGTCGGCTGCAATCGCGACCGCCAGGACGTAGGTCAGCATGGCGGCATTGGCGCCGTTGGCGGCATTGGGGCCAGCGATGCCGGCGAACAGCACCAGGAAGGCCACCAACAACGTCACCACCGCCAGCAACGGGAGTGATGAGCTGACTGCGGTCCCGACCGCGATCAACCCGGTTCCAGCGATCGCCAGTCCCAGGTGGGCTAGTGCCTTGTCCCACCGACCGCCCCCGAACGTGGGCAGGACCAAGGTGGCGAATCCACCGAAGGCCGCGAACAGGGCGATCTGCTCGTTGGCGATCACCTCGTAGGTCACCGCGAACAA
>JBOHUH010000071.1:0-50685 GCA_050733915.1 Candidatus Dormibacteria bacterium | reverse complement strand
GATCGACCAGCGCATCACTGGTGCGCCGCTCCAGCAGGCCGGGGAAGTGCTCCATCACCTCGGGATCGGCGTTGAGGTTGGCAAACGGCTGACGGTCTTGCTCCCCCCAATCGCGCAGCCGGAGCCGGGACGTCAGCAACTCTACCTGGGGCGGCGGAGGGCGCATGCATCCAGCCTACCGTCCCAGGGCCGCACCCTCGGCCTAGATCCAGGTCGCGCGCCGGGCCGGAATGCCCTACTCGGGGCGGTATTCCCGCTCGCCTGTCTCGGAGTTGTACCAGACGCGCATCCGCTGGCCGCTGGCGGGGTCGACGAACACCTCATCGGTGCGCTCAACGGCGCTCGTTGCAGTGCCACTTCTACTGCCGCCTCGGTAGCGGTCCAAGCCGAAGATGGCGATGAGGATCCCCGCGACCACCACCACCACCACGATTATCAGAACCACCATGACGGGGCCTTCAGCCTCCCGAGCTCAACCTGGCGGAGGCGCGGAGTCGAACTCGACGAGGATCGCGGTGCCGTAGGCGACGATCTCACTCATACTCTTGCCCATCTCGGTGGAGTCGAAGCGCATCATGGTCACTGCGTTGGCGCCCATGGCGGTTGCGTTCTGCACCATGCGGTCCAATGCCTGGCGGCGGGCATCCTCATTGAGCTTGACGTAGGAGCCGATCTCGCCTCCGGCCAAGCTCTTCAGGCCAGCAGCGATGTTGCCCCCGATGCTGCGGGAGCGGACAGTCAGACCGAACACGTGCCCCAGGGTCTTGACCACCCGCGCACCCGGGATGTTCTCGGTGGTGGTGACGATCACGGTCGGTACTATAGCCGACACTCGCGCCCTGGGCACGTTTTTGGACAAGAGCGCTCGACCGGGAACCCGTGTCCGGGTGTGGGCGCCTTCCTCCCACTGCCGACTGGTCGGAGCTGCCCGAGAGGGGTGCCGGGCACCGGCACCGGGCCGCGGCTTGGGGCGGGCTCAGCAAGACGTTGCCCCTCATCGGGCCAAGTTGACCGTCCTCCCAGACTCGCCTCGCCGCACCGAACGCACTAGACATCGCCCCCACTACAGTGGGCGGAAGTCGACGGACCCAAGCGACAGTGGGCCGATGCTCAAAAGGGACGGCGCCACCCTAACCCACTGGTCGCTCGCCGAGATCCAACTTCGCGCGGTGCGGCAAGCTCGGGTCGGAGTCGACAGTCCCATTCGGAGGATCCAGAGCCTGGGCTACCTCCGCTCGGTCCACCACCAGTGCGTGCGCATCCGTATCTGGACGGGAATAGCGGCCCTAGGTACGCAGCCGGTTTTTGGAGCGGCTACCACCTCAGCCTCAGCCGGACTTCGATAGGCCGCTGCTGCCATGCTTCGGCTACGCCGCGACGTGCCTGACCGGGACTTGACCCGCAGTTGCATCTCTGACGCGGCCGGCCTAAGATCGCGGCGTTAGGTGGGTGTCATGCAATGACCGACGGCGAAACGCCCTGGGAACCGCCCCTCTCCGGCACCGAGATCGAGCATCTGATCGGTGCGCTCAACCGCCTGCGCGCGACCTTCCGCTGGAAGGTGGACGACCTGGACGCTGCCGGGCTGCAGGCCCGCATCGCCGCCTCCACCCTGACCCTCGGTGGCCTCCTCAAGCACCTCGCGGCGATAGAGGACTACACCTTCACCGACAAGCTGCGCGGGGAGTCGATGGGTCCGCCCTGGGACACCGCGGGTTGGAGCGGCGACGATGACTGGGAGTTCACCTCCGCTGCCGCCGACGCGCCTGATCAGCTGTACGCGCTATGGGACAGTGCGGTCGCACGCTCCCGCGTGCGAGTTGCGGCGGCGTTGGAGGAGGGCGGACTGGATCAGCTGGTACATGTCTCCAGCTCGGACGGACGCCACGCCAGTCTGCGCCGACTCGTCTGTGACCTGATCGAGGAGTACGGCCGACACACCGGGCACGCCGATTTGATCCGGGAGGCCGTGGACGGCCGCGTGGGCGAGGATCCCCCGGCGGGATGGCAGCCAAGATCGGGGACGCCCCACTCGAGCAGCTGAGCACACCCGCCCTGCCAACGCGACGAACTGCTCAGCGGTTAGGCGGCAGTCGGCGCGGTAGAGGGGCGGGAAAGCCCTGCAGATCCAGTCGAGTCTGCAGTCGGGAACGGCGCGCGAGCGCGCAGCCCAGCCCGCGAGCGGTTGGTGGTACCTCTCAGTCCACCGTGGCGCAGAGCGGCCCGGGCCGCGGTTGCTGCGTGCACCGAGGCTAGGAAGAGGTGCGGAACCCGCAGACGGCACAGATCTGTTCAGTTACCGGCCTGGGGGCAACGCGGTGGCGCCAGACCTCCCCTGAGCCGGACTCCGCCCGGGACCGCAGACACGACCGTCCCACCTGGTCCGCAACTTCCTCGTGGTGCTCCAACCTAGCCACCGGCTCGCCACCGTCTCCGTAGCCACGCTCAGACTAGGAAGTTGAGTGCGGTCGCCGGCTGAGGGCGTCGGCGGCTTGGCCGGCTGGCACCACTGGTGGCGACCACAGTCCCGCCTTGCGCTGCTGGTACCAGGAGAAGTAGCCACCGTAGCGCGCCTGCAGCTCGGGTCGGCGCCAGTCCTGTCCTGCGACCACACCACGACAGCTGGGCGTCCTGCAACCACAGATCATGGAATCCTGATTGTCATCGATCATCGCGTAGTCGATGGTGAGTTCCGCTCCAGCTGCGATGGAGCGCATGGCGACAAAACGATGTTGCCGGCGAGGCCCACATTGGGCTCACACGAGTGGTTGAGAAACAGCGTGATTCCCTAGTATTCCGATGGCTTGAGTGAGACCAGCCAGAGCCCCTCCGCCACCTCCATGTCGGATTTTCCCACCAGCTCCGGTCGTTGCTCCAACACGCTGCGGCCGACCAGATAGCCCCCGTTGACCGCGACCACCTCATGCCTGGCGATCCCCGCGGCCGCGTACAGGCCGGTGCCGGAGATCGCGCTCGCCGCGCGCTTTTCACACCTGGGCGAGAGGTAGGAGGCGAGCCGTGGTGAGCGTGGGCTCACAGGTTGGACCCTCGACCCAGGTTCTTGGCGGTCGTCAACGGTCAGGCGCTCTCGGCGCGCTCGACGCGGCGCGCCTGGCGGGTCTGACGCGCCCGTAGGTTCTGGTCGAGAATCAGCTTGCGCAGGCGCACCGTCTTGGGAGTGACCTCGGCGCACTCATCCTCGGCGATGAATTCCAGCGCCTGTTCCAGCGAAAGCTGAAGGTGGGGGGTGAGCCTTTCCAGCTCCTCCTGGGTCGAGGAGCGCACGTTGGTCTTCTGCTTTTCCTTGGTCGGATTCACATCCATCTGCGCGGGCCGGGCGTTCTCGCCGACGACCATGCCTTCGTAGACCTCGGTCCCGGGGCCGATCAGCATGGTTCCTCGCTCCTGCAGCGACATCAGCGCCTCGGTGGTCGATACTCCGCTGCGGTCCGCCACCATCGAACCGTTGCGCCGGGTCTTGAGGGCACCGTGCCACGGGGCCCAGCCGTCGAAGACGTGGTGCAGCAACCCGGTCCCCCTGGTCTCCACCAGGAACTCGGTACGGAATCCGACCAGCCCGCGGGATGGCGCCCGGTAGTCCATCCGCACCCACCCGGTGCCGTGGTTGACCACCTCCAAGAGCCGTCCCTGGCGCAGCGCCAGCAGCTGGGTGACCACTCCCACGTACTCCTCGGGGGTGTCTATCGCCACCCGCTCCATCGGCTCGTGCACCTTGCCGTCGATCTCCCGGGTGACCACCTGGGGCTTGCCGACCGTGATCTCGAACCCCTCCCGGCGCATGGTCTCGACCAGCACCGCCAGCTGCAGCTCGCCACGACCCTGGACTTCCCAGGTGTCGGGCCGGGCGGTGGGCAGCACCCGCAGCGAGACGTTTCCCACCAATTCGCTATCCAGGCGGCCTTTGATCAGCCGGGCGGTGAGCTTGTCGCCGTCCCTGCCGGACAGCGGGGAGGTGTTGATGCCAATGGTGGTGGCCAGGCTGGGCTCGTCTACCAGGATTGCCGGCAGGGGACGGGGGTCGTCGGGGTCGGCGAGGGTGTCTCCGATCGAGATGCCCGGAAAGCCCGCCACCACCACGATCTCCCCAGGTCCTGCCTCCTCGACGTCGACCCGCTCCAGCGCCTTGGAGCCGTAGAGCTCGGCGACCCTGCCCTTGGCGGGCTGTCCCTCGGCGGGGCAGAGCAGGACGGCGTCGCCCTTGTGCAGTGTGCCGTTGTGCACCCGGCAGATGGCCAGTCGGCCCACGTAGGGAGAGGCGTCGAGATTGGTGACCAGGGCCTGGAGGGGGTGGCCCTGCTCGTAGCTGGGCGCGGGGATCCGCTCCAGGATGGCGTCGAACAGCGGCCCGAGGTCGCTGCCCGTCTGGTCCCGGGCGGTGCTGGCCCAGCCGGCCCTGGCGTTGGCGAAGAGCACCGGGAAGTCGATCTGCAGCTCATCGGCGCCGAGATCCAGGAAGAGGTCCTCGATCTCGCGCACCACCTCGTCGATGCGGGCATCCGCGCGGTCCACCTTGTTGACCACCACCACCACCGCCAGCCGCGCCTCCAGGGTCTTGCGCAGGACGAAGCGGGTCTGGGGCAGCGGGCCTTCGGAGGCGTCGACCAGGAGCAGTACCCCATCGACCATGGCGAGGCCCCGCTCCACCTCGCCGCCGAAGTCGGCGTGCCCGGGGGTGTCCACGATGGTGATCCTGGTCTCGCCGTACTGCACCGCGATGTGCTTGGCGAGGATGGTGATCCCCTTCTCGCGCTCCAGGTCCCCCGAGTCGAGGACCCGGTCGGCGATCTCCCGGTTGGCCCGAAAGGCACCCGTCTGCTGCAGCATGGCGTCGACCAAGGTGGTCTTGCCGTGGTCGACATGGGCGACGATCGCCACGTTGCGGAGGTCGTCGCGCAGGGGCATGGGCGACTCAGGATAGCCAAGCTGCACCCCCCTCCCGCTTCCCTTGCTAGCCTGGCCCTGCTTCCATCCCCCGGCGGGCGCGTTCACGAGGTCACCGAGCATTGTCCCTGGACTCAGGCGACCCGCCAGGAGCGGAGATTGACGAGGCGGGGCTGGCCCCCGAGCTGGCCTCGGTCGCCCCCAGCGGTCTCGGCTACCTGCGCAGCCTGCGCCCGGACCTGCCCGCCAGCGTCTGGACGGTGATCCTGGGAGTGGCCATCTCAGCCATCGGCAACGGCTTCGTGCTGCCGTTTGGCTCGATCTACCTGCACGTGGTCCGGGGCCTGCCGATCCCGGTGGTGGGCCTGATCATCTCGGCCTCAGCCCTGGCATCGCTGGTGGCGGGGGCGGTCGGAGGCACCTTGGTGGACCGGCTGGGACCGCGAACCATGATGCTGGCGGGGCTGATCCTGCAGACCCTGGGGTACCTCTGGTTCGGCTTCGCTACCACCGCGCCCCAGGGGGCCGGGGCGATGCTCCTGATCGGGGCTGGGCTGGGCTGCTTCTATCCCTCGATGGCGTCGCTCCTGGCCGCGGTCACCAGCCGGGTGCAGCGCTCGGCGGCGGCGTCCCTGCAGTACGCGGCGACCAACCTCGGGATCGGGTTGGGGGCGGTCATCGGGGGGCTGGTGGTCTCGACCGCGCACCCCTCCAGCTTCACCACCATCTACCTGGTGGACGCCGGGAGCTTCATCGCCTTCGGCGCCCTAGTGGTCACCATGGTGCCTTCGGGGCGCCACCTCTCGGAGGCCCCTGAGCGCAGCAGCTACCGGATGGTGCTGCGCGACCGACCCTTCGTGGCTCTGATCGCCTTCAACGCCCTGGTAGTGCTCTCCACCTACGCGCAGTTGGACAGCGCGGTCACCCTCTACGCCAGGGTCTTCCTGGGCGTTCCCACGGTGGCCCTGGGGGTGATCCTGGCCGCCAACACCGCCTTCATCGTGCTGGCCCAGCTGCCCATCAGCCGGGCGGTGCGGCGGCTCGACCGCTCCAGGACCCTGGCCCTGAGCGGCTCCGCCTGGCTGCTCACCTGGCTGATCGGCGAGGTGGCCAGCCTCGCCCACGGCCTCAGCGCCAGCATCCTGCTCGGGGTCTTCGCGGTGTCGTTCGGGTTGGGGGAGTGCCTGCTCAGCGCCACCATCGGACCGTTGGTCGCCGACCTCGCCCCGGCGGCGGTGCGGGGCCGCTACATGGCCGCCTTCAACCTCTCCTGGGGAGCAGGACTCCTGATCGGCCCGACCATCGGCGGCCTGGTGGTGGGGTCGGTGGTCCGCCCCGGGATGTGGCTGCTCTGGGCGACCGTCGCCGCCTGCCTGGTGATCTTCGCGGAGCGGCTCGGGCGGCACCTCCCAGCCAGCGCGAATCGCAGCCCCCAGGCCACCTGACCCGGGGCGGGAGGGGGAAGCCCCTCCCTCAGGCCCTCTCCCGGCGGTACTCCAAGCCCAGCTCGCGGAGCCGGCGGTGGGCGCCGCCCATCAGATCGCGGGCCGGGAGGAAGCGCTTGGGGAACTTGGCCACCGAGGTGTAGTTGGTGTCGCAGACATTGGCCAGCGGCGCCAGCACCCCCTGGGTCACCAGCTGGTAGGCATCCAGCGCCTCCAGGCCGTATTCCTCGCCGAGCCAGTGGACCAGGTCGGACTGGGCGATCCGGAAGGCGTCCTCGAGCGGCCGCACCGACCCTGTCGAGATGAGGTGGTCGTCGGTCTCCAGCCGGGGCCAGGGGCAGGAGCGGCCCTTGATCAGGTCCACCGCGATCACCGTGTTCATGGCGCACTCCACCGCCACCCCGCAGGTCTCGCCCTCCCCCTGGCGGGCGTGGCCGTCTCCCAGGGACACCATGGCCCCCTCGACGTTGACCCCTAGATAGCAGGTGACTCCGATTCGCATCTCCGGGGTGTCCATGTTGCCCCCGAAGGCGTCGGGAACCAGCGCCGAGCGCACCTCCAAGTTGGCGGGGGCCACTCCCACGGTGCCATGCATGGGGTCCATGGGCAGGTCCGCGCTGAAGTCGCTGTGACGGGCGCGGAAGCGGCAGAGGCGGCGCGAGCGATCCAGCTCCCAGATCCAGACCAGCTCGGGCAACGGCTCGTGGAGCAGGGCGGTGAGGTGGGTCGCGGTGAGGGCGCCGAAGAGCGGGACAGTGGTCGAGGCGGCGTAGTCCCGAGCCGGCTCTATCGAGATGAAGTGGACCGCCAGGGTGTCCCCCACCTCCGCGCCCTCGACGTAGAAGGGGCCGGTCTGGGGGTTGAGGAAGGGGAACTCGCAGACCTCGGACACCAGGTCGCGTTCGCTCCTCACCTTGCCGGCGAAGCAGTCCTCGGTGAACAGCTCAAGAACTGACCCAGGGCGGATTCGGGCCAGCGCGGGAGCCCCCCCGAAGGTCCAGGCGTACTGGTCCTCTCGAGGGGTGAAGGAGCGGACCTCCAGCGAGCTCACCCCCGCCTCAGGCCTCGGCCGAGAGCGGCTCGTCCAGTGCACCAGCCCCACCTTCTCCACCCGCTGGGGATCGTGGCGGTAGAGGTAGGCCATGTAGATGACTCCGAGGAGGATCCAGATCCCCACCGCCGGACCCATGTAGGAGTACGGAGCGGGAAGGGGTGAAATGAAGGAGAAAACGGGGATCCCCGCGGCGCTGAACCACGCCGGGATGAAGGCCAGGATGCCCAGCACCGGAACCAGCACGTGGAGGAACCAATTGATCCTGGCACCGTCCCTGCGGATGAAGTAGCCGAGGCAGGCGGCGTCGACCAGGATGTAGATGGCGGCCAGGATGATCACGATCCCAGTGCCGACCATGGAGAAGGCCACGAAGGGGTCGAAGTGCAGTCCCAGCCCCAGGGCCACCGCGACGCTGACCACGAAGGCGGCCAGGATGCCCCAGTGGGGCGAGCGGTGCTGGCGGTTGATGGATGCGAAAAAGGCTGGAAAGGCCCGAATCCGACCCATGGCGAAGGCGGTGCGGGTGGAGACGTTGACCCCAGCGTTGGAGTTGGCGATGGTGGAGTTGATGATCGCCAGGAAGACGAAGAACCAGAAGACCCCGTAGGAGGCTCGGGCGATCCCCTCCCAGGACGCGGGTCCGGCGCTGCTGAAGGAGCTGAAGTGGCCAGGTCCGTACAGCACGTCGGCGGCGTAGGTGGTGAAGACGTAGATGATGCCGATCCCCAAGGTGGCGCCCAACACCGCCCGGCGGATGGTCTTGCGGGGGTCCTTGGTCTCCTCGGCCAGCGGGGCTGCGCCCTCGAAGCCGCCGAAGGCGAGCACGGTGTAGACGGACCCCGCGATCACCCCGGTCAGGCCCTGGTAGCCATGCGGGGTGTACTTGGTGGTGAAGACCTCTAGGGTGTTGGCGCTCCCCGCCTTGACCACGAAGAAGATGCCCAGGATCACGAAGACCAGGATCTCGAAGGCGCCTAGGACCGTCCCCAGCCGGGCCGAGGTGCGGATCCCGTAGTATCCGGCGGCCAGCACGATCAGGGCCCCCAGGATGGTGAAGGGCCACCAGAGGTTGGTGGAGAAGCCATGGTCGTAGCTGTTGACGGTGGTGGCCACGGTGTAGCCCAACTGCAGCAGCACCAGCGGAGGGATGAGCGCCCCCACCGCCACGTAGCCCCAGTTGACCAGGAATCCAATCGAGGGATGCAGGCCCCTGGCGGTGTAGGTTCCCATCGACCCCGCGGAGGGGAGCTCGCGAGCCAGCTCCCCAACGCAGGAGGCGCAGAGCAGGCACGCGATCAGGGCGACGATCACCGCCAGGGGCAGGGCGCCTCCGGCAAAGGCCACCCCCGCGGGGATGGAGGCGGCTATGGCCGCCCCCGGGGCCATGTCGGTGACGCTCTGGAAGAGCACCTCGCGCAGGCCGATCGCGCCCTGGCGAAGGCCGGTTTCGTCGGGCAGCCGCTCGGTAGCGATCGAGGTCATGGTGCCGCCCCCCCTCTCTCCCGGTTGACGAATTGAGTGGGGATTCTATCGAGCGGAGGTTGCCCACGCAACCTCTGCTGCGGGAGACGTTGAGTCGCAGCCGGGCGGAGGGTCCGGTTGCGGCGCCGGGCGGGGACCGGGCCAGACTCGCGCCGCGGCAGTCAATACCGCCCCAAGCCCGGCGCTGATCACTACCATTGCCCTCACAACCGAATAAGCCCGAAGGGCGAATGGGAATCCGGTCGGGCCTCTGCCCCAAGCCGGAGCTGTCGCGCAACTGTGTGCGGGGAGCCCTAGCCAGCGAGCCACTGGGAGTGTCCCGGGAAGGCGGCTATCGGCGTCGATCCGCGAGCCAGGAGACCGGCCCGGAGGGATCGCAGCACCCCCGCGCGCAACGGGACGGTCGGCCTTCGGCGGCAGGTCCACCTCTGGCGTGGCGGGACAAGATCGCCGCCAGGAGGTGGAGACGATGAGATCGTCTCAGTGGGCCAGCGCGCTACTGGCCACGATCGCCATGGGGCTTGTGATCTCGGCGTGCGGCGGCGGCTCGAGCCCCCCCACCGGTGGGGCGACCTGCACCGGATCGGGCCACTCGGTGGAGTTGGTGGCCGAGCTGGGCGATCACAAGGTGGTCGACCGCTGCGTTCCCTTCAGTGGCACCGAGATCTCCGGTGAGACCGCCCTGCGCAAGAGCGGGATCGAGTTCGCCAGCCAGCACTTCAGCTACGGCGACGCTCTCTGCCAGATCGACCACGAGCCCCGCTCGTACACCACCTGCTTCCCCAGCGGGGCGCCCTACTGGGCGCTATTTGTCTGGTCGGCAGGCAAGTGGAAGTCTTCCTCGACGGGGATCAGTGACGTCAAGCTGACTCCGGGCGAGGCGGAGGGGTTGCGCTACGACCCCAGCAGCGGCACCGCCGCCCCGCCGCCGGCGCCGCCCAAGTCGTGATCCGGTGAATCCTCGCGCCCTCGCGGTCTGGGTCGCCGCGGTCCTTTTGCTCAGCCTGGGGAGCGAGGACCCGGTGCTCCGGGCCCTCGCCCTGGGGGCGGCGCTCAGCGTTCTGCTGCGGCGTCGCCGCCAGGGGACCCGGCTGGCTCCAGCCCTCTGGGCGGTAGGGGTGGCGGCCCTCCTGACCGTCTGCTTCAACCTCCTGCTGAGCCACACCGGCGAGACAGTGCTGGTGAGCCTGCCCGCGTGGCTCCCGGCGTTGGGTGGGCCGCTCACCCTGGAGGGCGCCGCCTATGGGGTCGACCTGGCCCTCGGGCTCAGCGCCTGCATCGCCGCCGGAATCAGCCTCTCGCTGGTGGTCGATCCCTACCAGCTGGTCGACTCTCTGCCGGCGGTGCTGTCGCGCACCGGCGCGGCCCTGGGCGCGGCGATGAGCCTGGTCCCGCGGTTGGGGCACAGCTTCCTGGCGGTCCGCGAGGCTCAGCAGATGCGGGGCTGGCGGGGCCGTGGGCTGCGCTCGTGGTCGGCGGTGGTGGTGCCTTCGGTGCTGACCACCATCGAGGGGTCGGTGTTGCTCGCCGAGGCGATGGAGGCGAGGGCCTTCGGCTCCGGAGCGCGAACCGCCCTCGCCTCCCGGAGCTGGCGGCGGGGCGATCTGGGGGTCGCGATCCTGGCCGGGCTCGCCGGGGTGGGCTTCGTGGCCGCTGTGGTCCTGGGTCAGGTTCCCGCGTGGCAGCCCTACCCCACGCTCACCCTGCCCCAGCCCGGCTGGTGGCCAGCCCTCTGCTGCCTGCTGCTCTTCGCTCCGGTGGTGCTCGATTGACCGCTGTTGCCCGCTTCTCGGAGTTCGGCTACCGCTATCCCGAGGGGGAGCGGGCGGCGCTCCGGGGGATCACCCTCGAGCTCGGCTCCGGGCTCACCCTGCTGGAGGGCGCCTCGGGGAGCGGCAAGACCACCCTGCTGCGCAGCCTCAACGGACTCGTCCCTCACTTCCACGGCGGGCAGGCCTGGGGCCGGGCTGAGGTGCTCGGCCACGACCTGCGCCTGAGCACCACCCGGCGGCTCTCCCGCGAGGTGGCCATGGTCTTCCAGGAGCCGGAGTCCCAGTTCGTTCTGGCGACCGTGGACCGGGAGGTGGCGTTCGGGCCCGAGAACCTGGGCCTCGCCCCCGCGAAGATTCAGGAGAGGGTCGGCGCAGCCCTCGAGGCCATGGGTATAGCCGACCTCTGGGGAAGGCGGCTGACCACCCTGTCGGGCGGGCAGCGCCAGCGGGTAGCGCTGGCGGCGGCGCTGGCGATGCGGCCCCGGCTGCTGGTCCTGGACGAGCCCACCTCGCAGCTGGATGACTGCGGGGCAGCCGCTCTCCGGGAGTCCTGCCGGCGGCTCGCCGAGACGGGGCTGGCCGTGGTGGTCGCTGAGCACCGTCCCTGGCGGGTTGAGGTCCCCGGCTGCCGGCGTCTCGAGCTGAGCCAGGGGATGCTGGCACCGGGGCGGGGGCGGGACGCCACACCCCCCGGCGCCAACGGCAAGCCGGGTCGGCGCCCGGCGGGTCACCTTGCCTGGATCCTGGAGCAGCTGGCGGTCGGCCACCAGGCGGCGGTGCTGAGCGGGATCGACCTGGAGTGCCACCGGGGCGAGGTGCTCTGCGTCACCGGGCCCAACGGCAGCGGCAAGACCACCCTGCTGCGCACCGCCGCGGGGCTGCTGCCGGCACTGTCGGGGACGGTCAGGCGCGAGCCGGGACGCTGCGCCTACCTACCTCAGGAACCGGGCGGAGTGCTGCACCAGCAGAGCCTGCTCAAAGAGGTGGGCCAGACCATCCGCTGGCTGGGGCTTGAGTGCGGCCCCAGGCCGATCCTCGAGGAGTTCTCGCTCGCCCATCTGGACGAGAGCGACCCCCGCGACCTCAGCACCGGGCAGCGCCAGCGCGCGGCCCTGGCGGCAGTGCTGGTGGGGGAGCCGGAGATGATCTTCCTCGACGAGCCCACCCGAGGCGCCGATCTGGGCTCGCGTCTAGCCCTCATGCGGGTGCTGGAGCGGCTGGCGATCGCCGGCTCCGCAATCCTGGTTGCCACCAGTGATCGCGAGTTCGCGGGACAGATCGGAGACCGGGTCCACGAGCTGAGTGACGGCCACCTCAGAGAGCTACCCGGGCGGGCGGCATGATTCTGATCCTGATCTCGCTGGTGGGGGGGGGTCTCTTCCTCTGGCCCTTCAGTGGCCTGGGGCTGCCCGCGGCCACCCCGGCGCTGGCGATCGGGCTGGGAGCGGTTTTGGGCCTGCTCGCCATCGAGGTGGGGGCGCGCCGGATGGACGCCCGCCAACTGGCCCTGCTGGCCGCCCTAAGCGCGGTCGACGCCGGGCTCCGGGCCGCACTGGTCACGGGCGTGGGTGGCTTCAGCCCGATCTTCATCCTGGTCCTCTGTGGTGGCTATGCCCTCGGTCCCCGCTTCGGCTTCCTCCTCGGCGCCGCCTCCCTCTTGGTCTCGGCGCTGGTCACTGGTGGGGTGGGTCCCTGGGTGCCCTACCAGATCTTCGCGGTGGGCTGGGTGGGCGCGGCAGCGGGGCTGGTAGGGATGGCGGCCCAGGGGCGACGCCCCGGGCGCCGGGACGTGCTCCTTCTGGCGCTGGTCGGGGGGGTTGCCGGATTCGGCTTCGGAGCGGTGATGGACGTCTGGAATTGGACCTTCTACTTCTCCTCGCCCCAGATCGGCTGGAGCCCAGGCTTGGCCCCCGCCCAAGCCCTGGCCCACTTCGCCAAGTACTACCTGGTCACTTCGGCTGGCTATGACGCCTTCCGGGCCGGCGGCAACGTGCTGATGGTCCTGGCCTTTGGCCTGCCGGTGCTCGCCGGCCTGCACCGACTCCATCGCCGCTTCGCCGGGGTGCAGTGGACTGCTGCGCCCCCCAGCTGGCCCGAACCAGGCTCAGCTGAGCTTGCGCACCACGTAGCTGCCGGCCATCTTGTCGTGCCAGGCCTGCTTGCGGGGGTCGACACCAGCCCAGGCGAAACCCAGCCCCAGGCTGCAGGCATCGACCAGGTAGCCCACCAGCCGGACCAGGCCGCGGCGAAAACCTAGGCGACCCCCGTCCTCCTGGCGAACCACCCTGGCCCCGATCAGCGCCAGCCCGGGGGTCCTCCCGATGGTGGACCAGAGGACAGGGAAGTAGAACAGCCAGAGCACCGCGGTGGCCTCCGCCTGGTAGCCGGCGGTGACCATCTGGAGGAGATGGCCGGCGAAGTTGACCACGATCAAGTCGACCAGCAGCGCTCCCACCCGGGGCCAGAAGGCCACATAGCCCCTATTGGGGAAGGGACCTCGGGAGCGCAGGGAGCGCATGCCGGCCCAGGCCAGGGCGGCGCCGGAGGGCTGGCCGGGAAGGTCCCGGAGCAGGTCGTTGAGCTGGCCGTTGGTGTGAGCCGCATAGGCCAGCCGGGAGCGCTGGCCCAGCTCCTCGGAGCTGAGCCGTCCCTGGACGTGATGCTCGGTGAGCGCGGCCACCACCTCCTCGCGATCCTGGTCGGAGGCGCGCAGCGAGCCCCCGCTCGACCAGAAGAGCCAGCTCCCGGGCCGGGACGGGACTGGGGGGCGGAAGTCGGTCACCCGGACGCCTCGACGGTTCGCACGCTCTCCCAGTCACGGCTGAGCAGGCCCATGTGAACGAGATCCGAGAAGCGACCGTCCCGGTGTACCCGCTCCCGCAGTCGACCCTCCTCCGCGAACCCCAGGCTGCGATAGAGCGCGATGGCGGGTTGGTTGTCGGCGATGACATCGAGGCTGAGCCGATGGAGGCCCAGCTCGTGGAAGCCGAACCTAAGTGCCAGCTGGCTGGCCTCCCTGCCGTAGCCGCGACGCCGGTCCCCGGGATCTCCGATACCCAGGGCCAACCAGCCGTGGCGGTTGGGCCACTCGATGCTGACGATGGCGATGAAGCCCACCAGCCGGTCCTCCTCCAGGGTCCTTACCCGGAACTCGTAGGCGTCTGCCGGAGGCTCCTCCCCGGCCTGGTCGCGCTCGGCAAAGTGCTGGGCGGGCAGCGGCCGCGGAGCGTCGGTGTCGGCGAACCTCCGGTACTCGCCGTCCTCGCTCCAACGGGACAGGGTCGCCGCGTCCTCCGGGCGCGGGGCGGTGAGGCGGACCAGCCGCCCTTGGAAGAGCCGGGGAGCCGTCATCAAGCTGGGCGATCCTCACACCAAAGGGGCCAATCGCCCCGCTCGAGTATCGCAAACCCTGGTGCCCGACCCGCCGCCCGGACTCGGGCCGGACCGATATGCTCGGGTGTCCATGACCGAGGTGCGCCAGATCCGGGCGGAGGAACTGGAGGAGTCCATCGAGGTCAACGCGACCGCCTTCGGGGATACCCGAAATGCCTGGTGGGACGAGTGGGTGCACCGGCTGATCCGCCCCGAGATGGTCCTGGGCGCTTTCGAGGACGGACGGATCGTGGGCACCGCTGCCGCCCTCCCCGCGACCGTGAACATTCCCGGGGGCCGCTGCCAGGTCAGCGCCATCACCGGCGTCGGAGTCCTGCCCACCCACCGCCGGCGCGGGCTGCTGCGGGCGCTGATGACCGAGCAGCTCGGGCGCGACCGGGCACTGGGCCGGCCCCTGGCGATCCTCTGGGCCTCCGAGGGGGGGATCTACGGCCGCTTCGGCTTCGGGATCGCCGCCAGGCGGCTCAAGCTGAACTTCGAGACGCCCGAGATGAAGTTCATCGAGACTTCCGCGTCGGGGAGCGTTCGGTTGGTCAACCGTGAGGAGGCGCTCCGGCTCATGCCTCAGATCTACCAGCACGCCCTGAGGGACCGTCCCGGCCCCTTCAGCCGCGACCCCACCGCCTGGGAAGCGCTCATCGA
Organism: Candidatus Dormibacteria bacterium; assembly: GCA_050733915.1. Taxonomy (GTDB): domain Bacteria; phylum Chloroflexota; class Dormibacteria; order Aeolococcales; family Bog-877; genus Bog-877. The sequence goes on along the minus strand of JBOHUH010000071.1, from coordinate 35,995 downwards.
CGAGAAGAACCCGGAACTCCCCTCCGCTGAGGCCCATCACTTCTTCGCCATTCACGGGGCGGATCCGGATGGCTATGCGATCTACCGGGTGCGCCGCGGGGGCTGGAGCGGGAGCTTCGGCCCCAGGTCCACCGCAATCGTGGTGGAGATGGTCGGGGACGGGCCCGGACCGACCCTGGACCTCTGGCGCTTTTTGGCGGACCTGGACCTGGTGCACGCGGTCGAGGCCCGGCAGCGTCCCATCGACGAGCCCCTGCTCTGGATGGCCAGTGACCCCAGCGCATCGAAGTCCGGGCGCAGGTCGGCATCTGGGCCGGGATCCTCGACGTCCCGGGTGCGCTGCGGCAGCGGCGCTACCGCCAGGACGGCCGCCTGGTCCTGGAGGTCCGCGACGACTTCCTACCAGACCGGGGCGGCCGCTTCGACCTCAGCGTGAGGGCGGGAGAGGCAACGTGCGAAGCCAGCACCGAATCACCCGACGTTCGCCTCGGGCTGGCAGAGCTCAGCAGCGGCTACCTCGGCCAGTCCTGCTACGGGGAGCTGGCGCGATCAGGCCGCCTTGAGGAGCTCACTTCAGACGCCGCCCTCCTGCTCGACCGGCTCCTCGGCTGGGACCCGCCACCTTGGTGCCCCGAGGACTTCTGAAGCACGCGTCCACCCGAAGTGGCGTCCTCTAGTCCCTCTGGGTCACCCGGGGAACACCTCGGCGGCGCGACAGAGCCTCCAGGGAGCTGCAGTGGTGTCCAGCTCGACCTCCACTTCGTGAGACGACATCGCCGCACCCACCTGAAGGTCGCCCACCCTCAACTCCGAGCGATCTTCGAACCGCAGCCGGAGCCAGAACCTACCCGGCTCGGCGGATCGCTGGGAGCTGCCACTCCAGCGCAGCCCCGACCGGCCCGGCGACCAGGCACGCCCAGCGGCCCGCAGGGCCGCCGTCTGGGCGAGCAACTGGGCCAGGGCCGGAGGGGCCAGGTAGCGCGAGAGCTCCAGGTCGTCGCCTTGAGCGATCGCCGCCTCGATGCCGTCGACCAGCTGGCGCACCCGCAAGGTGGTCTCGTCCACCTGGCGCTGCCGACCCCTGGAGCGCCCCGGCAGAGAACCCCGCCAGACGGAGACCCGTCCCATCTCAGGGTCCGATCCCGGCGCGAGCCGAGGCGCCGGCTACCAGTCCTGCGATGGCATCGGCAAAGCGCCTGTCTAGCTCGCCCAGAGGCCGCTGCCGGGCTGCCGCCCGGCGGGCCAGCTCGGTCGACCAGGGCCATCGCAGAACTTCAAAATCGACGAGCCGACGCTGCAACCTTGCGGCTGACCGGGACTCAGCCCGGTCTGCGCCTAGGATCAGCCGGCACCCGCTCTCAGCCACACCCAGGCGCTGCAGCAACTCCAGACTCTCGATCGCCGCACGAGCGCCCGAAGCGGTGGGCCGGCAGGGAACCAGAACTGAACTCGCCAACCCTAACCAGAAGCCGGTCAGCCCCGCCGCCGCACCCGACGCTTCCACGAGCGGCCCGCCGTCGACCACCACCGCATCGAACGCCGGGGCCAAAACGTATGTGTAGAGGTAGTCGAGATGCTCTCGCCCGATCTCCTCGCTCCTAGCCGGGGCCAGCAGCGCCCTGACCCCGGCGTTGGGCGCGACCCAGAGCAGGGAGTCGATCGACACCCGTTGGTCGGAGAGCTCGGGGAGCTGGAGTAGGACCCGGTCGAGTCGGGCGCTGGGGCACCGGTCTCCGTCCCAGTCTGCGGCGCCCAGCCTGAGGTCCAAATCGGGGTGGAGCGGATCCGCATCCACCAGAAGTACCCGGTGGGCTCCGCCCCGCGCCAGAGCGCTGGCCACCTCAATCGCCAGCGCGGTCCGGCCGGCCCCGCCAGCGCCTCCGGCGATGACGGCGAGCCAGGGGTGCCCCGGTCTCCCCGGCCCCTCCCAGGTCGTGCCCGCCGACGTCGTGGGACCGCCGGACGGCCGCCGATCTCCGGCCAGACGGAGCGGCAGCCGCGCCAGTCGCGATAGCCGCGACCGGAGGGGGCTGCCAGCCCCAGGCGGCTGAGCGTCGTCAGGGCTGGAGGCCGCGACCACCAAGATGGGATGAAGGGGGCGAGGGATGGCCCTCTGGGGCCCCACCGGTGGCTGCCAGAGCAGCGTCGCCTCGCTCCCCCCACGGCCCGCCTCCGGCGGAGGCGGTCCCAGCACCAGCTCTTCCCGCCTCGGTCGCACCGGGTGAGCTGGGGGCTCCACCCCTAACATGGGCGTGCCCCGAGCAGTTGGTCGCTCTGAGGCCCGAAGCCATGCTCCATCCAGGCGGTCGCGGTCGAGCTCAGCCGTGAACTGGCCCAGCCTGGAAACACCAACAGCGGGAGCCGAACGGTGCGCCAGGCAAGCACCCTGACTCCCTCGGGGATCCCAACCCCAGAGCCAGTCGCCGCTGCACACCGAAGGACCACGTCGAAGGCGCACCCAGCTGCCGAGGTTGGTCTCCTCGGCAACGGTGCGGTACCCACATCACTGCAGACGTGGGGCATATCCGGGTTGCCAACCGTCATCACTTGGCTGACCACCGCGCCCACGGTGCCGACCCCGTTGCCACAGTCGGCACCCCCGTCGGGCGTTGCACAGAGCTGGAAGACATCCTGGTCCTGGAGGGCGGTGACGTCGACTGCCTGGGCGGCCGCCTCCGCCGCCCCCTGGACGGATCCGACGAGGGAGGCGTGGGTCGAGAGCAGTAACCCGCCATCCACCGCCAGCCCCGCCACCGGAAGGAGCAATAGCACCAGGATCAGACCGAAGATGGGGAGGATCTGCCCACGCTGGCGACCGCCATAGGTCCGGCCCGGCGTCTTCACTCAGCAGTCGTCTCCGGTAGCGTCGGCCTTGGGATCGCGACTGCGGAAGGGGTCTATCTTCTCGGTGGCCGTCGTGCTGAGTCGGGGGGACAGCCAGCCACCGACCAGGGGTATCCAGTCCAGGTTGGGGCGATACACCAGGGTCGCTACCACGTCGCCGTCCGTCGGTGCCCCGGCCTGGGGGGCGCTGCCAACGCGGCAGAAGCTGTCGTCCGACGCGCCGTAGCCGAACCAGAGCGCATAGGAACCGCCGCCTTGAGGGGCGGGCATCGACCCTGGATTGGGGATCGAGCCGATGCAGCTCCCCCCCAGCTCATCGCTCAGGTCGGGGGAGAGCAAGCCCCCGCTCTCTGTCAGCACGGTGGTCAACTCCTGATGGGCGCCGCTGCACGCCGCCACGGCATCGGGGCCCCGTGCCCCGACCAAGGCGCTGGCGTTCGCCGCGGTGTTGATCGCCATCTGGGTCCGGGCGACTTGGACCACTCCAACTGCGCCGCAGCCCAGCAGCAGTAGCAGCGGCAGCACGACGGCCAACTCGACCAGCGCCTGGCCCCGGCGGCGCCGCGGCGGGTCAGCCCGGCTCACCTGGCCAGCGCCTCGACCTGGAGCCTGAGTTGCACGCTCACCGGAAGCGCGTTGAGGCCCGCGGAACTGAACAGTGGCACCACCGACCGCAGAGTTCCCCTCACCCAGAGGTCCACCGCGGTGGCTGGCCAGGAGGTGTAAGCGAGGCACACGAACAGCTGTCCTGCCGGGACAACTCGAGAACAGGGCTTCATCGAGCGCGCGATCCCGAAGCAGCTCTTGGACTTGCACGCCGGATTCTGGCTGCCATCGAGGTCGGCAGGAAGCGGTCCTAGGGACGGTGCTGGCGTCGCCCCGACATCGACGCCCGGGCAAGGCTGGAGCGTGCCGGCCTCGGGCCGGCTTCCGCTGTAGGTGACGCACTGCACCGGCAGCCCACAGTCATCGCGAGTGGCCTTCGGGCTGCCGCAAGTGTTCAGCGAGGTCAGGTCCAGAACCGACTCTTGGAGCGCCTCCGCGGCCGCCGCCTGGCCATCGGCGAGGCGGGCCATGGGGTCCCCGGGGATCGGCAGACCGGACGCCGTGCGGGCGCCCACCAGCGCCGCGCTCTGGGCACCCTCGGAGGACAGGGCGGAGATGCCCAACTGGACGGCTCCCAGGGCGGCGGTGAGAAAGATGGTCACCCCGATCGCCATCTCCACCATGGCCTGGCCACGCTGCGTCGACTGGCTCACGAGAACGCCGTGGAGAGCCGGGTCAGGGCCGGGAACAGGATGATCACCACGAACGGCAGAAGAATGCAGAGCGCGACCGGCAGCAGCATCGTGACCAGGGCGCGGCGACCCCGGCCCAGGAGCTCGTCCCTCTGGCGATCTCTGAGGCCGCGAGCCAACTGCCCGAGAGGGGAGGTGGTCGAGACCCCCTCCTCGCGCTGCACCCGCACCACCGCGGCCAGGGCGGAGAGGGCGGGGACGCCCAGCTCCGTGGCGGCCCGCTCCAACTGGCGGTCTAACTGGGGAGTCCCGGCAGTGGCTGACGCGGTCAGGCAGTCGCGGAGAAGCGTGGCCGCCTCGCCGTTGAGCCGGTTGACGACCAGTTCGATCGCGGTTCTCGCGCCCACTCCGCCGCCTCCCTGCTCCAGGGCCATCAGGTCCACCAGGATGGGCAATTGATCGACGATCGCCCGGCGACGGCGGCCCGCGATCGCCAGGACCCTCGCGCCGACTCCGAGCGGGACGGCAACGACGACCAGTAGCGCCAGGCTCACGGGCAGTACCCCCTGGGCCGCCAAGGCCACCAGCGCCGCCGCAACGAGCACCGTTAGCAGCAGGGTGGAGCTCACCAACAGCGCCGGTGGCAGGCCGATCCCGGCGCGCACCAGTAGCCCGGAGAGGGCGGCCCGGCTCGATGCTGGAAGTTGGCGGTAGGCCGCGTCTCCCAGCCCTCGGGAGAGCTGAGCCACCCGGGCGATGCCCCGCGTTGAGCGCCGCCCGCCGTCGCTGGTCCGCCGGCTCGCCCGGCGCCGCAGCCACTCGTCGGCCGTCTGACGGCGTGGCCAGAGTGCGACCAGCAGGCAAGCCGCACAGGCCAGCCCGGCGGCCGCCAGGAGCACCGACAATGACCAGGGTGAAGCGGGCATCAGTCAGCGCTCAAGAGCGACGCCCTCCAAAGAGTGCGCCTTGGGAAACGGCCTCGCCGATCCGGCTCGAGTCGCCCTCCGACCGCCTGTCGAGAGCTGGCCCGAAGGCGTCAGCGGCGCCCTTCCCCCGAGGCCGCGGGGCAAGCGGCAGTAGATCCGGCTCAGGAAGCCGAAGGATGCGCAGCATCCACAGGTAGCCGACCACGATCAGTCCCAGCAGGCCTCCCAACAGGAGTTCCCCCGACGCGCTGGAGTAGGGCTGGAGGTATTCGGGGTTGACCAAGTGCATGACCGCCAGCAGCACCAGCGGCATCACCGCGATGACCAACGCCCCAAGGCGTCCCTGTGCCTGCTCGGCTCTCAGTTGTCCTTGCACGGCGTCGATCTGGTGCGCCGCCCGGCCAAGCTCCTGGAGTAGTGGAGCGACTCGCCCGCCCGAACGATTGCCAATGATCAGGGCTGATGCAACCAACGTGAACAGCGGTTGTCGGACCTGGCCCTGAGCTTCGATCAGGGCGTCCTCGAGCGGAATCTGCTCGAGTCGGCGGAGGATGCCGCGGATCTCCGGTCGAAGCTCGACGGGACCACTTTCGGCAAGCACCACCAGCGCCTGTCGCGTGCTGTGTCCCGCGGGAAGAAGTTGGCCCAGAAGGTCGACCGCACTCAAAATGGCGTGCCCCAAAGCGGCGCGGCGTCGAGCCTCCCGCCAGCGTCGGCCAGCGACAGTGGCGCCCCAGGCCATCACCGCCAGCACCAAAGCCGGCGCAGCCAGCCCCAGCACTGCGTACGCCAGGAGGCCGACTGCGCCAGTGACCAGGAACTGGCCCAGGTGCGGAGGCGCTAACCTCGACCCGCCGCGGGGCGCGCGCTCATCGCCGGGCGCCAGAGCGACCCGCCCGCGCTCGGCGACCCAAAGTAGCGCCAGCCAACCCAGCGCCAGCGCGGTGAGCACCGCCAGCGCCACAGTGGCGGGGTTCACGCCCTAGCCACCCCCGAGTGGCGCTCTCCCGACCGAGGTCACCAGCGACCCCAGCTCCAGGCCAGCACCTTCGAACTTGTCCGCAATCTTGCTCGGGAGATCGTCCAGCCGTCCCACCGACCAGCGCCAGTCCCCGCGGGCACGGTCGTAGCGGCAGAGCTCTTCGACCACCGGGATATCACCCTCCACCTGCCCGGTGACCAACCCCAGAGCGGACACCACACGGCGATCTCGTCCATCGGCTCCCTGGAAGCGAGCAAGGTGGATCACCATGTCGACCTTGGTGGCGATCTCCCGAACCACTGCCGAGGGGTCAGCCCGCACCTGGGCCGGGTGACGCCGGACCAGAGCCGACAGGCGGGTCAGGGCGTCGCGCACGCTGTTGGCATGGAGCGTGGTCCCGCTGCCGTCGTGTCCGGTGCCCATGGCATCGATCACGTCGAGAGCCTCTGGGCCGCGCGATTCGCCGACGAAGATCCGGTCCGGCCGTTGTCGCAGGGCGTTGCGCACCAGCTGCTGGATGGTGATCTCACCGGTGCCTTCGGTGTTGGGCTCCCGCGCCTCCAGGGAGATGGTGTTGGGTCGCCCACCGCTGCTCGACTGGATGTGCAGCTCTCGCTGATCCTCGATGGTGATGACCCGCTCCGAAAGGGGGACCTCTCGGATCAGGAGCCGGAGCATGGTGGTCTTGCCACTCCCGGTGCCGCCGGAAACGACGTAGTTGAGGCGGGCTCGCACCGCCGCCTGCATTAGAGGGACCACCTGCCAGGGCAGCGTCCCCGCTCCGGCCAGGTCAGCCAGCTGAACAAAACGACCCAGCTGGTGTCGACGAATCGTGACCGCCATGGGTATCGCCACCGGTGGCAGGACTGCGTTGATCCGGGAGCCGTCCTCAAGGGTAGCCGTCACCATCGGGCTGGCTCGGTCTAACCGCGACGGCCCATTCCCCAGCATGCGCCTGACGGTCTGGAGCAATTCGTCTTCGGAGGCGAACTCCACCCCGGCGCTCTCCTGGATACCCTCGCGCAGGACCAAGACCTCGCGCGGACCGTTGACGATCACCTCCTCCACAAGGGGATCGGCGAGCAGTTCCGAGAGGGGACCGAGCGGGGTGACCTGAAACAGGACCCTGCGCCGCAGCTGCGCGTATCCGTCCCGGTCGAGTACCGGGGACCCGTCGTGAGGCGCTCGGGCATGGTAGTGCTCGATCTCGGCTTGTACCAGAGCCTCGATCCAGGTACGATCCTCGACCCCGACCGTGGTCTCGGCTCGCCTAGACAGCTGTTCGGTGATGGCGCTCTGGACGCGGGTGAGGATTCGCGCCTCGGCCGCGACCCGATCAGGCTCCTCATAATCCAGCGTGTGGTTCTGAGAAGCGATCACTGCGAACCGTCACCCATAAGTTCAGTGCTCAGCTTGGGCCACGGCTCGTCGTGCACGAGCTGCGGCAGGGAGTCTAGTCCGGCCAAGGTGCCGACAACCGCGCTGGCGCAGCGGCGTAGTGGGTTCGCCAGGGGGCCGGCCAGCGCCGCCGGGCAACCGCTGTCCTCTGCCGCCGCGCAGGCACGGGGGTCGAACGGAAGGGTCGCCACTAGCGCCATTCCGTAGCGCTGCTGGAGTGACCGACCCACCTCGCTGAGGTGGAACTCCCCTGCGCGGTTGACGACCGCGAGGCTGGGACGGGTCCGCACCTGGGCGGCCAAGGGGCCAGCAAGCGTCCGGTCCAGCAGGTCGGTGCCAACCTTGGTGGGCACGACCACCCACGTGACCACCTGGCAAGCCAGCGCGCACTCGTGGGCAGAGCTGCAGTCCAGCGCCCCCACATCCACCACGACCACGTCGTGGGTCTGCCGCAGCCACTCCAGCACTGTCCGCAAGAGGCCTCCCGACACGATCTCACCAACGCCAGGTGCTGCTCTGCCAGCAAGTACGTCAATGTCGAAGGCGCTCTGGAGGTGACCGGCGATCAGGGTGTCGTCAACGGGGTGGAGAGCGGCCTCGTGGGCCAGGTACATAAGTGAGCGATCCTCGGCGAGATCGAGCTGAACCGCAACCGCACCCAGGTGGGGGTCGGCGTCTACAAGCGCAACCCGCAGGCCGGCGGCGCGCAGCGCCACCGCCAGGTTGATGCTGAGGAACGTGCGGCCCGGGGCACCAGTGGCCCCGGTGATCCCGATCGCCCGTCCCCGGGCGCTCACCCCCATCGACGCGCCCCCGCCCCCATCGATGGGATGGGTCGGACTGTCCCGGACGAAGGGCAGGGGCAACCGCATGTGCTTAGCCGCCCCCGGGGGCAGTAACCTCACGGGTGCAGGAACGAGCTGCGGTGCCCCGTCGAATCGCCAAAAGCGCCTGATACGGATCGGAGATCGCTTGCTCGGTTCCCTCGCAGCTGACTGCACCTGCTGGTACCGCCCAGATCGACTCGGTGGCGTCCAGCAGTAGCCAGGGGGCGACCTTCGCCGGGGTGACGGAGATGGTCACCGTGTGGGAGGAGAGGTTGGATTCGGAAACCGTCACGCCCTGGGCCAGCGGCACCACGCAGCCTACGGTCGCGGAATCGCCGCACAGATCCGCCGCGGAGGCGACCGATCCTGCTTGTACGCCAGAAACGGCGAAGAGGTCGACGCGGTCGCCCGACTCTAGTCGGGGTGGGATGAAGGCTAGGTTCAAGGTGAGTTGCCGCATCGACGCTCCCGACCCCAGGCTCAGATCGTGGCGCAGGATCAGTGCCCCCGCCGGAATGGTCACCAGAGCGACCGCCCCCTGCACCGTCTGGTAGTTCCGCTGCGGGATGGCGTCGTGCTCCGCCCCTGCGCTGAGGTGGACCAACTCACCGCCTGGGGTGAGGTCGACCGTGGTGGCCTGGAGGACCTGGCCGGCCGCGATCGTCCGACTCGCGGCCAGCACTCTGACCTCTCCGCTCTGGGCCAATACCCCTAGGAAGAGAAACCCAGCCAGGGCCGCGCAGAAGGTGACCACTCCCACCAATGCCGCAGCTCGCCGTCTCACCGCCCTAACCCCTCCCTAGCGCCACCTCCTCCCGCTGGGCGACGTCGGCACCCCCACGCCGATGGTTGAGATTTTGCTCCGCCGGACGCGGTGGGTGGTTGCTCTTTGGTGACTATGTAGTAACTTGCACTTGCCTGCTTCTGCTGCCAACCAGGCCGAGCCCTGCCGTAGAGGCGCATCAAGCGACCTCGCGCAGCCGCGCAGCGCAGTCCGGGGTCCGCAGTTTGGAAACGGCCCGCTTGTACAGACCACGAACTCGCTCCCGCGGCACCCCCCAACTTGCAGCGATCTCACGAGTAGTCTTGCCCTCGATCAGGTGGGCATGCACGACTCGTGCCTGACCCGGCGTCAGCCGGGAGAAGACCCAGTTCACGGTCTCCACCTGGCACGCCGCTTCGGCTGGGTCGGTCACGGAATCGCGGAATGCCTCGTGACTGGGATACGCCTCGAGAAGCGCCTCCAGTGACGGCCCGGCGTGCCGCGCGCGCACCTGGTCTGCCTCCCAACGATGGTGCCAGCGGTGGAAGGCGATGCTCCTCAGCCAGGCCCGCAGGCTGGCCTCCCGCTCGCCCTGGAAGGTGTGCAACCTGGTGATGGCGACGGCGAAGACGTCCTGGACCAGATCGGCCCGGTCCTGAGGCGGCCGGCGGCCGAAGCAGCGTTCGACGTCGTCCTTGAAGTTCGCGAACATCCACGCTACCGCTTCGGAGTCGCCTCGCCGCAACGCGTCAATCCGCGACTCGAACTCGGATCGCTCCACTTCCAGACCCTCCTCCACGGTCCGCCCCCGGACCAGCTCGGTCTGAGTCTCACCGGGGGTGCGATCGGCAAACTCCCGACAGTGCCCTCCGATTCGCTCCGGTTTCGCACAGAAACCGCACGGGTTCCCCGCAACCCGTGCTCGCGAGCTACTCTGTCAGAGGAGGTTGGAGGGTCGGAGTTGCCAGGCACTGACCGAGCGCTGGTAGTCGTGGTCGATGATGATCCGGACAGTCGCAAAGCCCTAGCGGGGTTGCTGAGCGTGGATGGTCATCGGGTGCTTTGTGCCGCCGGTGGGCGGGATGCCCTGCAACTCGTCGCACGTGAAGCACCGGACTGCGTGATCCTCGACTATGCCATGCCTGAAGTGAGCGGACTAGAAGTGCTTGGCGCGATGCGAGACGCGGGCAACCGGGTGCCCGTTGTCATGTTGAGCGCAAAGAGCGACTCCTACGACAAGGTCGCCGGCTACACCGCAGGCGCCGACGTCTACGTGGGCAAGGACGAGGATCCTGGAGTGCTCCGGGCTGCCGTGCGACAGATCCTACTGCGGCGCGAAGGGTCGACCAGTCGGATCGAAGTCGGCGGCCTAATGATCGACATGACCACGTGGACCTGCAGCGTGGACGGTCAACTCGTGAACCTGCCGCGGCGACTCTTTGTACTCCTCCACGCGCTCGCTAGCCAGCCCGGAAGGGTTCTCCGCAAGGAGCAACTCGTGTACCTAGTCTGGGGAATCAATTCCGACATCTATAATCGTGCGGTAGACAACGCGGTGGTTGAACTGCGCCGGCTTTTGGGTGACCGCAGTTCGCATCCACGGTTCATCCACACGGTTAGGGGGGTGGGCTACAAGTGCGAAGAGGAGCGTTGAGGACCTCCTGGCGCTCTGCCGAGCCCAGCTTAGGGATACCCGCTGCAGATGCCACTGGAGAGGTGGTGTGGAAGCTCGAGGCTGGGGTGGCAATCTTCGACCATACGGGTAGGCTGGCCTACGCCAATCCCGCATTTCACCGGACCCCGGCACTGGCGGGGGTGGTCGACGGTCCAGGCTATCTGACCGTCGACTCTTTGGAACGCTTGCGCCGTCACGCCGTGCTCCCGCATGGGCGTGCACGAGTCAGCTCGGCCACTATCAGAACCTCGACGCACGAACTGGAGGCGCAGGTGGTGCCGCTGACCGTTGCGCCCCACTGGACCGCGCTCGTGCTCAGGGCCCGCGAGTTGGACCCCAACTCGCATTTGGAACGTCTCAGCCTCGCGGTGCTGGTGCACGAACTGCGCGGACCCCTTCTCATGGCCCAAGAGTCGCTCGACGCGCTCACCCAGTTGGCGGGGGAGAGGCCCGGCGAACTTGGCGAGGCGGTGCAGCGTCAAGCCCGCTCGCTGGCCCGTCTCGGTGGCGTGGTCCAAGGCCTCAGCGACCTCAATCGGGCCGGCAGCCTCGTCGCTAAGCGCGCCTCATGGACATCCGTCGACCTTGCTCACGTGGTCGAAGAGGTAGGCGAGATGTACCAGGACGTTGCGGCGTCGCGGGGGCTTACCCTGAGAGTCGCTGCGGACCCGCACGTCCCCCCCATCCTAGGTCACACCGACCTCTTGGTGCGGGCTGTCGCGAACCTGGTGGACAACGCAGTCAAGTACGCCTCCCGCCCTGGGGTAGTGCGTCTTTCGCTGCGACAGAAGGGTGCCCTGGCGGTTCTGGAGGTTGCGGACTGCGGTCCCGGGATAGCCGCGGCTGATCAGGATTCCGTCTTCGCCGAGTTCGTCCGGCTGTCGGCGGCCAGGGAAAGCGGAGTTCCGGGGACTGGGCTCGGACTGGCGGTGGCCCGCCGCGTCGCGGAGGCTCACGGGGGGCGCCTTTCCCTCGATAGCGGACCGGAAACGGGAAGCGCGTTTCGGCTCAGCTTCCTGCTCCGGCGCGGCGAAAGTCCAACGACTACCTCGGTGCGTGACGCCCACGAGCCGGACCGCACCTTGGCCATGGAACTCAAGTGACTCTTCCCCGCCGGCTCTCTTGGCGCGGGCCCGACGGCTTGAGATCGCTCCATCGGCTACACTCGAGGGGCTGCCCGCATGGCTCAATTGGTTAGAGCAGGGGACTCTTAATCCCAAGGTTCCAGGTTCGAGTCCTGGTGCGGGCACCACCGTCATGTGTAAGTTCGGCTGAGGGTTGACGCCTACTTCGGTAGACGCGTGACACTTCGTCGCCGTGAGGGAGATCAGCGTGACGAAGGAGCGCTACCAAGCGACCGTGACGGTGATCCGCGATAGGAGGTCCGTCAGGGAAGTGGCCGCCCAGTGGGCATTGCGGAAGCGACCTGGGTACCGGTGTCCCAGGGTTTCCGACGACATTGGGATTCGACCGAGTGAAGTAATTGGCGCGCGGTGAGCGGATCACTCTGGAGAGGGGTCGATTCGCCGCCTCGCTCCAATGAGCGGGGACTGGAGGGCGAGGATCAGCCCCGTCACAACTCCCACGCCCATGATCAGAAGAGCGACGCGGATCGGGAGCAGGGACGCCAGGACCCCGCCTACGACCGCGCCGAGTGGCTGACCACCGCCCCATGAGAGCATGCGGCCAGTCGCATTAACCCGACTCTGGAGGTGATCTGGAGTGGCCGACTGGCGAAAGGTGACCACCCCCAGGGTAATCATGGCGTAGGCGAAGTCGTAGGCGGCCAGGGCGGGCAGGGCAACCAAGAGATTTGGCGCCAGGGCAAACACCACCAGCGTCAGCGCGTTGAGGAAGAGGAAGATCACGACCGTGAGGCCGGGGCCGATGCGCTTTTGAATTTGAGGCAGGAGCAGCGAGGCGACCAGTCCACCTAGCGCCGCAGCGCTGAAGAGTAACCCGATCCGGCTATCAACTTTGGCGAAGCCGAGTGCCTTGACCGAGTAGACGACCAATAGCCCCTCGATGGCTCCGCCGGTTGCGGCCGTCGCGGCGCTCGCCAGGGTCATGCTTCTTAGCATCGGGTGGCCCCACAAGAACGCCAGTCCATCTCTGATATCGCGCATCAGCGTCGTCTGCCATTGAGTGACCCGCTCCTCCCGCGAGCTGGTTTGGAACGGCTCTCGGATCGACGCGATCAGTCCAGCAGAGATGAGATAGCTCAGACAATCCACCACGATGGCGTTGGCAGGGGAGATCAGCGCCAACAGACCACCCGCCGCGGCGGGAGCCAAAATGCCGACCACCGCCTCTGAGGACCAGATCCGTGACATTGCCAGCGCGATCCGGGCCTTCCCGACCAGTGCAGGTACCGCTCCAAAACTCGCCGCGTCAGACCAGACAAACGCAGTTGCCGCTCCCAGAGCGACCAGCATCAGCTGGAGCACCGAGAGTGACCCAAAGGCGGCTTGAACCGCCGGGATGCTGCCCAGGAGGACCGCCGCCACCAGGTCGCACCCCACCATGACCCGCTTTCGATCAGCTCGGTCGGCCATCGCCCCAGCCACCAGGCCGAAGGCCAGGTAGGGCAGTACTTCCAACGCTGTCAGCAGGGCAGTGAGCGCCGCCGAACCACTTCGGTCGTAGACCAACACCGGCAGGACCACGGCGGTGATCCCGCTGCCGGCCAGGGAAGTGGTCTGGGCGGCCCACAGGAATACGAAAGCCCTCTCCCGATAGAGGGGACGTGGCCGGCCGGAGTTCATGGCGAGCCCCTTCCACTCTCCGGTGGATGCGCGTGCGGCCGAGCGGGCGGGCGGAGGGTGGACAGATATCTGCTCCAGTGCTGCCGCGCTCCCTGCTTCGTCATCCCGAGTCGAGCCCCGATTTCGCCCCAGGTGGCACCGGCCCGGAGACAGGCACCGATCTGAGCCGCGAGTTCGGCGGTGGCCTCATCGCTCTTCCGATGCCATACGGCTAGCGCCTGCTCAAGGGTAGAAAGCTCGTCGGTAACGTCTCGACGGTGGTGTCGAAAGTGCTCGGCCACTCCGACAACTGTGGCTTGTCGGTACGAGGGAAGTCAAGGGTTCGTCCGCCAGTCCAGGCGGGGCTCAGCTTGAGATCATCGGGGTGCCGACGGTCACGCAGAAACCCCGGTAGGCGGTCACTAAATGTTCCGGTCCGCGGACAGTAGTAATCCCGCTGGGCGGACACCCGAAATCCTGGTGTGGGAGGTAGTCGGAGGTTCAGACCAAGCGCGTCACCCCAGGTCCGGCAATGGCCTCGGCGAGACGGGCGAGCTGCCGTCGGTCAGCGCTACATGGGCATGGTGGAGTAGCCGGCCCACGGTGGCGATGGCCAGCGTCTTGGGCATGATGGTGTCGAAGGTTCCCGATTCGAGTCCTGATCCCCGTACCGCGGTGCTCTCAGTGCGAGCTTGAGTGTTCCTCCCCGAAACGCGGGCTTGGGTCCGGCCCGAGCCTGCGTTCTGTGGTCCGACCGACCCCTGAGGTTCAGTTACACCCGGGTTTGGGTCATCGGCCCGCAGAATGTCAGCCTTGGAATCCCGCGGCGGTTGACGCTTCGGCCCCGGGATTTATCCCGCCCTTTGAGCCGTCGGCCTCGACAACACTCTCGGCGTCAGCGATCGCAGAGAGCGCGTCGGAAACCTCTGCTCCCAGGGTGCGCCCCAGCGATCCCGTCAGGGGCGTCTTGAACGGATCCACCGACTGCCCATTGGGCTCCAGCGACTGCACCGCCCGGTCCAGAGCAGTCAATGCTTGCCCGGCAGCCGCCACTTCCCCTTTGGCCGTGGCCGCCGAGTCACCCGCCTTTCCGACCTTCACCAGGTCCCTGACTGCGGTCCCCTGAAGCGACTGGAGGTTTACCAAGAATGGCGAAAGCAAAGCGGTACTCGCGCGGTCCAGCTGAGAGGCACTCGCGCAACTAACCGCTCCACCAAGGATGGACCCAGATGCACCTTCTGCTTCGCAGGCTGTAGCAGCTTCCTGCTTCAACCCCGCGGCGACCGAGCCACCCAGGTACAAAACTAGTGCGGTCATCCGGTCCGCCTCAGCCTGGAACGCGGTCTTCGCCGTCGCCGCGGAATGCCCACTCAGCGACTTGTAGAGGTCCCGGCTCAAGGTCAAAAGCTGGGCGTTGCTCACGGACTTGCTGCCGATCAGCTCCCAATAGTAGGACCGCAATTTGGTCAGAAACTGCACGTGAGCTCGACCGGACAGCTGCGGCTGCAAGGCAGCTGGGTGCCACACCAGCAAGTCCGCGGGCAGTCCAAAGATTGCGGTAGAACTGACTCCGGGCTCTGCATAATCGAACACAGTGATCTCCGCGACCACCTCCAAGCGACCCCCATTGAAGGCGCAACCGTCGATGTTCGCTTCTTGAATGACTCGCGCCTTCCCACCAGTTCCGAGCACCCTGGAGATGAGCGAGTCAGAGAGCGTCGAGCAGGGTTTCAGGTTGGGCGAGAAATTTCTCGCGGCGAGGGCCGGCACTGCGGTCCCGGCGGCGGCGCTGGCCGCAAACATGATCGCGACCGTGGCGATGAGACGCCAGGTGCGACCGCCCTTGGGGAAACGTGGGGTGCCCGTGGCCGAAGCGTAGCTAGGCTGGACAACTCTCGCTCCGTGGGTCGCGTCTCTCAAATGGTGGTCCAGTTTCGCTTCGTCCGCAGTCACTAATCGCAAAGCCGCGGCGAGCCTCCTGACCGAGCACGTTCCCCAGGCTGAGTCCCCGCGTGCGCAGCCGGAGTCCCCTGCCGCACCCGCCCGGGTTTGTCGCACCAGGGCCCACAGGAGCACGGTCGGCACGATAGACGGGACGATTGTCGGCGGTGATGCAACGGGTACGCTCGGCACCACCTGACAGGTCCCACTTGAGATCTGGCAGTTACCCCGACCGACGCGGAGGAGTGGACCACCGACCTGGCACCCCGCGCCGGCAGAGGGGTCGCTTGAGGCAGGTGGCCGCCACCAGCCCCGCCGGCCACTGAGTCGACGTGAGGCCTACAGACTCCTGGGTCAAGGGGCCTCATGGGCTGACTGGTCCACTCCAGCCACGGCGCGGTGTGGACCACCTCCCCCGTCAACTCAGCCCTCCCAGCGGCAACGCGCCTGCGCGAGCGGTAGCCACCCCCCGACCCAGCCCTCACGGTTCCAGACTGCGCACGCCCGTCGAGGCACACAGATTCGGGCGGGACACGCCCGGCTACTTCGACAGACGGTAGTCCTGCGGGTAGACGACGTCCAACACGTCCTGGGGAACCAAGCCCTTGAGATTCTTCTTGTACATGGTCAGCTGGACGTCGCCGTTCGGCATCCACGCAACCGGTACCTGCTTGGCCAGGTAGTTCTCGTACTTGAACATGGCGGCCTTCTCTGCGGCTTGCGACGCTGCGGTCAGGGTAGCGTTGATATTGGAGTCGTTGACCGTGCTTGAATAGCCTCCCGCATTGGGCGGCGCGCCATCGTAGAACAGCTGCTCACCGCTGGGGAAGAAGTCCGGACCGAAGGTCCAGGTGAAGCCGAGGGCGATGTCGGATAGATCCCAGTTGTTGCAGGGCTTGGCAGCGGTGCATCCGTCCAGCTCCACGCTGGCGATGTTGGGCGTGCTCTCCGACTTGAGCGTCAGGTCTATGCCCGCCTTGGACTTCATGGCGGACTGCATCGCCTCCATCTCATTGGTCAGCTCCACCGTGCCGCTGGCGTACAGCATGCCAAAACTGAGGGGCTGGTGAGACTTTATCCCGGATCCACAGTCTCCCGCCGCGGTCCCAGGCTTGCTGCAGTAGGTGGTGCCCCCGGGGACTACCTTCCAGCCGTGCTCCTTTAGCAGATGCACCGCCTTGGCGGTGTCAAAGGGATACACCTGGCCATTGGACTCGAGGGAGCTGGTGTAGGTGTAGCCCTTGGGGTAGGTGGGGATAGGGCCATTGTCGACAGTCCCGTAGCCGTACTGGAACTGCTTTATGTACTGCTTCTGGTTGATCAGGGACTGGAAGGCTTGGCGAAAGTACAGCTGGCTGAAGATCGGACCGCTGGTCTTGTTGGTGAAGTTGTAGGGGATGTAGGTGATGCCGAAGGCATGCCACTCGGAGAAGTCATAGTTCTCGGACTTCTCGACGCTCTTCTCCTGACTCCGGTCCTGGGTGGGCAGGTAGCCAATGGTGAGGCTCCCGCCGCGCAGGGCGTCGAACTCAGCCGAGTCCGTGGTGAAGGGCAACTCCTCGAATGCCTTGATGGTGGGCTTGGGGAAGCCCGAGTAGGCATTGTTAGGCACCAACTTCACGTAGCCAGAACTGAGGAACTTGCTCAGCTGGAAGGGTCCATCGACCACCTTCCACAGGGGGTCGCTGTCATAGGTGCTGAGGTCCTCCGACTCCACGTTGAGGAACTGGGCCACGCCCAGCGCTCCGGTCGTCGCCGTGCCCGGATCGCTGGGCACATAGCAGGGGGCCGCGGCGGTGCAACTGACGGGGGCGTTAGCGCCTGTCAGGACGGTGCGAGCCGCGGCCTGGGTGTCGTAGTTGCCGATTGCGCCGGTGGCGGAGACCTTGTCCCAGTCCGCCTGGGGCATGGGGTAGATCTGGCTGAGCTCGTTGTAGAGGTACCAGGTGGGGTTGTAGGACGCGTTTAGGGTCAGCTTCAGACTGTAGGTCCCGGTCTGAGCGTAGCTCACGATGTTCTCGGGAAACGCACCTGGAACGGCACCGGCCCAGCTCGCACCGGGACCACTGCTGCTCCCGAGAGCTGGTGCGTTGGGGTCAGTGACGGCGCTGACCAAGTTCATCCAGAAGATGACGTCTCGGGCGGTGATGGGATTGCCGTTGGACCACTGCCAGTGCTTGAGGGTGATGCTGACCACAGAGTTGTTGTCGGAGAACACCGGGGGCTGGGCTGCGCTGAGCCCCTTGTTGACAACCGCCTTGCCGTTGTCCCCAAACCAGTAGAGAGGCAGGTACATCTGGTTGTCGAACTGATAGAGGTTGCTGTTGGACTCGAATGACGACGACAGCAACGGCAGGATGTAGTTGGGGCTGACTCCGGGCTGCTCCGCCCAAGTCACCACGTCACTCGACTTGCCGCTGGACGCGGCGCTCGCCGCCGCCCCGAAACCCGTCGCCAACACGGCGACGAAGGCGATCGCGCCGGCCGCCCTCCAAACTGCGCCTCTCGGGACCTGGATTTGCCAGACCTCCTCAATCCTGCCGCGCCTGCACCGCCCCGCCAGAGCGGGGACCCAAAGTAGGCGGAAGTATACCCGCGCGGCGGGGACAGCCGTCAACCGCCTCAGGCGCCGGCTGGGTGGCCCAGGGACAGGCGCTCCCGCCGCCAGCCAGAGGACACTGCCACCCACAGGGAGGCATCCGGGTCACCCGGGGCGGGCCGAGGAGGTGGGCGGCGCGACGCGCGTCCCCGGCCTGCCAGTGGTAGTGGGCTGCACCAGCCGACCTGGCCCAACGGCCGCTTGAGCGCGGTGACCCGTCTGAACGTGAGGGCACGATCGGCATCGAGGCCGGGGGCGGATGGCGTGAGCTTGAGCGTCTGCCGCACCATTCCTCGGGGGATTCCTCAGCTGGCGCTGCGGTGTACTGCAGCTGACGGGTCGGCCCGTGATGAGCGGTTGCAGAGCTCAGCGGGTTGGGCTGGCCGCACTGGGGTTGCCCCTAGGCGGCGAAGTGTTCCACTGCGTTTCCGCTCCCTCTGAGTACTCGCTCCAGGTCTGCGGATGCGGATCCCGGCCACCCCCTTTCCAGGGTGTCCAGCATGTCTGCACCGCGAGTGGCTCCCCCTAGCTCCCGCAACCGGGGCGGGGCGGCGGCGTGAATGGTGAGGAACCACTCGTGCTCGCCATCACCGCTGACGGGACTGGTCTCAGTCCCCAGGGTCCTGGCCCTCGATGGGGAGGTTGCCGGGGTCGTCGAGGTGGGCCCAGAGGTCGCGACTGCCCGCGCCCCCGTGCCCTCGCTGCGCAGGAGCACCCGGCGATGGGCAGCGGTCATATCTCCCCAGTCGGGCAGGTGCGAGGGTCACCGACGCGCTCACCTTGGACCGCCCGAGGCTACGCGCATCCGGTGGCGTCACCATGGGGCTCCTATCGACGTGGCGGCCAGGACCAAGCGCGGGTGGGAACCCTAACCCGAACGGGCGGAGCAGAGATCCACCCCCTTGGCGCTGAGGACCTGAGCCGCTGCGCCCACCAGTCTGGTCCTGAGCAGCTCACCTCCCTGGACGGCGATCCCCACCGAGGAGTCGATCGCCGCGGTGACCTGAGCGGGGTTGCCGGAGGCGAACATGACCATGTCCGCTCCCGCCTCCAGTGCCTGCACGGTCGCCTGGGCCACACTCAGCCCCAGGTCGGCGATGGCGCCGGCGCTCAGCGAGTCGGTGAGGACCAGGCCGCGGAAGTGGAGTTGTTTCACCAGGAGCCCCTGAATGACCGCCGCCGAGAGGCTGGCCGGGCTGCTGGTCAGACCAGGCACCGAGGCGTTGGCCACCATCACCGCCGGTAGGCCGTCGGTAATGGCGTCGGTGAACGGCAGCAGGCCAGAGGTCTCCAGGGTGGAGTAGGGCAGGGTGGCGGCGGGTCCGTCGTCGGTGTTCCCGCTGGCCCCTCCGAGGCCGGGGAAGTGTTTGGCCACCGGGATCACCCCCGCGGCCAGCAGACCGTCGGCGAAGGCGATTCCGTCTCTGCCCGCGACCGTGGCCTGGTCGCTGAAGGAGCGTGACCCATCGGGATCGTCGGCGTTGGGTCCCACCCCCCCATCGACGTCGAGCACCGGGGCCAGGTCCATGGTCACCCCCTGGGCCAGCATCGCCCGGCCGGTGGACTCAGCCAGGCTCTCGATCTCCGCCGGGGTCATGGTGCTGCCCATCACCCGGGCCCAGGGGATGGAGCCGACCAGGTTGGCCATCCGCTGCACCCCCCCGCCCTCCTCGTCGGTCATCACCAGGGGTGCGATCCCGTGCGGGGCGCTCGACTCAAGGGTGTGCAGCTGGGCGCCGAGGTCGGTGGGTGCGGTGCTGCCGAAGAGCAGGATCCCGCCCGCTCCCTGAGCCACCTCCGCCTGAACCGCCCCGACATCGGTCTCCTGCACCGGAATCGCGACCACCTGCTCCGCCAGCTGGTCGACCGTCCAGCCGGCGAGAACCGACCGGTTGCTGCAGGCGGCGACCCCGGGGGAGGGCGCGGGAGCGGACGAGCGGTGTGGGGTCGGCCGGGGCGTGGAGCTGGCGCCGCCGCAGCCGGCCACCAAGAGAGCGCCCAAGAGCAACCCGGCGGACAGCCGGACCACAGTTCCAGAACGGATGGGCCGACGCATCGGGGGAGGATAGCCCGCCCCCGGGGGGCGGGTGCTGGATCACTCGGAGTACTTGCGGAAGGCCAGGCAGGCGTTGTGGCCACCGAAGCCGAAGGAGTTGTTCAGCACCAACTGGGGATCCACCCGGCGCGCCCCGCCAGTAATGTAGTCGAGGTCGCAGGCGGGGTCCGGCTCCTCATAGTTGATGGTGGGCGGGACCCGGCCATCCACGATCGCCATGATCGAGAAGACCGACTCGATGGCCCCGGCCCCGCCCAGGCTATGTCCGGTCATCGACTTGGTCGATGAGATCGGGATGCGGTGGGCGCACTCCTCGCCCAGGGCCTGCTTTATGGCCAAGGTCTCGGCGGCGTCGTTGAGCCCGGTGGAGGTCCCGTGGGCGTTGATGTAGCCGACGTCCTCGGGCCGGGCGCCAGCCTTCTGGAGCGCCCGCCTCATGGCGTAGGTGGCGCCCCGGGCGCTGGGATCGGGGGCGGTCACGTGGTGGGCGTCGGCGGTGGCCCCGTAACCGACGACCTCGGCCAGGATACGCACCCCCCTCCGCCGGGCGTGCTCCAGATCCTCCAGCACCACGATGCCACTGGACTCGGCGACCACGAAGCCGTCCCGACCCTTGTCGAACGGCCGGCAGGCATGCTCGGGGTCGTCGTTGCGCTGCGACAGAGCCCGCATGGCGACGAATGCGCCCACCGACAGCGGTGTCACGGACGCCTCGCTGGCGCCGGCGATGCAGGCGATCGCGTCCCCGCGACGGATGATCTCGGCAGCCTCCCCGATGGCGTGGGCGCCGGTCGAGCACGCCGAGACCAGGGCGAAGTTAGGCCCGCAGGCGCGCAGCTTCATGGAGATCTCGCCAGCGGCGATATCGGAGAGGATCATCGGCACCGTGAAGGGGCTGAGCCGCCGGGGGCCGCGGTCGCGCAGGACGTAGCTGGCGTCCTCGGTGACCTTGAGGCCGCCGATTCCCGATCCCACGACCACCCCGACCTCGAAGCGGTTGGAGTCGTCGATGGTCAGTCCGGACTGCTCCATCGCCTCCATGGTCGCGGCCAGGGCGAACTGGGTGAAGCGGGCGGTGCGGCTGACCTGCTTGCGCTCGATGAAGTCGACCGGGTCAAATTCCCTCACCTCACCCGCCATCTGCGAGCCATAGGCTTCAGGGTCGAAGCCCTGGATCCGGGCGATGCCGTTACGGCCCGCCAGGAGTCCCTCCCAGGTAGGAGCCACCCCGATCCCAAGGGGGGTCACCACCCCCATGCCGGTGACCACCACCCGGCCCTGCTGGGGCGGAGCCGTCGCGCTCATCCGGAGACCTCCTGTTCTGCCACGACCGACTTCGCGGGCCTATCCCCCGCCTCCAGTTGGGAGCCGGAGTCCCCGGGGTCGTCGATGACCACCCCGGTCGGTCGCCAGCGCAGCAGCGCCCCACCCCAGGTCAGCCCGGCACCGAAGGCTACCAAAC
Source organism: Candidatus Dormibacteria bacterium (assembly GCA_050733915.1). Taxonomy (GTDB): domain Bacteria; phylum Chloroflexota; class Dormibacteria; order Aeolococcales; family Bog-877; genus Bog-877. The sequence goes on along the minus strand of JBOHUH010000071.1, from coordinate 14,540 downwards.
AGACCAGCTGGCCGCCGCGGCAGCGGCCAGACCGAGCCGCCTCGGCGAGGGCCAGGGGGATCGAGGCGGACGAGGTGTTACCCAGACGGTCGACGTTGCAGGCGAAGCGCTCGAAAGGAATCTTGAGCCGGCCAGCGGCGGTGGCCAGGATCCGGGAGTTGGCCTGGTGGGGCACGAAGTAGTCGATCTCCCCAGGCTCCACCTGGGCGGCGTCGCAGAGCCGGCGCACGGTCTGCTCCAGAACCTTGGTGCTGAAGCGGAAGACCTCGCGGCCGTCCATGTGAATCACCCTTCCCAGAGCCCGCTCCGCGGCGGCGTAGCCCGGGCGCCCGGCAGCCAGCCCCACCTCCGAGGGGGCATAGGCGATGGTGTCTAGCGCCCGCGCCCCCGCGCCATCGGCGCCAAGGTCCAGGCCAACGATCTCGGCGCCACTAGAATCCGGACCTCCCACCAGGAAGGCCCCGGCGCCGTCCCCGAAGAGCACCGCGGTGGAGCGGTCCTGCCAGTCGACCACCCGGCTGAAGATTTCGGCCGCCACCACCAGCACCGTCTGGCTCAGCCCGCCCTGCACCATGGACTGGGCCAGGGCCAACCCGTAGACGGCGCCGGAGCACGCCGCCTGGACGTCGAAAGCCGGCCCATGGGGACAGCCGAGCTCCGCCTGGAGGCGGCACGCCAAGGAGGGGAACGTGGTATCCGGAGAGCTGCTGGAGCAGATCACGGTGTCCACCGCCGATGCCTCTAACCCGCCCGCCACCAGGGCCGCCCGCGCGGCCCGCAGCGCCAGCTGCAGCAGGCTGACCTCGGGATCTGCGACGCGACGCTCCCGAATCCCGGTGCGCGACTCAATCCACTCGTTCGAGGTGTCGAGGAAGCCCTCGATCTCCAAGTTGGTGACCACCCGCGGCGGCAGCGCGGTGCCGATACCGACCAGTCGGCATCCCGGCGGCCTGGGCCGGCGACCGTTGCTGTTGCCGGCTCCGATGTCGCCGATCCAGGGCAGCCCCACGAGCATGCAAGGCGCGGGCGCCCGGTCTGGTTACGGCCGCGCCGCTACAAAGTCGACGGGGCCGTAACCTTGCGGGGTGCCGTGGGACTCTGTTTGAGTCAGTGGTGACGCTGCAGCGAGGCGGGACGGCGGCGCCGTGAGCGTGGAGCTCGTCAGGGAGGATGCGATGTCGGCGAGCCCGAGCTACCTCTCGCCTCCGGTAAGCGCGGCCGGGGAGGGCGAGCCGGTCACTTGTGCCGTCTGCAGTTCGAGCCGGCCCTGGGGAGAGGCCGCCGACAACCTATTCGTGTGTGCCGCCTGCGGCACACACGCGCGGATCAGCGCCCACGAGCGGATCCGCCAGCTGGCCGATCCCGGCACCTTCCAGGTGTGGGATGCGGAACTGGAGGGACGCGACCGGCTGGGCTTCTTCGACACCCGGGCGTACGTGGACCGGCTCGACGAGGCGCGACTGCGGCAGCACCTCCCAGACGCAATCCTCAGCGGGGCTGCCGAAATCGGCTCCTTGCGGGTGGGGCTGGCCGCGTTCGACTTCGGCTTCCTGGGCGGCAGCCTGTCCACCGCGGTCGGAGAGCGGCTGGCCCGGGCCATCGAGGCCAGCGCCGAGAACAGGATGCCCTTCATCTGCGTCACCTCCTCAGGGGGGGCCCGGATGCAGGAGGGGGTCTTCTCCCTGATGCAGATGGCCAAGAGCGTGTCGGCGCTGCACCAGTTGGCCGATCACCATCTCCCCTACATCTCGATTCTGGCCGATCCCACGATGGGCGGCAGCATCGCCAGCTTTGCCGCCCTGGGGGACGTGATCCTGGCCGAGCCCAAGGCGATGATCGGCTTCACCGGCGCCCGGGTCATCACCCAGGCCACCTACGAGCAGCTGCCGGCGGGCTTCCAGACCAGTGAGTTTCACCACGCCCGGGGGCTGATCGACCAGGTGGTCGACCGCCGCCAGCTGCGCCAGGTACTCACCCAGCTGCTGCGGGTGCTGGCGCCGCCAGCGGGAGACAACTACCCGTCCGGGTCATGACCAGCCCTGAAGAGGAGGCTCGGGCAGCCAACGAGGCGATGGCCTCAGCCTGGGCACAGGTGGAGGGGGCGCGCCACCCGGACCGACCCTATTCCCTGGACCTGATCCAGCGCTGCTTCGACGAGTTCATAGAGCTGCACGGCGACCGCCAGGGCGGCGACGACGCCGCGGTGGTGATCGGGTTGGCCCGGCTGGGCCGGCGCCGGGTGGCGATCGTGGCCAACCAGAAGGGCCGGACCCTGGAGGAGCGGGGCCGCCGCAACTTCGGCATGGCCCACCCCGAGGGCTACCGCAAGGCGCAGCGGCTCTTCGCCCTGGCCGGCCGGCTGGAGCTGCCGGTGCTCAGCTTCATCGACACCCCGGGCGCCTACCCCGGGGTGGCCGCCGAGGAGCGCGGCCAGGCTTGGGCGATCGCCCAGACCCTGGAGGCACAGCTGGCGCTGCCCACGCCGTACCTGGCGGTGGTGATCGGCGAAGGTGGCAGCGGCGGCGCTCTGGCCACCCTGCTCGCCGACTCGGTGCTGGTGCTGGAGCACGCCTTCCTCTCGGTGGCGTCCCCGGAGGCCGCGGCCGCAATCCTCTTCCGGGACGCCGGGCGCAAGCAGAGCGCCGCGGCGGCGCTGCGACTGGAGGCGGCGAACCTTCTGGAGTGGGGCATCGCCGACGAGATCGTGCCCGAGCCCCCGGGCGGCGCCCACCAGGACTGGGACGGCACCGCGGCACTGCTCCGCCCCCGACTGGAGGCCACTCTGGAGCGGCTCGTGGCCTCTGGGGTCGACCCGGCGGCGAGGAGGGCGCGCTACCGGCGCCTGGACGGCCTCTTCCAGGCCTGATCCGGCCCCCAGCCCCACCGTGGGCGCGGCACCCACCTGACGAGGCTCCGGGGGATCAACCTCAAATGGAGGGAGGTGGTCGACCGCCCGGAGCTTGTGGGCTAGGACTCGGCAGCTTCCTGAAGGGCCCCCCAGAGCCGGGCCACGTCGTCGGGGGAGGTGCGGATGCCCCCGATCGAGGCCCGGAGCACGAAGCGCCCGTCCAGTACCGCGTGGGAGATGAAGGCCAATCCGCTGGAGTTCACCGCGGCCATGACGGCCCGATTGTGGGCCTCCAGCTCGGCCTCGCTGGGCCTGCCCCCTGGTCGGTGCCGGAAGCAGACCGTGGCCATGGGCACCGGGGCGCAGAGCTCCCAGCCCGGGGTGATCGCGATCCTCCCCCGCAGCCAGTGGGCCATCCCGACGTGCTGACGGACCCGCTGGGCCAGCCCCGCACTGCCGTAGTGGCGCAGCACGAACCAGAGCTTGAGGGCTCGCATCCGCCGCCCCAGGGAGACCCCGTAGTCCATCAGGTTGCGCGCTCCTGGGCCGCTCTCGCGGTCCGCCTCCGGGGTGGTCAGGTACTCGGGCACCAGGGAAAAAGCCCTCCTTAGGACCTCCGGCCTGGAGGTGAAGAGCACCGAGCAGTCGAGCGGGGTGAACAGCCACTTGTGGGGATTGATCACCAGGGAGTCGGCCCGCTCCGACCCTGCCAGCACCCCTCTCCACTCCGGGACCACGGCCATGGCGCCGCCATGGGCGGCGTCCACGTGGAGCCAGAGGTGGTACTCGCGACAGAGCTCGGCCACCTGGGGCACCGGGTCGATGCTGGTGCTGGCGGTGGTGCCGACGGTGGCCACCACTGCCGCGGGCCGGAGGCCTCGCGCCAGGTCGTCGGAGATCAGCCGGCGCAGGGCGGCGACATCCAGGCGGTATTCGCCATCGGTGGGGACCGCCCGAAAGCCATCGCGCCCCAGACCCAGGGTGACCACCGCCTTCTCCACTGAGGAATGGGCCTGTTCGGATGCGTAGACCAGGATCTGGGGCAGTTCGGGCCGGCCCGGCAGGCCCCTCTGACGGATGTCCAGGTCGAGCGCCTCCCGGGCCGCGGCCAGGGCCACCAGGGTCGAGGCCGAGGCGGTGTCGTTGATGTGCCCGTCGAAGGCGTCGGGGAGGCCGATCATCCGGGCCAGCCAGCGGCAGACCACCAACTCCAGCTCGGTTGCGGCGGGCGAGGTGCGCCAGAGCATGGCGTTGACGTTGAATCCAGCCGTGAGCATCTCCCCCAGGATTCCCGCCGCCGAGCCGGAGCTGGTGAAGTAGGCGAAGAAGGACGGATGGCCCCAGTGGGTGATCCCGGGCAGGAGGAGGCGGTCGACGTCGGCGAGGATTGCCTCAATCCCCTCGCCCCGCTCGGGCGCCTCTCCCGGCAGCGAGCCCACCAGATCGCCGGGGAGGGCCCGTGAAAGCGGTGGCAGGCTGGGCAGCCGCTCCAGGTAGTTGGCTATCTGGTCCACGGTGGCGTGGGCCAGGCGGCGGAACTCCTCGGGCGCCAGGTCGCCCAGGAGAGGCTCGGCGGGAGCCTCCCCCGGCGGCTCAGACGGTGGCGGCGGAGCGGGCTCCGTCGTAGGCCTCCACCACCTCGCGGACGTGGCGCTCGGCGCCGAGCGAGATCACGTGCAGCCTCAGCCCCGGCCTCCGCCCGATCTCGGCCGCCACCTCGGTGGCCACCCCCACCCCGGCCCCGGCCCGGATCCGCTCCGCCACGGGCTCAGGCACCGGGCAGTCGGGGATCGCAGATCGCACGAAGGCCAGGTTGCGAGCGGCCCGGAGTATGCCCACGCTGACGAAGACTCCGACGTCGGCAGGCAGCACCGAGCGCGCGTCGCGGAGGAAGTCGTCGAAGCGGTCCAGGTCGAAGACCATCTGAGTCTGGATGAAGTCAGCGCCGGCATCCACCTTGCGCTCCAGCAGGCGCAGTTCGCGGCTCCGCTGGCCAAACGGATTGACCACCGCTCCCCTCAGGATCCGATTGGGCGCGGCCCACTCGGGGACCAGCCGCAGCACCTCGCTGGCCCGCAGGGCCGAGTCCACCGCCGGGCCGCCGCGGCGGTCTCCCTGTACCACCAAGACCCCGGCGGCCCCCAGGGCGGAGGCGCCCGAGACCTGCTGATGCAGCCCCAGTTGATTGCGGTCCCGGCAGGAGAGGTGCAGCACCGGGCGGAGCCCGAAGCGCAGGCACTCGGGGATTGCTGCCAGCGGGGAGAGCCGGGCCCGGCCCATGTGGTTGTCGGTGAGCCCGACCAGGTTGACCGCGCCGTTGAGGTGGGTGAGCGCGCGCTGCACCAGGACAAGGCTGGCCCCCCGGGGCATCGACAGTTCGGCGGAGCGCTGAGCGGTGGCAAGCAAGCTTCCGTCAATATATGGCCCGTGCCCGAAGCCAAGGGGACCCGTGCTGCGGGCCCGGCCTCGACCCGGTGGAGTTCCCCAAGACCGGCACCGGCCGGCGCCTCGTTAGGGCTCGCGGAGCCTGGGACGGCGGGCACGTTTGACTGAGGCAGGCGCAGCCGCCTCGCCGGCCCCCAACCCTGGCGGGGTCGCGGTCCTGGAGGTGCGACACCTGGGTCGGGCCTTACCCCTGGGGGGACAGCTGCTGCCGATCCTGCACGACATCGACTTCAGCATCCACCAGGGCGAGTTCGTCACCCTGGCCGGTCCCTCTGGCAGCGGCAAGAGCACCCTACTGGGCTGCATCACCGGGCTGGACAGCCCGAGCTCGGGCCAGGTGCTGCTCAACGGCACCGACATCTCCAAGATGCGGGAGTCGGAGCTGGCCGGTATTCGCAACCGCACCGTGGGGATGGTTTTTCAGGCCTTCAACCTGATCCCCACGCTGACCGCCCGGGAGAACGTGGAGGTGCCCCTTTATGCGGGGCGCTGGCAGGGGTCGCCGTCGGACCGGGCCAAAGAGCTGCTGGGACTGGTCGGCCTGGAGCACCGCCTGGAGCATCGCCCAAACCAGCTCTCCGGCGGCGAGCAGCAGCGCGTGGCGATTGCCCGGGCCCTGGCGACCCAGCCGCCGCTGCTGGTGGCGGATGAGCCCACCGGCAACCTGGCGGCGGCTCAGGGCAAGGAGATCCTGGATCTACTCTGGGATCTGCGCGAGCGACTCGGCACCACCTTGGTGATCGCCACCCACGACCGCACCGTCGGCGAGTACGCCACCCGCTGGCTGCAGCTGGTTGACGGGGCTCTGATCAGCGACAGTCCCGGCCCCAGGGCCGGCTCGCGGTGAAGTCCGGGTTCTACTTCCGCTACGCCACCCGCTCGCTGCGCCGGGGCGGCAGCCGGACGGTGCTGGCGGGTTTCTGCGTCGGGGTCGGGGTCATGGCCATGGTCGGCCTGCAGCTGGCCGGCGCCATGGTCAGCGCCTCGCTCACCGCCAACGTTCGCTCCGCCAACGGCGGCGACGTCTCGGTGGTCTCGGTGGCGGTGCCCTTCCCAGCCAGCCAGCTGTCCCGTTTCACCAAGCTGCGGCGCCAGGGCCGGATCACCCGGTTCACCGCGGTCAGGGAGTACCAGGCAACCCTGATCCGGCCTAACGGCCAGGGGATCTCGGTCACCATCGACGCGGTGAACCCCGCCAGCTTCCCCCTAGTGGGTGACCTCCCCATGCGCTCCGGAGCCCTGGGCGATTTCCACACTCTGATCACCCGGCCTCACACCATGGTCGTCTCGGGCTCGGTGGCCACCCTGCTCAAGGTGCCGCCGGGGCAGCTGGCCAGGGTGGACGTTCCCGACGCTCGCAGGCCGGTGCGCTGGACCGTGGGCGGAGTCCTAGCCAGCTCACCTCCCGCCGGGCTCAGCAACGACATCCTGGTGTCCCAGTCCCAGCTCCGGGGGGTCCTGAGCCGGGGCAGCCTAGTGGCCTACGGGGAGGTCTACCTGACCACCCGGACCAGCGCCCAGGCAGATAAGGTGGCGGCCAGCCTGCGGCGGCAGATGCCCCTGGCCACCATCTCCACGGTGAAGCAGGCGCTCAACTCGGACAAGAAGTCGAGCCAGCAGCTCACCGAGTTCCTCTCGGTGGCGGGACTAGCCGCGCTCCTGATCGGCGGGATCGGGATCATCAACGCCATGCAGGTGAGCCTGGCCCGGCGCCGGCTCGAGATCGCCATGCTCAAGACCACCGGTTACCGGCGCCGCGACCTCTACCTGCTCTTCGGCCTGGAGGCGGCCCTGCTGGGACTGATCGGTGGGGTGGCGGGAGCCGCCGCCGGCATCGCCCTCTCGGACGCGGTGCGGGTCCTGGTCCAGCAGGTCGCCAGCGTCGAGATCAGCTTTGTGCTCAGCCCGGAGGTGATCCTGGCCGGGGTGGGCATCGGGGTGGCCACCACTTGCATCTTCGCCATCCTGCCCATCGTCCGCCTCAGCCGGGTGCGGCCGGTGGCGGTGCTCCGGGACATGCCCGGGGGCACCAGCGCCGGGGTGGTGGGCTCAAGCCTGGCCCTGCTGGCCCTGGTGGCTGCCCTCTTCTGGCTCCTGGCCTCGGCGATCCTGGGCTCGGCACTGCTGGCGCTCTGGCTGGTGCTGGGCACCGGGGTGGCGCTGGCCATCCTGACCCTGATCTTCAGCCTGGCACTTTTGGTGGTGGGACGGCTGCCGGTCCCGGAGCGGCTGAGCCTGCGCCACGTGGTGCTGGTGGGGGTACCGCTGCTGATCTCGATCGGGATCGCCCTGCTCCCCAGCCTGCGGGCCGTGGGCGCCCTCCTCATCGCCGCCGCCCTGCTGGGCTTCATCGTCGTGTACATCCCCCGCCCGGCGCGCTCGGTGATCCGGCTCGCCCTGCGCAACTCCTCACGCCAACGCACCCGTACCGCCGCCACCGCGGTGGCCCTGTTCGTTGGAGTGTTCGCGGTGGGCCTGATCCTGGTCCTGGGCACCGACATCCGGGCTGACCTGGACAGCTTCATCACCAAGGCCACCAATTACAACGTGGTGGCGGCGGTGCCGGTCAAGGACTCCCCAGCCCTGGTTCGGGCAGCCGCCAAGGTGCACAGCAAGAAACAACTCCTGACTCTGGTCGGCGCGACCACCCCGGTCGCCATCAACGGCCGGCCCTTCGTCCAGGTGGGTACCGGCACGACCCACTTGGGGCGGGCCCGGAGCGCGGTCAGCTTGCTGAGCGGGATCCAGGGATTCCCGGTGGACCAAGGGGTTGTGCCCCAGGTCGACATCACCAGCGGCCGGCAACTCCGGGCCAGCGACGCCGCCAGCAACGGGGTGCTGCTGAGCTCTGCTCTGCGCTCGGCCCCGTACCACATCAAGCCCGGGGACACCCTCACCGTGACCAACCCCTTCGCCGCCCACCCCAGCACGGTCTCACTCAGGGTGGTCGGCTTCTACATCCCGATCCAGACCAAGGGCAAGGGGATATCGCTCAGCGTCACTCTGGAGTCGATTCTCGGGACCACCGCCACCGCCACCGCCGTCGGCGCCAACGACGCGGTGCTCGAGCTCAAGCTGCCGCCCGCCCGGGCTGGGGCCGCCTCCACCCAGCTGCGCCGGGCCGTCCCGGCGGCGCTGGTGGTCAACCTTGCCGACTTCACCCTGATCATCGACCAGTTCCTCAACAACGCCATCCTCTTCCTCACCGCCATCGCGTCGCTGGCCCTCCTGGCGGGGATCGTAATCGTGGCCAACTCGGTCGCTCTGTCCCTGCTGGAGCGCCGGCGCGAGATGGGGATTCAGAAGGCGGTCGGTCTGAGCAGCCGGGCGGTGTACGCCCAGGTCCTGGTGGAGACGGCAACCGTGGCCTGGCTCGGGGCCACCTTCGGCATGGCAGCGATCGCACTCGTACTGGTGCCGCTCGGCAAGCTGGTGCTCAAGGTCACCCTGGGGATCCCCACCCCGTTGGCACTGGCCCTGGTCCTGGGTGCCATCCTGGTCGCCGTGGCCACCGCCGCCTTGGTCGCCTGGCGCCCGGTGCGGGTGCGCCCGCTGGAGGTCCTCCGCTACGAGTAGCAGGCTGGGTCGCTAGACCAGCCCCCGCGCTAGGGTCAGGACCTCGCGACCGGCGTCGTCCACGCCCCGCGCCGTCTCCAGGTATCCCAGCGCGAACCAGAAGCCGAGCGCGGCTGTGTCGTGGGGCTCGACGTGCACCCGCACCTCCCGGCAACCGGTTGCCGCCAGGTGGGCGTGGACCGCGTTGACCACCTCCTTGCCGTAGCCCTGGCGTCTGGCGGGGCGGGCCACCAGCAGCAGCCCGATCCAGGCGAGCGCGCGGTCCGGGGGCAGGACGGTGATGCAGATGGTCCCCAAGAGGTCCCGGCTGAGGGAGTGGACCAGCGCCCAGGAACTCGAACCCTCCCGCAGCTCCTCCTGCCATAGGTGCAGCGCCACCTGATCCTCGGTCAGAGGCAGTTCGGCGTCAGGGCGGTTGGAGAGGGTGACCGCCGGCGGCTGGTCCGAGTTGAACATGACCTGGAACCGGGCTACGGCATCGGGGAGGTGGTAGGCGCTCTCCAGGGTGAGCCGGTCGCTTATGAGGACGGGATGGGCCACCCGGGGAATGCTAGCCACCCCCCAAGAACCTGCCCGAGAGAAGTCCAGAGCCCGGCGCCCGCGGTTCCGCGCCCCTTGACGGGACGCGAACTCTCCTGTATCACCCTCCCCGTGGGACGCCGCGAAGCGGCTGACTTTGGCGTCCGCTGAACGGGAGGGGCGATGAACATCCCAGCGCTCGACATCTCGCTGACCCGCCTGATCCTCGGGACCAGGAGCCTCGGGCTGGCCGCGGTCGGCCTGGCGGTGGCGGCTGGGATATTCACCGGGTCTGAGCTGTCACTGGCGATGCAGTCAGCTTCGCAGTCGCTGGGCCAGGGGATGCTCTACTTCTGGCCGGTGGTGCTGGGGCTGATTGGACTGGTGCTCGACGTCGTCGCCGCCGGGGTTGCCGTGATCGGTGGTGGTCTCATGTGCCTGCGCCGCCGCACCGGGCGCCGGCTGGTGGTCGCCGCCCTCAGCGCCGCCATTGCCGGCGAGGTGGCGCTCGCCTTCGTCGATTCGGGCCAGTACACGAGGACCACATCGGCGATCTGGATCGGGCTGCTGGTAGGCGGTTACCTGCTCCTGATCGCCAGCGCCATTACCCAGCGCCGCCAGTACCGCCAGTACCGCTAGCTCCCGGGGGGGCACGCCGCAGGCGGCGCCTCAGGGCGCTGGAGCCGGGTGCGAGGGCCCCGGCCCGGGGCCCTCGGCCGCCGCAGGCTGAGCGCTAGGGGACTGGCCAGCGCGCTCCTGCCACCAGCGCGCCCTGGGCCTCGGGTGCGGCGGCGAGCCCCCGGGGGGGGACGGTCGCCCGAGTGGGCCGGCACCACCCTGTCGCCCCGCGATCCGCTCCGCCGCCGCCGAGATGACCACCGGGGCCACCAGCCGGGCGGCGCGGAGTCCGAGATTGGTCCCCAGGGAGCGCTTGCGGAACTTGCCGCTCCGAGCTGGCTCGAGGGCGGTGGGATGGCGCTCGGCAGCCTCGGCGAGCAGCCCCTGGAGCCGCTCGCGCCACTCTTTGGGCATCTCGGCGATCCAGTCCACGTCGGGGGCGCCCTGGGCGCGGCGTCGGCGGCGGGCGCGAACCAGGTAGGCGCTCCCCACCAGGACCACCACCGCCAACCCCGCGGCCAGCTTGGGGCCGTCGCGGCGGAGCCGGCGCCTTGGATCAAGCTCATAGCGCAGGCGCGCCTCCAGCCGGTCCGCCCCGGTCTCCAACCGGCCGCGGGTAGCGACTACGGCCTGGCGCGCTTGCTCAGTCGTCGTGCCCACTCGAGATCCTCTTCAAGACTCGCCTTGGTCTCCTTGAACGGCCAGAGCCGCCGGTTGGCCCAGATCACCAAAGCCCCGGCCAAAAGCAGCAGCAGCCCGGCCGCGCCGATCAGGCCCGCGACCAGGGTGTGATTGGGAAGCCACTCGACCAGGGTCACCAGCCCGAAGACCAGCAGCAGTCCCGCTCCCAGAACAGCCACCAGCGCTGCCACCACGGCTCGGATCCCCCGCCAGAGCGCCGCCTTGAGCTCCGACTTGGCCAGCGCCACCTCGTCGGTGACCAGCTGTCGGACGTCCTCGCCCAATCCTTGGACCAGCTCGGCGACGCTCTGCTCCGGCACTTCGGGGGCGATCACCTGGGCAGCGTAGCGGATCGGAGCTAGCGCTTCCGCGCCGCATATCATCAGGTGGTGGCAGGTCCCCTCCCCAGGACCCTGGAAGAGCTGGCCGGACCCCTGGTGCGCCTGGCCCGCTCCGGCAGCCTGTTGGTGGCAACCGACTTCGACGGCACCCTGGCTCCTGTTGTTCGTGATCCCCGCCGGGCGCGCCCGCTGCCCCAGGCCGCGGACGCTCTCACGGAGCTCGCCCGACGCACCCCGGTGGCGGTGATAAGTGGCCGGGACCTGGGCAACCTCCTGCTCCAGTGCCCCCTGCCTGGGGTCCTGCTGCTGGGCAGCTACGGCCTCGAGCCCTGGCGGGAGGCCGGCCCCGGTCCCCTCTCGGCACCGCCCTCCAATCCCTCTCCTCGGCTGCTGCGCCTGGCCGACGAGCTCAAGGAGTCGCTGCGCGGCATGACCGGGGTCGAGGTGGAGACCAAGACCCTGGGGATCGCGGTGCACTACCGCAACGCCCCGGACCGTCACACGGCTGGCGTGGAACTGCGCCCAATCCTCTCCCAGGTCGCACAGCGCGAGGGGTTGGAGTTGCTCCGAGGGCGGCGGGTGCTGGAGCTTCGCGATCGCCACGCCGGTGACAAGGGCACCGCCCTGGTGCAGCTACTGGACCGGATCGCGCCGCGCGGCTGCGTCTTCGCCGGCGACGACCTGGGGGACCTCCCAGCCATGGTCCAGCTGCACCGTCGCGCCCCCCGCCTCGAGCTCTCGCTGGCCCTGGCCGTGCTTAGCCCGGAGACCCCGGAGCGGCTCCTGGAAGAGGCTGACTTCAGCATGACTGGCCCAGAGCAGTGGGCAAGATTGTTGAGCGGGGTCCTCGAGGAGCTGTCCCGGGCCGCCTGAGCGGGACGCGCCAGCGGTCAGCGGGGCACCAGCTCGTTGAGGTCCTGGAGCTGGGCGGTGATCCAGCGCACGATGTCGTGCTTGCGGACGATCTGGCGCAGGTGCCGGGCCCGGGTCGAGCGGTCCCGCTTGGGCATGGTCAGGGCGGAGTGCAGGGCCTCGGCCGTCTGGTCGATGTCAAAGGGGTTGATGGTCAGCGCCTCGCTGCCCAGCTCCTCGTGGCTGCCGGCGTTCTCGCTCAACACCAGCACCCCGTCCTTGGTGTTGCAGAGCGCCCCCTCCTTGGCGACCAGGTTCATCCCGTCGTAGATGGGGTTGACCAGAAGGGCGTCGTAGGACTTGTAGGCCGCGACCGCCTTGAAGAGGTTGTCCTCGACCTCGAGCCGGATCGGCGTCCAGGTACCTGTCTGGAAGCGACGGTTGACGTGGGCGGCGGCGCTCACCAGGGCGCCCAGGTAGGAACGGTAGGCGTCGACGTTCTGGCGGCTCCGCTGCAGAAAGGCCCAGAAGACCACCCGGCCCCGCAGCTCAGGGTGGCTGTCCAGGAGCCGCTCGTAGGCGAGGAAGCCCCGGACGATGTTCTTGCTGAGGTCCGTCCGGTCCACCCGCAGGATCAGGAACTCGGGGCGCCAGGCCGCCAGAAGCTGCTCCTGCCGGCGCACCTCCTCGTGGTTGACCAGCTCGGTCAGCGCCCTCACGTCTATGGAGATCGGGTAGGCCCTGATCCAGACGCTCCGGCCCTCGAAGAAGACCGTCGACTGGCGGTGGTCGACCGCCAGGCCTAGGTTCTCCTCGCAGGTGAGCAGAAAGTTGCGCACGTCGAGGGAGGTCTGCAGCCCGATCACGTCGTTGCCAAGTAGGCCGGTGATGATCCCGTCCCGCATGTGCCGGGGGAGCACCTTCCAGTACTGGGGAGTGGGCCAGGGGATGTGGATGAAGTGCTGCAGGTGAGCCTCGGGGAGCCGACGCCGGATCATCAGGGGCATGAGGTAGAGGTGGTAGTCCTGGCTCAGGATGAGCGGCCGGGCGCTGCCGGCCTCGGCGAGCCGGACTACCCGGTCGGCGAACTCGGCATTGACCGCGACGTACCCGTCGCGCCAGGCGTGCTCGGTCCGAGAGTCCAGGATCGGCTCCCGGCCCAGGTCCCAGAGGTAGTGCTGGATGAACAAGAGCAGCGGGTTGCTGATCTCGCTGTAGTAGAGGCGGTAGGCCTCAGGATCGGGGTGGATGTAGGCGATCCGGAAGGTGCTCCCATCCTCAGATCGGACCTCGACCAGGCCGTCCTGGTCAGCCCTCTGCGCCAGCCGGGCATCGGACTCGCCCCGGGCCACCGCCACCCAGGAGGCCCCGCTGGCCTGGGCCAGCGCTCCCATGGCGGTGACCAACCCACCTGCGCCGCGGCTGATCCGCTCCACCCCGCCGGGCTCCAGCTGCGATTCGACCGGGGGGCGGTTGGCCACCACGATCGGCTGCCAGCCGTGCAGCATCCGTCGCAGGTACGGCTCGATCCCCGGCACCCGGCTAGGATGACGGACCCCAGGTCCCGGCGGTCCGCCGGTACTCCCAGGCCGCGACCCGATAGAGTCGCCAAGTGCGCATCGGGATCGCCAAGGAGCTGGTCCAGGGGGAGCGCCGAGTGGCCCTGGTGCCCGAGTCCGCGGCCCGGCTGATCGGCGCTGGCGCCGAGGTGGTCGCCGAGAAGGGCTCAGGCGAGAGGGCCTACTTCAAGGACTCGGGCTACCAGGAGGTGGGGGTCAAGATCCTCGCCACCCACCGCCAGGTGCTCAGTTCGGCGGACCTCCTGATCAAGGTGCGGGCCCCCCTGCTCAAGGGCCAGGGCGGCGACGAGGTGTCGCTGCTCCACCAGGGCTCGGTGCTGGTGGGGATGCTTCAGCCGCTCGGCCAGCCGGCGCTGGTCTCCGCGCTGGCCAAGCGGGGAGTGACCGCCTTCAGCCTGGACCGCCTGCCCCGGATCAGCCGGGCGCAGGATATGGACGCCCTCTCCTCGATGAGCTCGGTCTCCGGCTACCACGCGGTGCTGCTGGCGGCCGGCCGACTGCCTCGCTTCTTCCCACTGATGATGACCGCGGCCGGTACCGTCACTCCTGCTCGGGTGCTGGTCCTGGGGGCGGGGGTGGCGGGGCTGCAGGCGATCGCCACCGCCCGCCGGCTGGGCGCCGTGGTGCGCGCCTTCGATGTCCGCCCCCAGGTCAAAGAGCAGGTGGAGAGTCTGGGCGCCCAGTTCGTCGACGTCGGCGAGTCGGTCGGCGGCGAGGCAACCGGTGGCTACGCCGCCGAGGTCTCGACGGCCGCCCAGAAGCAGGAGCAGGAGGCTCTGGCCCGGGAGGTGGCTGACGCCGACGTGATCATCAGCACCGCCCTGGTGCCGGGGCGCCAGGCCCCGGTCCTGGTCACCGGGGAAGCAGTCAGCCGGATGCGTCCGGGGTCGGTGGTGGTCGATCTTGCCGCCGAGGCGGGGGGCAACTGCGAGCTCACCCAACCCGGCAAGGAGGTGCTGGCCGGCGACGTCTGGATCCTGGGGCCTCTCGACCTGCCCTCGCGGATGGCCTACCACGCCAGCCAGCTGTACTCGCGCAACGTCACCCGCTTCGTCCTCTCCCTGCTCCAGGATGGCCAGG